>SUYL01000043.1 GCA_015060445.1 Bacteroidales bacterium
AAATGTGCCCGCCTGTGCCCGAGTGGGCACGCTGAGGCACCGAAACGTGCCCGGGAGGCAACAATTCTCCTCTGCGGGAACAAAATCGCACCAAAATGTGCCCGCCTGCGCTGGAATGGGCACGCTGAGGCACCAAAACGTGCCCGGGCGGCATTTTTTCTTCTTGTCGGGAACAAAACCCCGCCATTTTGTTCCCGGGAGGCAGCGGAATCCCTCCGTGGGAACAAAAATGCACCGAAATGTGCCCCGGAGGGAACTTTCTCTTCTCCGCGGCACAGGTGCAACAATTTTTATTACCTTTGTGAATTATGGCAACACAATACGGAGTAAAGGCCAAGAAGGGGCTCGGGCAACACTTTTTGGCAGACGAATCAATAGCAAAAAGGATAGTGGACGGACTTATACTTCCGGAACCGCTGCAAGAAGATGACCGACATCAGGGGGAGAAAATGCAATGTCTGCAGGAACCGCGTGCAGAGAGGGAGACCGCTGGTGAGTCTATGTCGGGAGCAGACAAGAAATTGCAGGTTCTTGAAATAGGCCCCGGTACAGGTGTCCTTACCAAATATCTGCTTGCAAATCCGCGGATAAAACTGGAGGTGTGTGAGATTGATACAGAATCAATCGAATATCTTCAGAAAACATATCCTCAGATGCTTTACTCTCTACAGCAGAGAGACTTCCTTAAGGTTCCCCTGGAGAAAATCTTTTCGGGAGAATTTGCTGTAATAGGGAATTTTCCATACAATATATCCTCGCAGATTTTCTTTAAAGTGCTGGATTACAAAGAGACCATTCCCCAGGTGGTATGCATGCTCCAGAAAGAGGTGGCAGAGCGCCTTGCCAGCGGCCCAGGGAACAAATCTTATGGAATCCTCTCGGTATTGCTTCAGGCCTGGTACAACATAGAGTACCTTTTTACCGTACCTGAACATGTGTTTGTTCCGCCTCCAAAAGTAAAAAGCGGTGTAATCCGTCTTACCCGCAACAGCCGTACCTCTTTGGGCTGTGATGAAGTCCTCTTCAAAAAGGTGGTAAAAACCTGTTTTAACCAGCGTCGCAAAACCATCCGCAACTCCATAAAACCAATTATGGCAGAGTTGGGCTGCAATTTTACTCCCGATAGCACCCCTGCCCCCCTTGCAGCCCTCCTGGATCTTCGCCCCGAGCAACTATCGGTAGAGCAATTTGTGGAACTGGTACAACTGATTACCGCCTGATTCCTCGCTTGTCCTGCTGATTCAGCCTCTGCGCTCCCGTAGCCCAAGCCGATAAGAACAAGGATGTGCTCCAGAGTGCATTTTTAATGCGATTGGTGTTCGCATCGGGTAGCGGAAGTTTGCCGATGAGAACATAAAAGCGCCAAGCAGACACTCCACGCTTAGATGCATGTTCGTATCGGCTTGGCTCTCTTCATTATTGTTGTTCCGATGCCTCTGATTACCACCCAGCGAAGCCCATCGGATGCAACGCTGAAGCACTGCCGGCCCACCGCCACTGATGATACCGCCGTCCACTACCGTGGCCTATTGTGCCGGTATCCGCTGGGCTACAGCACTTTTGCTATCTCTACAAATGCGTCAAATATTGGACCGGCGCTCACTGCGGCAGGGATGCCTTCGTCACCGCATTCGCGGATGCCTTGGACAAGCGGAATCTGGCCCAGTAGCGGAACGTTGTATTTTTCAGCCATCTGTTTGCCACCGTCTTTTCCAAAGATGTAGTATTTGTTTTCAGGGAGTTCGGCTGGTGTAAACCATGCCATGTTCTCAACCAGTCCAAAGATTGGCTTGTTGATGTCTTTGTTGCGGAACAGGTTTATTCCTTTCTCTACATCTGCCAATGCTACTGCCTGAGGGGTGGTTACTATTATGGCTCCGCTGAGAGGGATGTCATGTACCATGCTTATGTGGATGTCGCCTGTTCCCGGAGGCAAATCCAACAGCAGGAAGTCCAGTTCGCCCCATTTTACTTGAAGTGTCATTTGTTTAAGGGCGTTGCATGCCATTGCTCCTCTCCAGATAAGGGCCTGCTCAGGGCGTGCAAAGTATCCTATAGACATCCATTTCACACCAAATTTCTCCACAGGGATTATCAGTTCCCCAACGGTTTTGCCGTGAGGGTTTCTCCCCATTGGGTTTCCCGATGCATCCTGGTCTTCAATGGCAGCCTCACCGTGGTCTGAGTATCCGTCTTCGTAGATGAATTCCACATCTGGAACAGCACCCTCTGTGCCGGTCATTTTAGGGATTGAAGGGCCGTAAACATCTGCATCTGCCAATCCAACCTTATAGCCCATTTTTGCAAGGGTAATTGCAAGGTTCACCGAAACTGTAGATTTTCCCACGCCTCCTTTTCCGGAAGCAATTGCAATTATTTTCCCGACAGTCTCCAACTGCTCCTGTCCAAGTTCAAGTTTCTTGGCTTTCTTAGGTGCAGCCCCTTCGCGAACCATCTCAATGATGCTCACTTTTGTCCCTGGCCATGCTGTACAGATAGCCTCTTCACATGCTTTCTTCAGGGCACTTGCAAGGGCATCGGGTGATTTGAATACAAGTTTGAACCTTACCTTGTAACTGTCGGGAATCTCATTGCCTACAGCATCTTTCAGAGGTTCCACTTTGAGATCCTCCACAAGGTTGAGTTCCATTATGCTTTTATCAAAAGCAGGGTGGATTACTCCACCCAACTTTTCCAATATTTCCTGTGTTGTCATTTTCAATTGTTTTTTTCCCGACAGTATTGTCGGGAAGGGAATTTATCTTACAATATCCATCTCATCCAACAGGTAACCTGCATCGCCGAATTTGTCAATGATGAACAATACGTAGCGGATGTCCACGTTGATACAGCGCTGAAGGCTTGGCTCAAAGATAACGTCGCCGCTCATTGCCTCCCAGTTGCCGTCAAATGCAAGGCCAAGAAGTTCCCCCTTGTCGTTCAATACAGGGGAACCCGAGTTGCCGCCGGTAATGTCACCGTTGCAAAGGAAGCATACAGGCATTCTGCCATCTTCCAAAGCATACTCGCCAAAGTCTTTGGCTTTCCACAACTCTTTGAGTTTTTCAGGAACTACAAACTCCCAGTTGTCCGGATCCTCTTTCTCCATTACTCCATCCAAGGTGGTTACGTAGTCATAGATTACTGCATCTTTAGGTGAATAAGGGAGTACCTTGCTGTAAGTGAGGCGCATGGTTGAGTTTGCATCTGGATATGATGCATTGTCACCCATCATCTCAAGGGTGCCGGCAACATATGCCTTTTTGGCCTTGTTGATTATGCCTGAACTTGCCATAAGTTTTGGCATTACCATTCCTGAAACTTTATGCAGGTCTGCCCTTAGAGCCTCAACAGGGTCGCCGGACAAATTTTTGCCTGCAGCGGCTGCCTCTTTTGCGGCTGCGCTGTATTTCTCCTGACTTGTGTAAACCGAAGTGTCAAACAGATTGTCAACAAAAGCATCAATGCTGCCACCGAACTTGCTGTCAATCTCAGCAAAGAAAGCAGGATGGTATTTAGGGTCAACTTTCTCCTTATAAATTGCAATCATCCTCTTTGCAAGTTTGCGGTCTGTAGAGGCAGAGTAGTCTTTGTAGAAGCCTGCGCCACCGTCGCGCTGAACCCTTTGAGGAGCCCTTATCAATTCAATTGAAGAGAGAGACTCGCTTATATACCTGTAAACATAAGCCATCTCGGCCCTCTCTTTTATGGCGTTGTTGATGGTTTCAACCGCTGTGCCGTATTTCTCAACACGTGCAGGATCTGCTGCAACCCACTCGTTGAAAGCCTTCTCCTCTGCGGCCCTGCGCTCAACAATGTTGAGTTTGTCAAAGGTCTCGTTCATTCCCATCCATTTCTTCCAGCCGTTTGAAGAGCCTGCATATTTGCTTGAATACTGGATTCTCACCTTAGGGTCTGCAAGCATGTCGTTCATCCAGATATCCTGTTTCTCACCCCTTACATAAATGCTGATAGCATTGTTTATGTTCTGGGTCTCTTTTGCCTCCTCGCTGCTCATGAAACGGGTGGTACGGCCAGGGAATCCAATGATCATTGCAAAGTCATTCTCCTTCACGCCCTTCAAAGATATTTTCAAAGACTGTTTTGGAGTGTAAGGCACGTTATCCTCAGAGTACTCTGCAGGATTGTTGTTCTTGTCTGCATAGATTCTGAATACAGAGAAGTCACCGGTATGTCTTGGCCACATCCAGTTGTCGGTATCGGCACCAAATTTACCTATTGATGAAGGTGGTGCACCTACAAAACGGATATCCTTGAATGTACGGGTGGTAATAAGGAGATACATGTTGTCGTTGTAGAAACTTGTAACCCTTGCATTAAGTGTAGGGTCTGCCTTCACAGCCTCCTCCTTAATCTTTGCAATCTCCTTGTCCCAGCGTTTTTTGTAGTCGGCCTCATCCTTTGCTTTGGCAACAGCCTTGTTCAGACGCTCGGTAACATCCACAAACTTGTCTACAAAAGTAACGCTCAAACCTTTGGCAGGAAGTTCCTCCTTAAGGTTCATAGCCCAGTAGCCGTCTTTAAGATAATCGTGTTCAACTGTACTCAAAGCCTGTATGCTGCCGTAACCGCAGTGGTGATTGGTGAAAAGCAGACCTTTGTCTGAAACAATCTCAGCGGTACATCCGCCACCAAAGTGTACAATCGCATCCTTGAGGCTGGAATTGTTGATGCTGTAAATATCTTCTGCAGAGAGTTTGCACCCCATCTCCTGCATCTTTTTAATGTTAAGTTTTTCCAATAATGGAAGCAACCACATACCCTCATCTGCCTTCAAAGGAGCCGAGCCCATGAGAATGGCAAAAACCAATAAAAAACCTAATTTTTTCATAAAAATATCTATATTTAAACTTTATTCCTTAACCCCACAAAAATAAGAAAATGACAACTCAAAACCAAAATATAAAGAAAATCCTCATTGCTCCCGACAAATTCAAGGGGAGTTTGACCTCTTCGCAGGCTGCCTGGGCTATCCGGCGTGGGTTGGAGGGGTACTTTGCTGGTGCCGGGCACATTTCGGGTGCCGGGTGTGCCCATTCCGAGTCAGGCGGGCGCATTTCGAGGGAATTTTGTGCCCGTGAGGAGGATTTTTCTGGTGCCGGGCACGATTCGGGTGCCGGGTGTGCCCATTCCGGTGCAGGCGGGCGCATTTCGAGGGAATTTTGTGCCCGTGAGGAGGATTTTTCTGGTGTCGGGTGTGCCCAAGGGGGCGTAGATGGGCACGAAATGGCGGATATTTGTTCCCCTGCGGCGCTTTGTGCTGGTTCGGGGAACGTTTCGGGGGGTATTTGTTCCCCTACGGAGGGTTGTGCTGGTTCGGGGAACGTTTTGGGGGGTATTTGTTCCCCTGCGGAGGTTTGTGGCTGTTCGGGGAACGTTTCGGGGAACGGAGGTGTGCAGTTCAGGATGGTGGAGATTGCGGATGGAGGTGACGGGAGTCTTGAGGTTGTAGAGAAGAGGGTTGCAAATGGGAGGAGGGTGCAGTGTGAGGCGGCTGATCCGGTAGGGGTGAGGCGCCCTGTGGAGTATCTGATGTATGGGCAGGGGGGGAAGGTGTCGGCTTTTGTTGAGATGGCTAAGGTGTGCGGACTGGCACAATTGGATGCCGGGTTGCGCAATCCGCTGAATACATCTACTTACGGCCTGGGAGAGGTAATTCTTGATGCGGCAAGCAGGGGTGCTGTTTCAATAACTCTTTCAATTGGTGGCAGCGCTACCGATGATTGTGGCGCGGGAATGTTGCAGGCGCTGGGATTCCTTTTTACCGATGCTGCAGGCAATCTGTTGCCGGTTCCGGTGTGTGGCAGGGATTTGGAAAGGATTGTCGGGATAAAGGAACCTGAAATTAAGAGGTGGGGTAGTGTTGAGGTGATTTGTGATGTGATTAATCCGCTTCTTGGCCCCAATGGGGCAACGGCGGTTTATGCTCCCCAGAAGGGGGCCGATTCTGATGCTCTTGTACAGTTGGAGGAGGGGAAGAGGAGTTTTACATCCGTAGCGGAAAAATGTCTGGGAATTTCCCAATCATGCAAGGAGTATCCCGGTGCCGGAGCGGCAGGAGGGGTGGGTTATGCAGGTATGGCATTTCTGGGTGCCCAACTCCTTCCAGGGTGGAGGTTTTTTGCCCGTATTACATCATTGGAGGAGAGTGTGCAGTGGGCAGATCTTGTAATTACCGGAGAGGGGAGTCTGGATTCCCAGAGCCTCAGCGGTAAAGTGGTGAGTGGTGTAATTGCCCTTGCGCAGGAGTACAGGAAGCCCGTTATGATATTCTGTGGTGTGAACAAGTTGGGCCGTGAGGAGATGGATAGGCTTTCCGGGCAGTTGCAAGGCGAAGTGGAGGTGCGTTCAATAGCCTCTCTTGGTTACCCGTTGGAGGTGTGCATGCGGGATGCGGCAGCACTTTTGGAGCGGTTATGCCTGTGTCAGAACAGTGTAGGATCTTCAAGCAACTTATAACTTAATCTATGGTAGGGGGTAACGCCGTATTTTTCTATTGCGGCCCTGTGTTCCTTTGTGGGGTATGCCATATTGCGGTCCCAGCCGTATTGTGGGTATTCTGCTGCAATACGTAGCATGTATTCATCTCTATATGTCTTTGCAAGTACAGATGCTGCCGCTATACTGGTGTAGGTTGCATCTCCCTTTACCACGCAGGTGTGGGGAATCTCCCCATATTTGTAGAATCTGTTGCCGTCAACCAGAATATGCTGCGGACGCACCACCAATTGGTCCAGTGCGCCGTGCATCCCTTTTATTGAGGCTTTGAGAATATTTATCCTGTCTATCTCCTGTGGGGAAATTGCACAAACGCCCCATGCAACCGCCTCCTTCTCTATAATAGGGCGGAGTTGCTCCCTCTGCCTGGCGGTAAGTTGCTTGGAATCATTCAGAAGGGGATGGTAAAAATCCTTGGGAAGGATGACTGCGGCGGCATATACCGGTCCCGCAAGGCATCCGCGTCCGGCCTCGTCGCACCCCGCTTCAATACTGTCGGGAAGCATATATGGCAACAGTTTTCCTCTTTGATTCTCCATTGCCGCGAAATTAGCAAACTTTTGAAGATTAAGGGTAGATTGTCCCCCTGTTTTTTGTGTATATCTCGGTTTTTTCGTTCAGCAGTACAATATGCTGTTTCAGGAGAGCGTTCTCTTCCTTGAGTTTTTCTATTTCCCTTTTGAACTCATTGCGTTCCGCCTCGGCCAATGAGATGCCTGTAGATTGGTCTTCTTCCAGAACGAGTTCCCTTACAGATACTCCAAGTGCATTGGCAATATCCCACAACTTGCTGTTTACAAGAGACGTTTTCCCCCTTTCCAGTTTCCGGTAGGAGTTGAGGGCAATCCCCATGCGGTTGGCCATTTCTTCCTGAGATACCCCTTTTGCCCGGCGTACCTCATAGATTTTCTTCTTTATGGAGCAATTGTTTTTCATCCCGACAAAAATATGACCTGTTAAGTTGCCATATAGACACCTTAAGGGTGTTAAAATGGTGCCAAAAAGGTGTTATTCTGTTTAATGCGTTGCATCTTAAAAATATTTTTTTTAAATTTGAATCCTCTTTTTTATAAAGATTGTAAGTAATTAAACAAAAACACTTTAAATACATTTTTAACTAATATGAAAACTTATAATACCAGTAATGTGCGTAATGTGGTGTTGTTGGGTAGTTCCAAATCGGGAAAAACCACATTCGCTGAGACAATGATGTTTGAGGGAAAGGTGATTGAGAGAAGAGGTACAGTGGAGGGGAAGAACACCATGAGTGACAACACAGAGATTGAGCAGATTTACCAGAGGTCAATTTATTCAACACTACTATACACAGAGTTCCTTGATACAAAATTCAACATCATTGATACCCCGGGTTCTGATGACTTTGTAGGTGGTGTTTATTCTGCATTCTCAGTTGCAGAGAACGGTATCCTTCTTGTAAACGCAACTCAGGGTGTTGAGGTTGGAACAGAGATTTTTGCACGTCACGCTGTAAAACATCAGAAACCTCTTGTCATTGCTGTAAACCAGTTGGACAGCGAGAAACAGGACTGGCAGGCAACAATAGACTCTTTGAAGGCTACATTCGGAAACAAAGTGGTTCTTGTACAGTATCCTGTAAACCCAGGTCCTGACTTTGACACTTTCATTGACGTTCTGAAAATGAAAATGTACAAATTCAAGGATGAGAACGGTACCCGTGAGTCATTTGAGATACCTGAAGAGTATAAGGAAGAGGCTTTGGCATTGCAGCAGCAGTTGGTAGAGATGGCGGCAGAGAATGACGAGACATTGATGGAGACATTCTTTGACAAAGGCGTACTTACTGAGGATGAGATTAGGGCAGGTATGAAGATTGGAATGCAGTTGGGTGACATCCTTCCTGTATTCTGCTTGTCGGCGAAGAAGGACATTGGTGTAAAACGTATCATGGAGTTCACCATCAACGCCGGTATTACTCCAGACAAAGTTGAGAATGAGTTGAAAGAGGGCGGTTCAGTAAAGGTTGATTCAAATGGCCCTACTTCAATTTTCGTATATAAGACTGCGCAGGAGCAGCATTTGGGAGACGTTTCATACTTTAAGGTAATGAGCGGAAAACTTACCGAGGGTATGGATGTTGTAAACCCTGAAACAGGTACAAAAGAGAGAATTGCACAGATATATGCAGTAGCAGGCAAGAAACGTGAGAAAGTTTCTGAGGTAATGGCAGGTGACATTGCATGTACAGTGAAACTTAAATCAGTTAAGACAGGCCAGACACTTTGCGCTCCTGGTTGCGAGTATGTATTTGAGCCAACACACTTCCCTGCACCTAAATTCCGTACAGCAATCAAGGCTAAAGTTGAGAAAGACGAGGAGAAATTGGGTGAGATACTTAACAAGGCCAACGCAGAGGATCCAACAATTTTGGTAGAGTACTCAAAAGAGTTGAAACAGACAATCATCAGCGGTCAGGGTGAGCACCATATCAATATCCTCAAATGGCAGTTGACAAATACCCACAAGATTGAGGTTGATCTTTTTGCTCCAAGAATCCCTTACCGTGAGACAATCACCAAAGTTGCAACTGCAGACTACCGCCACAAGAAACAGTCTGGTGGAGCAGGACAGTTTGGTGAGGTACACATGCTTATTGAGCCTTACTATGAGGGTGCACCTGAGAACAACAAATTTAAAGTTGACGGACAGGAGATGGTTCTCAACGTAAAAGGTAAAGAGGAGTATCCACTTGAGTGGGGAGGTAAACTGGAGTACTACAACTGTATAGTTGGTGGTGCAATTGATGCACGCTTCATGCCTGCAATCCTTAAGGGTATAATGGAGAAAATGAATGAGGGCCCTCTTACAGGTTCTTACGCACGCGATATCAGAGTTTACATCTACGACGGTAAGATGCACCCGGTAGATTCAAATGAGATGGCATTCAAACTTGCTTCACGTAATGCATTCAAAGAGGCGTTCAAGAAAGCAGGTCCAAAGATTATGGAGCCTATCTACAATGTGGAGGTATTGGTACCAAGCGATTGTATGGGTGATGTAATGAGCGACTTGCAGAACCGCCGTGCAATGATTGAGGGTATGAACAGCGTTAAAGGATTTGAGGTTCTTAAAGCAAGAGTTCCGCTTGCAGAACTTTACAAATACTCAACAACTCTAAGTTCACTTACCAGCGGTAGAGCAACCTTCACAATGGAGTTTGCAGAGTACCAGCAGGTTCCTTCAGATGTTCAGGACAAACTTCTGAAAGCATACGAGGCAGAGGAGAAAGACGAGTAACGGTACTCTCTTCCCGATGGACATACGCGGCACGCTTCACGGCGTGCCGTTTTTTTTTGTCCCCGCGGAGGGAGGCTGCCTCCCTGGCACGTTATGGTGCCTCAGCGTGCCCACTCGGGCGCAGGCGGGCACATTTCAGTGCAATTTTGTTCCCACGGAGGGAATTTGCTGCCTTCCGGGCACGTTTTGGTGCCTCAGCGTGCCCACTCGTCGGTAGGCGGGCACATTTTGGTGTGATTTTGTTCCCGACAGAAAAAATGCTGCCTTCCGGGCACGTTTTGGAGCCTCAGTGTGCCCACTCGGCGGTAGGCGGGCACATTTCGGTGTGGTTTTGTTCCCGCGGAGGGAATTTGTTGCCTCCCGGGCACGGTTTGGTGCATTTTTGTTCCCGCGGAGGAGAATTGCTGCTTCTTGGGCACATTTTGGTGCCTCAGCGTGCCCACTCGGCGGTAGGCGGGCACATTTTGGTGTGATTTTGTTCCCGCAGAGGGAATTTGTTGCCTTCTGGGCACGTTTTGGTGCCTCAGTGTGCCCACTCGGCGGTAGGCGGGCACATTTTGGTGTGATTTTGTTCCCGCGGAGGAGAATTGTTGCCTTCTGGGCACGTTTTGGTGC
>SUYL01000004.1 GCA_015060445.1 Bacteroidales bacterium
TATATACCTGAGAAGAATTGGGTTTGCAGAAGTTATCATAAAGGAGCACACTCAACTACCGATGGACTGCAGATATATGATGGGGACAACAATCTGATAGCAGATATAGATGTACCGGTTGGATTCAAGCCTATTGGATATGTTCATCCTTATCTATATTCGGATGCCATAGAGCAAGATGAAAAGCTCATCTTTCATAAACTTAGAATAGGTGTGTAAGGTGCGCAACAGGATTTAAGGTTGCGCATTTTGCGGTTATAATAGCTAATTTTGGATAAACTGGGATTTTGATTTTATGAAAGGAAAAGGATTAGTCTATTTTGCAAGGCTTACGCTTTTGGCAGTTCTGGTGTCTGGCATGTCTGTTCACGCCAGAGCTCAGGTGGCGTTGCAGGTGCAACAGTCATCGCAGCATGAGCAGCCGATACAATATAGTTATACCATGACCCTTCAGGAGGTTATAGAGACGGCGCACAGCCAGTCTCCTTCTGCGGTATTGGCCAAACATAACTTTATTGTAAACTACTGGCAATTCCGTACTTACAAGGCGCAGTTCCTTCCTGCACTCAATCTGCAGGGGAGCCTGGGCAACTATAACCGTTCGCTGGTATCATTGCAGGATGCCCAAACCGGTGAGATAGGATACCTTGAGAACAACAACCTTTCTAACTCGTTGGGGCTTTCAATCAACCAGAACCTTCCGTTTACGGGGGGATCGCTTTCTGTTCTAACCTCATTGGACAGGCTCGACCAGTTTTCGCCAACAGATATGGTTACCTACAATTCGCAGCCGGTAAAGATAACCTACAGCCAGCCTATAAATGGGTACAACACTTTAAAATGGGAGAAGAAGATTGAGCCCAAGCGGTTTGAACTTGCCAAGAGGGAGTATCTGAGCTCCATGGAGAGCATTACTGTTACGGCGTCAACCTATTTCTTTGATCTTCTGCTGGCCCAGAAGAAGGTGGAGATGGCTCAGGAGAGCTACCGCAATACAGGGCAGATGTACAAGATTGCAAAGGAGAGGTTTGCCATAGGATCCATAACAAAAGACGAGCTGCTGCAGATGGAGCTCAAGCTGCTGAACGACAGCCTTGCCATAGGAGACAACCAACTGGGGCAGAAGACAGCCATGCAGCGGCTGCGCAATTACTTGGGCTACAATGAGAAGGTGAATATCAGTCTGCAGGAGCCTCCCCAGAATGCGGATATAGTCCTCAATTTTGATGATGTGATGAATCTGGTGGCCCTTAATTCGCCGGAAAATCTGGATAACGAGATACAGAGCCTCTCCGCTCAGGCAGAAATAGCCAAGGCCAAGGCCAACTCCGGACTTACCGCATCCTTCTATGCACAGTTTGGCCTTAACCAGGTTGGGGATGACCTTCGTCTGGCATACAAATCCCCATTGGACCAGGAGATCATAGGGTTGTCATTATCCTTCCCGATAGTTGACTGGGGGTTGGGCAAGGGTAAGGTGAAGGTAGCCAAATCGCAGGCCCAGGTTGTAGAGAGCCAGATTGAGCAGGCCGAGAACAAAATTCGTGAGGATATTACCTTGCAGGTGTTGAGATTTAACCAGCAGGGAGGACAGTGCAACGTTTCCCAAATGGCAGATGAGGTGGGCAGGAACAGGTACGCCACCACAAAGGAGAGGTTCCTTAACGGCACGGTGAGCGTTACCGAGCTCAACAATGCGCAGCAGGAGATGGACAACGCCAGGTTGCGCTACCTTCAGGAGTTGAGCAATTACTGGATATATTACTATAACATACAGAAAGCAACCCTTTTCAATTTCATTACAAATGAGAAGGTGGATGCCAATTTTGAGGAACTTACAAACGAATGAACCGTATGAAGAGAATATTTGCAGCACTGGCAATAGTTGCGGCGTGCACCTGTTGCAAAAGCGTTACCAGGGAGGATACTGCACCACTTGCCAAGGAGAGCTACCGCATTGAGAAGAACGGCATAGATACCATACACCTGCGGAAGGTACCATTCAGCAGGGAGACTGTAAGCAACGGAACCCTCAAAGGAGCCAGAAGGGCTGAACTCCGTTTTGCCGCAGCTGGGGAGGTGGCATCCGTTGAGGTAAAGAACGGCAGCAGGGTAAAGAAAGGCGATATTATAGCCAGACTCAACAACCAAGCCCTCACATTGGATAAGGAGAGGGCACGGCAGAGTCTTGACAAGTCCCTGCTGGATCTGTATGATGCCCTCATAGGTTTCGGCTATGGCCGTGATACCAGCAATGTTCCGGCAGAAATACTTGGTGTTGCCAAGATCCGCTCAGGCTATTCAAGTGCCCTCAATACCTACCGTATGGCCTGTATAGCTTTGCAGAATGCATACCTCACCTCTCCGCTGGACGGAGTTGTAGCCAATCTTTCTGTCAAGCCCCATGAGTGGAGCAAGGATGCAGTGTGCACTATAATAGATGATTCCGCCTTTAATGTAGAGTTCAAGGTACTTGAGGGTGAATATCCGTACATTGCAGTAGGGCGGGCTATTTCACTCCAACCGTTTATTGATGCCTCGCAGAACTATACCGGCACCATAAGTGAGATAAACCCGTTTGTGGACGACAAGGGGCAGATAGATGTAAAGGCATCCATCCCCAACCGGCATGGAAAACTCATAGAGGGAATGAATGTAAAGGTATTCATAAAGAGTGAAAGGTCAGACATGCTTTCAGTCCCTAAGGGTGCAGTTGTCATGCGTGACGGCTATGATGTGCTGTTTGTGTTCAACCCCACCAGCGGCAAGGCAGAGTGGAGATATGTGGATATCCTTCATTCCAACAGTACCCATCATGTTGTACGCGGGCACAGCGGCAAGAATGTGGAACTGAATGAGGGAGAGGCCATAATCATAAGCGGTAACCTTAATTTGGCAGACGGTTCGGATGTGCAAGTTGTCAGCCGCCTGCAGTAGCCTGTTTTACCTATTACAGACAGAACATTATGCTTAGAAGACTTGTAGAGCGCCCCATAGCGGTAACCATGACAATAATTGCAATACTCATAGTGGGTATTGCAGCTGTTGGCAAGCTGCCCGTTTCACTCATGCCCAATGTGGATATACCGCAGATAACAGTACAGGTGGCTATGGAAGGCTCCTCAGCCAGGGAGATAAATGAACAGGTGATAAAGCCTCTCCGCATGCAACTGATTCAGATACCCTCTCTGCAGGATATCCGTTGCCAGGCTGTAAACGGCAGCGGAAGCATCCTTCTGCATTTCAATTACAAATCTGAAACGGACCTTAACTTCATAGAGGTAAACGAGAAGGTTGACAAGGTCCTCTCACAGTTGCCTAAGGAAGTTGAGCGTCCCAAGGTAATCAAAGCCAGTGCTACCGATATCCCTGCCTTTTTCATCAACCTTACCGTTCCCGGGGGTTCCGGTGAGAAATTCCTTGAGTTGAGCCGGTTTGCCAAGGATGTCATAGCCCGCAGGATTGAGCAAGTGCCGCAGGTGGCCATAGTGGATATCAGCGGTACCCTTGGCTCGCAGATACTCATAGAACCACATGATACTAAGATAAAGGCATTGGGCATTCATCCCGATGATCTTGAGAAGGCCATTGCCTCCAACAATGTAACCCTTGGCAACCTCTCCATCAATGACGGCCACTACCGGTGGAATGTGAGTTTTGATTCCAGGATAACCTGCAAGGAGGATATAGAGTCCATAAACCTCAATGTCAATGGTCGCATATATACCTTTGGGGAGTTGGCTACTGTTACAGAAATGGCCCGTGCCGCTTCCGGTATGGTCCAGCAGGGAGATGAGCGTGCCGTTACCATGGCTGTAATAAAGCAGTCTGATGCCCAGATGGCTGCCCTCAAGGCTTCATTGGAGGAACTTATGTGCAATTTTGGGAAAGAGTACCCGAATATAGAGTTTAAAGTAACCCGTAACCAGACCGAACTTCTCGACTACTCAATAGACAATCTCAAGTCCAATATACTTGTTGGAGCACTTCTTGCCGTGCTGGTAATCTTCCTTTTCATGAGGGATTACCGTTCTCCGCTTCTGGTGATGGTAACTATTCCCCTCTCGCTTGTTGTGTCGCTGCTGTTGTTGTACCTGTTGGGGATAAGCATAAACATCATCTCCTTGTCGGGACTCATATTGGGATTGGGAATGATGGTTGACAATTCCATTATTGTTATAGACAACATCACCCAGATGTGGCAGAGGGGGTGTACCCTCAAGGATTCCGTAGTTGCGGCTACGGGAGAGGTCTTTACCCCAATGTTGAGTTCTGTACTTACCACCTGCTCAGTCTTTGTTCCGCTGGTATTTTTGAGCGGCATTTCCGGGGCCCTTTTCTATGACCAGGCTATGGCAGTAACGGTAGCCCTTTTCACTTCGCTGTTTGTGGCGGTGCTGGTTATTCCTGTATATTATCTGCTGCTTTACCGCAATGCATGGTCTTATCCTGCAAATGGAAAGGGAAACACGTTGCTTTTGAGGATAGATGACGGCTATGAAAAAGGGCTTAAATATGTACTCAGACACCAGAAGCTGGCCTGGGTGGTATTTGTATCCCTCATTGCATGTTCTTTCCTGTTGTACGGGCTGCTTGACAAGAGTAAGCTGCCACCAATCACCCATAAGGATACAATACTGAATATAGATTGGAATTCTCCCATATCCATAGAAGAGAGCCGTAGCAGATGCAGCACCATTATGAAAGGATTGGATGGGTATATTGCCCATTATGACATCCTCATAGGAAAGCAGGATTTCATGCTGTCCCATTCTGGAGAGATATCCCTTTCTCAGGTCAAATTCTACATAGATGCCCATACACCGCATGACCTCATGCAGGTGGAGAACATTCTGCAGGAGAGGGTGAGGGAAATGTACCCGCTCGCAACAGTTGGGTTTGAGGAGTCCTCAAACATCTTCAACGCCATCTTTTCCGGCAGCGGGGCACCTCTTGTTGCCATGTTGAGCCGTAAGGATTCCAAGCCTTTGGATCCCGACAACCTCAATTCGCTGTTGCAGCGGATAAAGGAAGGGTTGCCGGATGTATATATTGAGCCGGTACTTTGGCAGGAGCAGATAATGCTCATCACCTCTCCCGAGAAGATGGCCCTTTATAATGTAGGTTACAATGCCATCTACAAGGCCCTCAGTACATCCACAAAGGAGAATACCCTTTTGACAGTAAAGCAGGGCTCCTTTGCTGTGCCTGTAGTTATGGGTGATTCAGGGCCTCAGAAAGATCTGTTGTCGGTAACGGTAAAGAACCCTCAGGGGGCAGATATTCCCCTCTCATACCTTCTCAAGGAGCGTAGGGTGAGGGATCTGAAGAACATTATCCAGGGTAGGGACGGGGAGTATTATCCTCTCTCCATAACCCTTGATGATAGCCGCATACCTCAAACGGAATCTCTCATAAAGGAGGTAGTGCTGCAGAGCGGTGAATACGCAGTGGAATTTGGCGGAGGATACTATACCAGCCGTGGAATGATTGGGGAATTGGCCGTAATCCTCATAATCTCCCTGCTGCTGTTGTATTTTATACTTGCAGCGCAGTTTGAGTCACTGGTACAGCCCCTTATCATTCTCTCAGAGGTAGTTGCCGATTTGGCTGGTGCTCTGTTTGCATTATGGATATGTGGTGCCGGACTCAACATAATGTCTATGATAGGAATAGTTGTAATGTGCGGAATTATCATCAACGACTCCATCCTTAAGGTAGATACCATCAACCGTCTGAGGAAACAGTACACCCTTGTCCGTGCCATAATGGTTGCCGGCAACAGGAGGCTTAGCCCTATTCTCATGACTTCGCTCACTACCATTCTGGCCATAGCTCCTTTCCTTGTGAGGGGAAATATGGGAGCGGATCTGCAGTTCCCCCTCTCTCTGGCACTTATAGGTGGTATGATTGTGGGTACAGCTGTAAGTATATTTTTCATACCGGTGTTTTATTACAATATTTACAAAAATAGGTAGCGCCATGAACCGTCTCTCTGCATTTTCAACCATCCTGGTGTTTGCTGTGCTTGCCATTGCAGGTGCAGGTATGGCACCGCTGTTGAATCTGCAGTACTCGCCGTCGCAGAAGGAGGGAGAACTGAGCATCAGTTACAGTTGGAGTGATGCCCCTGCAAAACTTCTTGAGAGTGAGGTTACATCCCGCCTTGAGGGTCTTGTTGCCTCAGTGAGCGGTGTAAAGAAGGTTGAATCCACCACCTACAAAGGGTATGGCTCAGTAACTGTTACCCTCAAGGATAAGGCCCAGATAGAAAATATCCGTTTTCAGATATCCACTCTTATCCGGCAGATGTACGGCAAGTTTCCAAGCGGCGTATCCTATCCGTATATCTCCGTTGCAACGGGCGGAAACAGTATGGAGCCGGTGCTTGTCTATACTATCAATTCACAGTTGCCCACCCAGCAGATAGAGCAATATGTGCAGGAATATGTAGTAAAGGAGTTATCCCTTATAGATGGGGTAAACTCTGTACAATTGTCGGGAGCAACCCCATTCTACATGGAATTGGCGTTCAAACCTCAGCAGATGGATGCCGTGGGGTTGTCGGTGTCTGACCTTGTATCAGCGGTCAGGGGATCTGTGCAGGACTATGATGTAGTGGGCAGTTCAAACCATACGGGAATACTCCTTACCAACAATTTTTCTGCAGAAGAATTGGCCTCCATACCGGTAAAAAGCAACAATGGCAAGATAATCCGTGTAGGGGATGTCTGCAGCATAGAGTACAAGGAGAGCCTCCCTGCCAGATACTACAGGCTCAATGGCCTCAATACCATAAACGTTGTTGTTTACCCTCAGAAGGGTTCCAATGCTGTAGCGGTATGTGATGAGGTAAAGGAGAGGATGGCCCGGCTGGCGGAGGGGTTCCCGGATAACTTCTCGGCACTTGCGGTGAGCGACATCTCAATTGATATAAGGGAGGAGATAAACAAGATTGTCCGCAGGACGGTACTCTCCCTGCTTATCCTATTGCTCTTTGTGTATATAACCAGCCGGAGTGTAAAGTATCTTCTTACCATAGCGGGGGCATTGGCGGCCAATATTCTTATAGCATTTATCTTTTATGTACTGCTTGGAATAGAGATTCATGTCTACACCCTTGCCGGTATAACCACCTCCTTTGGAATAGTTATAGACACCTCCATAATCATGGTGGCCCATTACAGTTATTGGCGCAACAGGAAAGTGTTTCTGGCAATATTGGCGGCCCTCCTTACCAGTATAGGTTCACTTGCGGTAATTTTCCTTCTGCCCCAGAGCCAGCAGAAGGTTTTGGGAGATTTTGCCTGTGTAATAATGATAAACCTCACTGTCTCCCTTTTTATAGCAATGTTCCTTATCCCAGCCCTTGTAGAGAAATTTGATGTAAGGGAACAGGAGGGGAAAACCACTTTGGGCAGATTGCGCAGGGTGGCCAGGTTCAACCGGTTCTATGCAGGGTACATTACCGTTTTGCGCAAATGGCGTTGGGCTTTGCTGGTGCTACTTTTGGGGGCATTTGCAGGAGGTTACCATTTCTTTAAGGAGAATTCACAGGGCAATTTCTACCGTACTCTTACCCGTCCCAATCTCTACATCTATGCATCTCTTCCACAGGGTTGCACCATACACCAGTTGAATTCAGTAGTGCTGTATATGGAGAACTGGCTCTCCCAGTTTGATGAGATAGAGATGTTCCGCACCAGCATAAGCGGAGCGGACAATGCCTCCATTGTGGTAACATTCCGTAAGGATGTAGAGAATACCGTTTTCCCCCTACTGCTCAAGGAGCAGGTCATCTCCAAGGCTACCGATTTTGGCGGAGCCAACTGGCGGGTATATGGTATAGATGAGCACGGGTTCAGCAATAATGTTGGTAGTGCAACCACCGCCAACAACAGGATAATAATTACGGGATATAACTTTGATAAGGTGTACGGTTACTGCCAGGAAGTAGCGGCCTCTTTGGAGCGTAACCGCAGGGTAAAGGATGTTCAGATACTTACCAGTACCAATTGGGGAGTGAGAGAGCAGAGCGAGTATTACATAGATTACAACAGAGAGAATATGGCTCTATACAATGTTACCGCTGCAGATGCCTATACTGCATTGCAGGAGCAACTGTATGCGCAGGATGCAGGGATGTATTACCGGGGTGGTGTACGTACTCCCATAGTTGTGCAGAGCGGTGATAAGGAGACTTTTGACGTATGGAACCTGCAGAACGAATATGTAAATGTGGGGGATGAAAGTGTCAAGTTTTCCCACTTGGGGACCATAAGCAAACGGGATGCAGGTATGGAGATATACAAGGAGAACCAGGAGTACAGCATGGTTGTCTCGTTCGGATATCTGGGGCAGTCCAAACAGGCCGACAAGCTCCTTGAGCAGGAGGTAGAGAGGATGAACAGCAGTGTATTGCCTGTAGGGTTCAAGGCTAAGGAACAGGAATGGGGTTACAGGGCATTCAAGGATCCCAAGAATATCCGGATGCTGTTGCTTGTAGTGGCCATAATCTTTTTCATGTGTTCAATCCTGTTTGAATCATTGCAGTTGCCCCTTGTAATAATTGGCCTGATCCCCATTTCTTGCATTGGGGTATTTCTGGTTTTCGGGTTCAGCGGCTGGAGTTTCGACCAGGGCGGCTATGCCTCCCTGATCATGCTCAGTGGACTGGTGGTAAATGCCGGGATTTATATCCTGCACCAGTACAGGGGGATGGGGAGAGGCTTGCAATTCTACATCCGTGCTTTCAACAACAAGATTGTACCAATCTCCCTTACTGTGGTCTCAACTGTGCTTGGCCTTATTCCGTTCCTTATGGACGGCCCTGATGAAGTATTTTGGTTTGCCTTTGCCGTTGGCACCATAAGCGGCCTGCTTTTCTCCTTGCTGGCCCTGGTTTTTGTAATGCCGGTTTTTGTGAGATTGCAGTAATGCAATTATCTTTGCCTTTATGAAAAGATTTATAATATCAGTTGCAGTGCTGCTTCTGTTGCCGGCAATGCTGGTAGCACAGGAGATTGTTGGGGCGGCACAACCTACAAAGGAGTTTCTGTTGGGCAAGACCCATTTTGAGAAGGATACAAATTTTGTGGAGATTGCTCCGGCATATACTGTTTTGCGCAGACCCAACAATTTTATTCAGAAGAGTACATTGGAGGCGTTCCTGAAGATGAGGGAGGCCGCATTGGAGGATGGGGTGAAACTTACCGCAACTTCCGCTTCAAGAAATTTTTGGGTACAGAGATATATATGGGAGCAGAAATGGCAGAAAAGCAGTGTGGCAGCCGGCCCGGCCAGGGCAAGGGCGATTCTCAAATATAATTCCATGTGCGGTACATCCCGCCACCATTGGGGTACAGAACTCGATTTCAACTCTCCCAAACTTGAATACTGGAATACTCCCGACGGCATAAAAACTTACCGCTGGTTATGTGAAAATGCCCACAAATACGGGTTTTACCAGCCTTATACCGCCAAAGGTGCCCCAGGCAGCGGACTCAGGGAGACCGGGTACAATGAGGAAAAATGGCACTGGAGTTATTTCCCGCTGGCTAACATCTATATGCAGAAATACAGGGAACTTATAACAGAAAAAGATCTGTGCGGATTCCTTGGCGACAGGTATGTCTGCGAACTTAATGTAATCGGATACTACGTATTGGGAGTTGCCCCAGCTCCGGAGATATAGATCTCCACTGTCAACCTAAATCAGTGAAGGTTAATCCATAATTATTTTTTTTAGATATTTGCACAGTAATTAGTGCAAAATTTGTGGTAAATTGCACTAATAACGGTGCGATTTATTATATTTGCAGTATTAAACAAGCTTAAAGGTTATGGATACATTGCAGCAGACTTATAGGATTAAGTTGGATCTGATTCCCATTGATTATGTAAGGTCATTTCATGACGATGTTAACTGGAAGAACAGATTGATAGGAATTTTGGGCCAGAAAGGTGTTGGAAAGTCAACAATGCTTCTCCAACATATAAAGTTATATGATAAGGTGGAGGAGTCTCTGTATGTACAGGCGGATGATTTTTATTTTGCCGGTCATAGAATTTATGATTTGGCATTGGAGTTCTTCCAGCAAGGAGGAAAAAGGTTATACATAGATGAAATTCATAAGTACAAGGGGTGGACAACTGAGATTAAAATGATCTATGATCAGTTGCCTCTTCTGCAAGTTGTTTATTCGGGTAGTTCAATTCTTGACCTTAAGAGGGGCGGAAAAGCCGATTTGAGCCGAAGGACAATTGAGTACACAATGCCGGTACTTTCTTTTAGGGAGTATTTGAATATTTCTCAAGGGTGGAATCTCAAACCGTCTTCATTGGAGGATATCCTGGTTGGGAAAGTGGATTTTCCGTATGGGAATCACCGACCTTTGAAATATTACCAGGAGTATCTGCAATACGGTTGTTATCCATATTTTACCGAAGAGGATTTCCCGATAAAGTTGAGACAGTCAATAATCGCAACAGTTGAGGATGATATACCAAGGTATGCTGAGATGACAGTGTCAGCGGCTGTGAAACTCAAGAAACTTATGTATATGATTGCCCAGTCTGTACCATATAAACCTAACTATTCTACATTGGCAAGAGATTTGGATATCAGTAGGAATACTCTTCCCGATTATATTGATTATCTGGAAAAGTCGGGCCTTTTCAATGCTCTGCGGGAGAATATTGCCGGTGATGGACTTTTACAGAAAGTGGAGAAATTGTTCCTTGACAATTCCAATATAATTCATGCTCTTGGATTGGATAAGGCGGATGAGGGGACAATTCGTGAGACAATGTTCTTGACATGGATGAAACGGAAGTATTCTGTTTATTCTTCAAAAATTTCAGACTTTGAAATAAAAGATATGACATTTGAGGTAGGTGGGCGCAAAAAGAAAGGCAAACAGTTGAAGGATGCGGATAAAGGATATATTGTGAAGGATAATATAGAATATGCAGCAGGTAAGAATATTCCTATCTGGATGTTTGGATTTATTTATTGATATATTCAGTCGGGATGTCTTTGGAGTGGCTACCCCTCCAGCAATTTGAATCTCATTCGCCAGCGTCCGGGCTGTCCCTGTTCTGCGGCAGGGGTAAAGTCTGCACTAATTATTTTGAATGGTGCAATTTCTGATGTGTTCTGCACGTGGTCACCTGCACAGGCACACGCATCGTAGTCTCCAACCCTTACAATCCTGAGGGTATCTGTGGCATTTTGAGGCAGTTTGCTCAAATCCACTATCTCTGCCGCCTGCGCCTGGGGCATGTATTCCACTGTAACTGGAAGGTTCATCCCGATAACTTCATTCACTTTCCCCTCTATTGCGGCAATCTGCTCTGCAGTAGGTTCAGCGGCGAGTTCATAATCGCATTTGCTCTTTTTTCTCTCAATGTGTGCATTCCTTGAGCGGGGACATCCGAACATCTTTACCATTGTGGCATTGAGGATATGTTCCGCCGTATGCATAGGAGGATACTCCTTTTTGTTGTGGTCGTTTATTACAGGTTGCTGTTCCATTTATATATGGGTTAAAGGTTTTTATTATCTTTGCAATTACGAAATTACTTAAAAAATTATAATATGGAAAATACTGAGATTAAAACAACCGGTTTGCCGGAGAATGCGGCAAGGGAACTCAAGCCGGGCGAGAAGTATGAGCCTATACTCTCTCCAACAAAGGTTTACCCCGAGGTTAATGCCTGGAGTGTCTCTTTGGGCCTTGTAATGACAATCATCTTCTCTGCTGCTGCGGCTTATCTTGGCCTTAAGGTGGGGCAGGTGTTTGAGGCGGCAATTCCAATTGCCATTATTGCAGTGGGTTTGTCGGGAGCATTGAAGAGAAAAAATGCTCTTGGTGAGAATGTGATTATCCAGTCTATTGGAGCATGTTCGGGTGCAATTGTGGCAGGTGCAATCTTTACCCTCCCTGCACTTTATATCCTTCAGGCAAAATACCCTGAACTTACAGTGGATTTCTTTAAGGTGTTCATGAGTTCTTTGCTTGGTGGAGTGCTGGGTATCCTGTTCCTTATTCCGTTTAGGAAGTATTTTGTGAGCGATATGCACGGCAAGTATCCTTTCCCTGAGGCTACTGCAACCACTCAGGTGCTTGTAAGCGGAGAGACTGGGGGTAACGGTGCCAAACTGCTTCTTGTGAGCGGCCTTATTGGAGGTATCTACGATTTTATTGTTTCAACTTTCGGATGGTGGGCAGAGACCTTCACCTCAAGGGTGCTTCCGTTTGGTGAGGCTATAGCAGACAAGGCCAAGGTGGTGCTCAAACTGAATGTGGGTGCTGCTGTGCTTGGTCTGGGCTATATCATTGGCCTAAAATATGCGTTCATAATCTGCTGCGGTTCGTTCCTTGTATGGTTCTTCATTGTTCCGGTGCTCAATCTCTGTTTTGGTGCAGAGGGTGTTACCATTATGGGTACCGAGTTTGCAAATATGGGTGCAATGAGTGCTGAGACCATTTTCTCAAATTATGCACGCCATATAGGTATTGGAGGTATTGCTGCTGCAGGTGTGATTGGCATCATAAAATCGTCGGGAATAATAAAGAGTGCATTTGGGTTGGCAGTACAGGAGTTTGGCGGCAAGAAGGGTGATGCTGCAAAGACAGTGAGGACCCAGAAGGACATTTCAATGAAGATTGTGGTGTTCGGTATTCTCCTCACCCTTGCGGTTACATTCCTGTTCTTCCAGTTGGGCGTTGTGAGCAACCTTAAACATGCGGTTATTGCACTTCTTACTGTTGGCATCATTGCATTCCTGTTCACTACCGTTGCAGCAAATGCAATTGCAATTGTAGGTACAAACCCTGTTAGCGGTATGACCTTGATGACCCTGATCCTTGGTTCTGTAATTCTTGTTGCCAGCGGCCTTACAGGTACAGCAGGTATGACAGCAGCACTTATCATTGGAGGTGTGGTTTGTACTGCACTCTCCGTTTCCGGAGCCTTCATTACAGACCTTAAGATAGGTTACTGGATTGGTACTACCCCTGCAAAGCAGGAGAGTTGGAAATTCCTGGGTACCCTTGTGGCTGCCGCTACAGTTGGCGGAGTTATGATGGTGCTTAACGATACTTACGGATTTACAGGCCCTGATGCCCTTGTGGCTCCTCAGGCCAATGCCATGGCTGCTGTTATTGAGCCTTTGATGAGCGGCGGAAATGCCCCTTGGTTCCTTTATGGCGTGGGTGCAATTCTTGCTATAGTGCTTACCGCATTCAAGGTTCCTGCATTGGCATTTGCACTTGGTATGTTCATTCCGCTTGAACTTAACTTGCCGCTTCTTGTTGGTGGTGGTATAGCATGGTATGTTGGAAGCAGAAGCAAAGATGAGAAGGTTAATAAGGAGAGGGTTGATAAAGGTACCCTTCTTGCCAGCGGTTTCATTGCAGGTGGTGCCCTTATGGGTGTTGTAAGTGCAATTATGAGATTCTGTGGCGTTAATCTTATGGCAAGCGGATGGCAGGAGGCTGCCGGTGCGCAGTATGTTGCAATCATTGCTTATGTTGCAATCATTGCATATCTGATTTATGCTTCAATGAAGGAGGATAAAAAATAACGGATTTTTATGTTGGAAGGCAATTTCATTATAGCATTGTTGCTTACCCTTGGTGCCGGTATCGCTACCGGCATTGGGGGGGCAATCATTATGTTTGTAAAGAGATTCAATCCTAAAATGCTTTGTGCTACACTGGGGTTTTCTGCCGGTGTAATGATACTCATTTCGCTGGTGGAACTGTTCCAGGAGGCACGGGTGTCGCTTGCCCTGGAGTTTGGAGACAAGATGGGGCTTTTCTATACCCTGCTGGCGTTTTTTGCAGGTATGGCAATAATAGCCCTAATAGATAATCTTGTTCCCAAGGAGAGCAACCCCCACGAGGTTAATTCCATGACAATACAGGTTCATGATGAGGCTGTAGGGGGGAGTAAGGCGGTTCTCTCATTTGCAGATGAGGAGGAGACTTTTGTAAAGGAAGAGCACAGGACCCCTCCACAGGAGAAGAAGGGGGGCAAACTGCTCCGTCTGGGAGTTTTCTCTGCACTGGTAATAGCGGTACACAATTTCCCTGAGGGGTTGGCAACCTTCATAAGTGCAATGGAGAATGCGGAGTTGGGTGCAAGCATTGCCTTTGCCATAGCCCTACATAATATTCCCGAAGGTATTGCGGTGGCCATACCTATATATTATGCAACCCAGAAGAGGGGGAAGGCAGTTGGGATGGCAACATTGAGTGGAATAGCGGAACCTCTGGGAGGTGTTGTGGGGTATCTGATACTCCGCTCCGTACTTACACCGTCTCTGCTGGCATGTGTGCTGGCAGTTGTTGCAGGAATTATGGTTTATATATCACTGGATGAACTGCTCCCTACTGCAGAGAGTTACGGACAGCACCATTATGCAATAGGGGGGGTGATATCGGGAATGGTATTCATGAGTTTCGGATTACTTTTATTCTAATAATATGGAAAAGATACTTGATAAATTTTTGAGATATGTGGCTGTTGAGACCACTTCAAATGATGAGAGTGACAGCCAGCCAAGTTCTGCCTGCCAGTTGGACCTCCTTAGGATGTTGGCAGATGAACTTAATGCAATGGGTGTAAAGGCCACCTTGGATGAGTGGGGTTATGTTATGGCAACAATCCCTTCAAATATAGATAAGGATGTGCCAGCAGTGGGTTTCATTGCCCACGTTGATACAGCACCGGATGCAAGCGGCAAGGATATAAAGCCACAGATAATTGAGAACTACAATGGGGAGGACATTGTGTTGAATGCATCTCTTGGCATAAAACTGCCTGTGGCAGATTTCCCTGAGATTAAACAATATGTTGGGCAGACCCTCATTACCACAGATGGAACAACCCTTCTTGGCGCAGATGACAAGGCCGGTGTTGCCGAGATTATGAGTGCTGTGGAGTACATTGTGGAGCATCCGGAGTTCAAGCACGGTGAGATTAAGATTGGTTTTACTCCCGACGAGGAGATAGGACGCGGAGTTGACAAGTTTGATGTGGAGAAATTCGGTGCAAAATATGCCTATACAATGGATGGTGGCCAGATAGGGGAACTTGAGTATGAGAACTTCAATGCAGCCGGTGCAAAAATACATATCCAGGGGAGGAATGTGCATCCGGGTTACGCCAAGGATAAAATGATAAATGCAATTATCATTGCCATGGAACTCAACGGCATGCTTCCTGTACAGCAGAGACCTGAGTTCACTACAGGTTATGAGGGATTCTTCCATGTGACTGGAATCAATGGCGCAGTTGAGCAGGCTACCATATCATATATTATAAGGGACCACTCAATGGAGAAGTTTGAGCAGAAGAAGGCCCTTATGAAAGATGTGGTGGCATTCATCAATGCAAAATATGGTGATGGTACTGCAACTTTGGAGATGAAGGACCAGTATTATAATATGCGTGAGCAGGTGGAGCCTCATTACCATATTGTGGAGAAGGCCATGAAGGCTATGGAGATGGCGGGAATCAAGCCTCAGGTACAGCCTATCCGTGGCGGTACAGACGGCGCACGCCTCTCATTCATGGGATTGCCTTGTCCTAACATCTTTGCCGGCGGACACAATTTCCATGGCAAATTGGAGTATCTTCCATTGCAGAGCATGGAGAAGGCCTCTGAAGTTGTGCTCAATATTATTAAGCTGTACGCAGAGTAATACTTATATAGTATAAAAAGGAATTGCAGATATATTTGGAAGCGCCTGCATAATTCGACGGTTGCGAGTTATTGCAAAGCAATGACGAAGCAGAGGAGACTTCGAGCAGGTGCTTTCAAGAATATATCTGCAATTCTGCTTATATATTGTTATAAATATATATTCTATCGGGAAGAAGATTCAATAAGTCTGATGCAGAGTTCAGGTTTGTCTGTGGTGATGTAATCCACTCCAAGATCAATCATCTGTTGCATCATCTCCTCCTTGTTTACGGTCCACACATTTACAATCATCCCAAGGTCGTGGGCCTGTTTTACCCATTCCGGATGCTGTACAAAGTTGCTGTAGTGGTAATCCAGCCCCATAATGCCCATCTCCTTAAGTTCCTTTGGAGGTATTTTGCCGTTGAGGTACTGAACCATATAGCCGGGCATAAGTTTCGCCAACTGCCGGCACGCCTCAAGACTGAATGAGATAAATTCAACCTCGCTGTTTTTTAGATTGAATTCCTTTACCATCTCTACAGATTTCCTTACCGCCTCATCTTCCACTCTTCCCGACGGGTGTACTTTAAGTTCAAAAATCAATTTTATATTTCCTTTTTTGCCCTGTTTGAGATATTGTTTGAGGGTAGGGACCTTCTCTCCATTCTTTAGCCTCACCCTTTTTACCTCTTTATATATAGCCTTCTGTACATCCGGAATCTCCTCCAGTTTTGGGCCGTGGCTAACCACCATAACTCCGTCTGAGGTCATATTTACATCAAACTCGCTTCCATAAACTGGAATTGCCTGGGCTGCTTTGAGTGCAGTTATGGAATTTTGGGCGTTGTTGGGGGTATCCCAATAACCTCTGTGGGCTATAACCTGTGTTTTTTGGGCAGCTACACTTATACATATTATAAGGAGCAGGGCAAAAGTGAAAAATCTTTTCATGTTATGTATCTTTTTTAGGATGGGTGTATTTTCTCCAAATATACTCCCTTTTCATGGATTTGGAGGGGAATTTTTACCCTGAGACGGGGTATTTGCCCCAATTTTGGGCAAAATTTTGAAGAAAAGTGATTTTTTTTGAAAAATTTTGCAGAAAAATTTGGAACTTCAAAAAAAGTCCTTACCTTTGCAACCCGTTTGAGAAACAACGGTAGTTCATTGAAGTATTGAGAGAGAAAAGATAGAGGTAAAAAATCAGAAAAGATAGTCTGTAAGAAATTAGGGACTACTTTTTCATAGAGCAAAAACAAAACGTATCTGCGGACGATAGTCAGTAGATATGATTCACAACAAGAGAAGTTACAAAGGGCGAACGGAGGATGCCTTGGCTTCTGGCGGCGATGAAGGACGTGGTAAGCTACGAAAATGTGCGGGGATCTGCAAACGGGATTTGATCCGCACGTATCCGAATGGGACAACCCGGCAGGTTGAAGGCCTGTCACTCAATAATGAGAGCCAACGCGGAGAACTGAAACATCTAAGTATCCGCAGGAAAAGAAAGAAATATCGATTTCCAGAGTAGTGGCGAGCGAAATGGAAACAGCCTAAACCGATATTGTTTCGGCAATATCGGGGTTGTAGGACCTCGACATACGATTCATGATTAAGTGGAACTGACTGGAAAGTCAGGACAAAGAGGGTGATATCCCCGTACACGTACGTTCATGAAGAGTTAGAGGGCTCCTGAGTAGGGCGGGACACGAGGAATCCTGTCTGAATCCGCGGGGACCATCCCGCAAGGCTAAATACGACCAGAAGA
>SUYL01000005.1 GCA_015060445.1 Bacteroidales bacterium
CGTATTTTCCTTTATGCATATGCCATTCTACGTTAGTCTGGCAAAGATAAATTCAAATCGGTTGACTCGAAAAACCTCTATAACTACCTAACTTTCAATATTTTCAAAGAACTTTTATGATTTTTTACCGGACACTAATGTAAGGTTAAATAAAATATTCAAAACACACTTCAAATATACTTAATATTCTTTATCTTCGTAAGAACTTTACAAAAGAAAATTTTATGAAAAGATTATTGTTTGCATTGTTTCTTTTAACCTTTTCAATCTGCAATACCTGTTGGGCACAGCAAGGCCCATATACAGTGTATCCTGTTCCTCAGCAGCAGCATGCAGTTAAAGGTAAAGCCTCCTTTACCCCAATTGTCAATGTGGTGGCAGAAGAGGGCATTGATATCTATACAAAAGAGAGACTCGGCCAAATCTTGCTGGAACACGGAATTTCTGCCCAATTTACAGAGAAACCTTCAGCCGGGAAATCTACAGTTTGGCTCGGAGTAAATGGCTCAAAAGGTAAAGCAGACCGTAAGGCGTCGCAACTTGGGCTCAAGAGGGATGTTTTCTCGCAACCTAAATACGACCGCCATATTGTAAGCCTTACTTCCAACGGAGGGAAAGCCCAACTGGTAGTTCTTGGAGAGAATACAGATGCCGTTTTCTGCGGCCTGGCCACTTTGGAGCAGATGCTCCACAATGGCACCGCTAACCTTCCTTGTGCCACATTCTATGATTATGCAGATGTTCAGTACCGTGGTGTAATTGAGGGGTACTATGGTGTCCCTTACAGCATGGAGGTAACAGAAGACCTTTTCCGTTTTATGGCCCGTTACAAACTCAATATGTATATGTACGGAGCAAAGAGCGACCCTTACCACTCCCAATACTGGGACAAGCCCTACCCTACCAAACTCAATGACAGGGAGAAACGTTTTGGCATGATGACCCAAGAGATGATGAAGCAATTGGCACAGGCAGCGCACCGGTGCAAGGTGAACTTCATCTGGTCTATCCACCCTGGAACTACATTTACAAAACTGGGAGAGTCTGATGTACTGGAGAGGATAATGTCAAAATTTGAGAAGATGTATGAACTTGGAGTGCGCCAGTTTGGAGTATTTGTAGATGATTGCGGCGTTCCATACGATGACCCTTCACTAAAGCAGTGTGCAGACCGTCTTTCCAACCTTCAGGAACTTGTTGACACTAAATGGAACCAGCCAGGAACCGCCCCTGCTGATATGGTAAAACAGTTGCAGTATGTTCCGCAGTTATATGCATACAGTTGGGTAAAGCCGGAACTTGCCCGCAAATTCTGGGAATCCCTCAGCCCAGTCCCTTCTAAAGTGAACATTTACACAACAGGCAAAAATGTATGGTCAGTCCCTAACAGCAATGATCTTCAGGTGTTGAACGATTACCTGGGACGTGAGGTATCATGGTGGTGGAACTATCCTTGCAATGATGTGGATGTAACAAAAATCTTTGTTGCAGATACCTATACCAACTTCGCCGACGAAACCCATATACATTTCACAGGAGAACTGGAGAAGAACCTATCCCTTAAGACAATCATCATAAACCCTATGCAGCAAGGTGAACTCTCCAAGATTCCTCTATTCGGGGTTGCAGACTACACCTGGAATATGGACTCCTTCAACAATATGGAGAACTGGAAGGCATCATTGCCTGCAGTTGTCGGGAAGAATAATGCAGACGACTTTGAGACCATTGTCCCTTATCTGCGCTATTATGATTCCCTCTCCCCTCTTGCAGGTATTATAAATGAATTCAAAACATCATACGAGAAAGATCCCGCTACAGCATCTGTGCAGCCTCTTAAAGCAGAATTGGCAAAAATTATTGCAGCATGTGCCACCATTGAGGCTATGAAGGACTCAGGATGTACAAGCGACACCCTTTTCTACGCAGATTTGAGACCTTGGCTCCTCAAACTCAAAACAATGGCACAGGATGCATCAGTTATGGCAGATGCACTTGTTATTCCCGACAAATCAAAGATTGACCTCATAACCTTTGCAAAAACCTGGTCATCAATTGAAGGGATAGACAAGAACGACAACCACCGTTTTGATATCCTCAGAGGCATGGGATCTGATATCACCCTCTCTGTACAGACAGCGGAACCGGCCGCACAATCATTGCGCCCGTTCCTTGATTGGCTGCTGGAGAAATTGGATAAATAAATTAAAAAAGGCTGCCTTGTGGCAGCCTTTTACATTTAGACTTTCTCTTATCTTATTTCAAATCTTATAGGGATAGTCAGGCATTGTTCAACCGGTTTGCCGTTTGTGGTTGCAGGTTCCCATTTAGGTGAACTTTTTATTAAAGAAACAGCCATTGCATCAAGTTCTTCGCATACACTTTCAATAACTCTCACATTATTTACCAGTCCATCCTTACCTATTACAAATGACACTTTCATTGTACCGGCATGTTTGCAACCTTTCGGGCGGTAAATCTTGCTGAAAATCCACTTTGTAAATCCTCTTGTACCCTCCCCCTGGAAAGATGCGTAATTCTCCGGTTCATTCAAGTAGAACGATTCGTTTTCACTCTTATTGGAATAACTGACAATTACAATTTCATCCAATTCCTGAGGCTTTGGTGTTTTAAGGTTGAATATTACAGCACCGTTCTTCCCTTTCTTCCCATATTTTTCAACAGCTTTCTCATTTGTCATTATAGAAATGCTGCTGATGCGTTCCTGAGGAATCCTGTCAAGTTCTTTTTTAGAGATTTCCTTCTCTTCACCCCATTTCTGGCGCAGAATGTACAATTGTTCAGATTGCTGCATCTCAAATTTTCTTCCGTTAGCGGAAATTTCTTTACCTTTGTCCTGCTCATTAACTGTTTGAGCCTGTAAACCTAAACATAGGAATACCAATGGGAGCACGTAGAGCCCCTTCAATCCTCTCTTGAGAGGAGATTTAGTTTTTGACATCATAGTAATGCGTTTTTTAATGATACTGTGATTGAGGCTGTTTGCAACTGAGTAGCCGCTCTTGCTTACAGCCTTTTTTATTAATAGATATTGATATTCTTTAATGTCAGTACCTGCTTTCAGTACCGCTTCGTCTGCCTCATACTCTTGCAGTTCCTGCAAGTCACTTCTGAGCATCCATATTGCCGGATTGAACCATTGTATTGCTGCCAATATGTTTATCAGCATCAGTTCATGAGAATGCCTTTTATATATATGTGCCTTCTCATGAACAATAATTGATGTATGGTTTCCATCCCAATCTTCTTTGGAAATTATAATGTATTTCATCCAACTGAACGGATCTATCTCCCTATCAGTTACAATTAGTATGTATCTGTCTCCTCTCTCAACCTCTTTACCATTCCTAATTATTCTCATTATTGAAATTACGGATATGATAATCCGCAATAATGTTGTTGCAATTCCTATACACAATGTAATTCCCAATGCCGCAATCCACCATCCTCTATCACTTGTTGCAATCACTTCCGGTTCTATTTCAGTTGCCATTATTGTGGTTACCGGTTCAATTGTCCATTGCTCAATTTCTATTGGAATATCAATCTCAATTATGCAGAACGGTAAAATGAATGGAATAGCCGCAATTGTAACCAGTACTACCCTATTCAATTTATGCAGCGTCTCCTTTTTGAGAAGGAAGCGGAAGCATAAATAGAAAGCCATAAGAATGGCGGCAACCTTAATCTCATATACAATGAATTCCATCATTTGCTCTCCCCTTTTTCTACCAGTTCAATCAATTCTTTCAATTGTTCTACAGTAATTTTCTCTTCTTTTACAAGAGCAGATACCGCACTCAGGTATGAATTGTCAAAATATTTGTCTATCAGACCTATAAGAGTGCGCTCCTTATATTCATCCCTTGATACTGAAGCAAAATACTGGTATGTGGGACCGTAAGATTTATGATCAATGAACCCCTCCTCCTCCAATGTCCTTACCTGCGTGGACAATGTGGAAAAATGCGGTTTTGGTTCGGGATACAACTCACGTAATTCCCTAACAAATAAAGGACCTTGATCCCAGAAATGGTTCATTATTACCTCTTCTTTCTTTGTCAGCCGTTTCATATGCAAATGTTAAGTTTGTACAAATGTAACTAAAAATATTAGTTATGCAACTATTTTTTATAAAATCTAATGCCAATTAGTATTAATGCAGTTTATTATATAACTTTATAGTCTCTAAATGTAAAACCTAAAAAACATTAGAATATTTACTATGAAATTATCTGGGAATCTGGTATTGCTGCTCTTGGCCGGACTTATTGCCATTCCTGCCACAGCCCAAAAAAAGAAAAAAGCAGAAGAAAAACCTCAAGGTTATGTTTTCACAACCGTTAAGGCAAACCCTGTTACATCCACCAAAGACCAGTACGAGACCGGTACCTGCTGGTGTCATGCAGGACTTAGTTTCCTTGAGAGTGAGGCTATAAAGAAAGGGGCCCCTCAAACATTGGACCTTGCAGAGATGTTTGTAGTCTCAAAATCCTATACCGGCAGGGCAATCAAATATGTAAGACTCGATGAGCATTTCAAGTTTGACGCCGGCAGTGATATGGGCGATGTACTTGCTGTATTCAAAGAGTTCGGCCTTGTTCCAAATTCGGTAATGCCTGGTTTGAACTACGGAACAACCAAACATGTACAGTGGGAACTTACAGAGGTTCTCAGAGGTGTTGTAGAGGCCGTAGCCAAGAACCCCAACAGAAAGATTTCAACCGCTTGGGTAAACGGATTCAACAACGTATTGGATGCATATCTTGGAGAAATCCCGGAAAAATTCACTTATGAGGGAAAAGAATACACTCCAAAAACCTATGCAGAATCCCTCAATCTTAATCCCGACGATTATATCCTCTTCACATCATTCACCCATGAGCCATTCTATCAGACAATGGTTCTTGATGTTCCCGACAACTGGAGATGGACCCGTTACTGGAATATTCCCCTTGACGAAATGATGGAGATTATGGATTATGCAATTGAGAACGGCTACACTGTAGGCTGGACCTCTGATATGAGCGAGAAGAGTTGGGGCGAAGTTTCAACTGTTCCAGATGTTGCCGCCAACCAGGTTGCTGCCGGTTCGGATGAAGCAAGATGGATTGGTGCCAGCAGAGCAGAAAAAGAGGCTATGCTTTACAACAAGAACACTCCTGGCCCTGAAAAGAAAATTGACCAGCAGATGCGCCAGATTGCTTACGACAATAAAGAGACTACAGATGACCATGCAATGCATATCTACGGTATTGCAAAAGACCAGAACGGTACAAAATACTATATGGTAAAGAACTCTTTTGGAGAAGAGGGCAAATACAACGGCCACAACTACGTTTCAGAATCTTATGCACGTTATAAGACATTGAATATTCTTGTAAACAAAGCGGCAGTTCCTGCCCATATTCTTGAAAAATTGAAATAATCCAACTGTAAAAAAGTAAAAAGAAAACACCTGAAAACTAAATCCCTCCCATTCCTTCGGAACGGGCCCCCCCCCGTTCACGAGGCCACGGGCGGCCACGGTTTTCAGGTGTTTCCTTTTTTACTTTTTTACTGCAAAATCTTATTCTTCCAAATACTTGCTGAAGAATTTCCAGATCTCTTCTGCTGTGTCCATATCTTCGTTGAACCACGAGTGGACTCCATTCACTACTTCATAAAGCCATACATCATTACCCTTTTTAGGGTCTGAATATTTATGTACAATTACTTTGTGAGAGTCTGGATATCTCAGCGGAAGTTCTTCTATTGTCTCATTTGTGCAGCCGTTTCTCTTTACCCAATACTGTACTGCATCAGGTACAGGCAGGTATGCACCCCACCCCCCTTTGTCTTCCAAATCGCCGGACCACTCCGAAACGCGGTCCTGGGTTCCATGTATTTCAAACAATGGAATTGCCCTTGTGTGTTTGTATTGCTGAGGCATCCATGCCATAGTAAGTCCGGCAATTGGAGCCACAGCCCTGAAGGTTTTCTGTTTTGAATAGGCCAACAGGTAGCACATCTCCCCTCCGTTGGACATTCCTGTACAGAAAGTATTCTTTTTGCTTAAATTGTGCTCCTTCTGCAGTTTTGAAGCCAGTTTCTCAAGGAAAGATATATCATCTACAGTCATGCTCTCCTGGAAAGGATATCCCACATTCCAACTGTGGTTTCCTCTGCCGTCTTTTGAGCCTTCGGGATAACAGACAGCAAATCCATATTTATCTGCTGCTGCTCCAAATCCCTTGTCTTCCACCAAATTGCATGTTGCACCGTAACCGTGCAGCACAAATACAAGCGGTGCCCCTGGCTTAAGGTTTTCCGGAAGGTACAGCATATACCTCCTCTCTATTCCGTCTATTGTACATGTGTAGTCTTTGCTCTCCTCCTTCTGGAATGCTTTCTTTGCCACTACAACTACCGGTCTGTGGTCTGATGCCATCCCTTCATCAATTACCTTTGAGGTCACTTCCCTGTATTTTGGCTCATTAACTTTTGCTACTGCTATGTAATCAAGGGTTCTGTCGGGAGTATCTGCAGGGAAAGTGAGTTCCTCCACATTGCTCAGAATTGTGAATTTCTCCTCCAGCCCCTTTATGAATCCGGAGTCTGGAACAGCATTCAGATCTCCTGCAATGTAGAAAGGCTTGCTGCTCTCTTGTGCAAGTTTTCCAATGATTTCAAGGGATGCCATCCTGTCCTCCTCTGTAAGGGAGAGGTGTGTACAGGCAAATATGAATTCGTTGAATTCTGCCACAAGTATACCCCTTTTCTCTTCCCTCCCCGGCAGGCTGTATCCTTTTACTGCAACAGGTCTCTTTTTGGAGAGGATTCCAATGCCGTATTTGCCACCGTCAAATTCAATTGCGGGGAAAAACTCCGCATGCATATTTGTTAGGGCAGCAATCTCTCCCAAAACATATTTTTTGCCGCTTCTGTTGGTCATGCTGTCCAGTTCCTGAACCGCAACAACATCTGCTTTGGCATCCTTTATTACTTTTGCAACCCTCTCAATGTCGCGTACTCCGTCCATCCCTTTGCCGTTCCTCACATTGTAACTCATAATCTTGAGGTTGTTCTGGGCAAAGGCCACATTCACTGCCAGCAGCAGTGTCAATAGAAATGTTATTCTTCTCATATTCAATTATGGTTCCAGAAATGGTCAACCGGTCCGTGACCCTTTCCTATTTCATATTTTGCTCCCGATATTATTGCCTGTTCTATGTATCTTTTTGCACTTCTTGCCGCCTGGGTAAGTTCCTCACCCCTTGCAAGGGCCGCTGCAAATGCAGAAGAAAGGGTACATCCTGTTCCATGGGTGTTTCGTGTCTCAACGCGGCAACTTGGAAGCAATGTGGTTGTCCCATCCTCCGCATTGAAGAAATAATCCACCAGCACATTGTCCTTCAGATGCCCCGCCTTCAGCAGAACAGATACCTTTCCTCCATTTGAAAGCAGTTCCACAGCACTCTTGAAATCCTTCTCCCCTTCAATTCTTCTTCCCGACAATATCTCCCCTTCCGGGATATTTGGGGTAATTACCCTTGCCAACGGTACCAGCCTCCTTTTAAGTGTTTCAATTGCACTCTCTTCTATAAGACGGTGTCCCGATGTTGATACCATTACCGGGTCAAGAACCACATTCTTTATCCCATATTCCTCTATTTTCCTGGCAACCACTTCCACTACATCTGCTGAATGCAGCATCCCAATCTTTATAGCGTCTGCACCAATATCAGACAAAACGGCATCAATCTGCCCTTCCAGGATATCCAAAGGGATAGGATGCACCCCCTGTACCCCTACTGTATTCTGTACTGTTACTGCTGTAATTGCCGAGGCTGCAAAACAACCCATTGCACTTATGGCTTTAATGTCTGCCTGAATTCCGGCTCCTCCGCCCGAATCGCTTCCGGCTATTGTAAGTACTCTGTTGTATTTCATAATTTAAAAATGTCTGTATCCCATATAATTTTTATCCTCATTACCTTTCCACTCAATGCCGTTTCCAGGTACAATCTTTCCAATGATATGATGCCCAACGGCAACCCTTTTCTCATTCTCCGGGCTTATTGTAAAGAGCAGTTCATAATCTTCCCCGCCGCTTGTAGCAATCTCCAATGCATCCCAACCCATTTGGGCACACTTGCGCTTCATCTCATCTGAAACAGGAATTGAACCGGTATCAACTACTGCCCCTACTCCCGATTCCTTAAGTATATGGCGCAGGTCTGAACCTATACCATCAGAGATGTCCATCATTGCCGATGCCCCGGCTGCTGCAATTTCCATTCCCTCCTTTACTCTTGGCATAGGAAGATAATGCCTTGCAATCAGTTTTTCTGCATCCGCATCCCTTTCGCACCCCTCAAGGATAAGTTTCAGTCCGCACCCTGAGTCTCCAAGGTTCCCTGTAACGCATATTAGGTCCCCAATTGCAGCATTGCTCCTCTTTACAGATTTTCCTGCAGGGGCCTCTCCGGTTACCGTAACACTTATGCATAATCTGTCGGGAGAAGATGTTGTATCACCTCCAAGAAGAGGGCATCCATATATTGCGGAAATCTCCTTGTATCCCCTGAAGAACTCATCTGTCCACTCCTTGCCCAAACCTTTCGGGAGTGCAAAGGAGAGGAATGATCCGGTGCATCTTCCCCCCATTGCCGCAATGTCGCTGATATTTACCGCAGCACTTTTCCACCCCAGGCGGTAAGCACTTATGTCATCCATAAGGAAATGTGTCCCCTCTATGAGCATATCTGTACTTACCAGGGTTTCCATACCGCTCTTTTGCGGCATTACAGCGCAGTCATCCCCTATTCCAAGGTACCCTTCCGGTACTTCAATTCCCTTTTTTATCTCCTCAATAAGGCCAAACTCGCCCAATTCCTTTAAATCCATCCTTCAAGTGTTTTTGCGTAATCATAAGATTTCCCTTCCCCCTCGTATCCGTAATCCCAGAAGGCATATTCATATAGTGCAGCCCTCAGATAGTAATATGTCATCTTTTCACGCGTCTGTTCATCTGCTTTGGCAGCCCATGAGTCAATAATATCCAATACTGCCCTTGTCCCTTGGGTAAACTCTTCATTTCCATACTCCAGAATCCACTCTTTGTATGGATTCTCATACATTTTGGCAATTTTAAGTATGTGCAGCCCCACACGGTTGTAGATCCACATGCAAGGGAGCATAACAGCAAGAGCCAGGCAACGGTTGCCTGTATCAATACCCTCCTGAATCAAATCTACATAACCCTTGGTCACTTCAGAAACCGGCACATCTGTATTGATTCCGTATTTTTCTATCAGGAACTCGTGCATCAGTTTCTCCCCCTCCATGCCGCTTTTGGCAATTGCAGTGAACATCTCCCTGTTCTGCGGGGTATCCATCATCTCTGCTGCAGTGAGCATGTGTGCATAATACCCTTTCAGGTAGTGTTCATCCTGTGCAATGTAACTTGCAAACTTATCCAATTCCAATGTTCCTCCCGACAACTCCCCAATGAATTTCTGCCCCAGAATTGCCTTGTATATTTTATTGGATTTCCTCCATACCTCCTGGCACCAACTCTCCTGGGCATTTGCATCAACAATTTCCTTCAACTCTTTTGCTGCACCGCAAACATCTTGCGCAGAAGAAATTGCGCTCACTACTGCAATACCGTCACATCCTGTCTGCATTACCTCTGCAGCAGTAGTGCTGTTCATACCTCCAATTGCTACTGTGGGGTGGATTGATATTCTCACTGCTTCCTTCAGTCCCTCTATTCCAAACGGTTTTGCAGTATCTGTCTTTGTCTGGGTTGCAAATACAGGTGAAATTCCCACATAATCCACATCAAGATCATTTGCCTGCAGGAGGTCATCAATATTCTCAACGGAAAGTCCTATGATTTTGTCGGGACCAAGAAGTTCCCTTGCAATGCTGTATGGCATATCACTCTGCCCAATATGCACACCCTCTGCATCCACTGCAAGGGCTACATCAATTCTGTCATTTATAATCAGAGGCACATTGTATGGCTTGAGAATCCCCTTAACCCTTTGTGCAAGTTCCACAAACTCTTTGGTGGAAGCCTCCTTCTCCCGCAACTGCACCATTGTTGCACCCCCTTCAACCGCCTTGGAAACCACCTCCTCAAGAGATCTCCCCAACGACAGGGAGCGGTCCGTTACCAGATATAGTTTTAATGCGTTTTTCATTATTTTACTCTCTAACTCTCTCTGTATTTCTGTATTACTGTCTTACACTCTTACAGCCTTATTACTTACTGCCTCACTATTTCAGCCAGTTGCTCTTCTGTAATGTTGTATAATGTATCCACAAAATTAGTCAATAATGAGCCTGGTCCGTCTGATTTTTTTGCAGCAATTTCACCTGCTGTACCCATAAGTGCCATTGCATGCAGGGATGCCTCAAGAAGATTCGACGGATTTACCGCAGCAAATGCCCCTACCATAGAAGATGCTGTACAACCCATTGCTGTTACCAATGGCATCAGATGCGAACCGTTCTTTATGGTTTCAACTCTCTTTCCGTCTGTAATATAATCAGTTTCTCCACTGATAACTACTACTGCTCCAGTACGCTCTGCAAGCATCTTGGCAGAATTTAGTGCATCGGTTGAACTGCAACTGCTGTCAACCCCTTTACTCTTAATCTCTGCATCCATTAATGCCATTATCTCTGAAGCATTTCCCCTTATAATGTTTGGATGGCACTCATCTATTATTCTCCATGCAGTTTTTGTACGGTATGTTGTAGCACCAACTCCAACCGGGTCCAATACAGTTATACCACCCGTTTTGTGCTTTGTTTTACCGGCAATAATCATGGATTCTATCCACTTGGCATCCAAGGTGCCAATGTTTATAACCAGTGCTCCTGCTATCTGTGCCATCTCCTCCACCTCCTCTGCTGCATGTGCCATTACCGGAGATGCACCGGCTGCCAACAATGCATTTGCAGAGAAATTCATTGCCACATAGTTTGTAATGTTGTGCACTAATGGGGATTTTTCCCTCACTGCACGGAAATTCTCTTTAAGACGTACAATATCAATCATGATAATTCTATTTTTTATAGGCAACTATTGCAACATAAGATCCTTTATCGTATCCTTATGCAGGTTCTACTATTTTTTATATGCAACTATTGCAACATAAGAACCTTTATCATATCCTTTGACCGGTTCCTCCACAGTTTTATGAGAGTAACATGGGGCTGCGGTTAGAGTCTGTGAGAACTCCAGTTCCATAAAACCTGCCTCCTCTATCAAATTGATTTTTTCTGCTGTAGTGCGCCATTTGGCCTGTTTTACAAGTTCAATAGGATATGGCATCATAGGTACACACCCCTCAAGCAGTGGGTGCTCCCACGAGCCTGTTGAAAGAGCAAGATTATAAAGGAGGCCATAAGCACTCTCTTTGGGAACATCTATCACAACAACCTTACCCCCCTTCCTTAGTGCTTCATATGCCTTGCGCAACGCCAGCCCAAGATCCTGCATATAGCAGGGGCATCCGTTGAACAGTACTGTATCATATTTCTCAACCCCATAATCTGTCTCTTCTCCTGTTCCCACTGTAACTTCCATCCCACGTTTGCGGGCAATTTCAGCCATTGCGGCAGATGGTTCAATGCCATCTTTTACCAATATTCCGTATTTGTCTGCGATAATTTTCTCAAACAATCCGCTCCCGCAACCAATTGAAAGCACTTTACCTGCATTATTGAGGCATGAAGCAACAAGTTTCACTTCTGTCTCAAGCACATTGCTGTTCTCTATAAACCAGGAATCATATTCATTGGCATAGATGTCAAAACTTTCGTATCCCATATATATAAAAATAAAAAAGCCGTATCATTGGGTGATACGGCATATTTGTAATAATTAAATTCCAATAATGTAAAATACCGTTTCCCTGCGCTGTCATTATACATTTCAGGTTCATAGGGTATATTCTCAGCTTTGCCACCTGTGGCTCAGCACCCCTAACAGCATTGCAAATATATATATTTTTTACTGTTCTCTATAAAAATTACCCCTCTTTCTCTCCCCTCTATAAAAATTTGTTGTCCTTATAATACTTTGCTACAAACTATCTCATAACGATTAATAAGGATAACGGGCCCATATTGGCCCGGAAGTAATTACCGGCGTAACATTACATCAGAGCCTCAAGCATTTGTGCAAACTGGTCCGGGCAGGATGTTGCCTTGTTACCACAGCGGATTCCCTGCAGGCGTTCTTTTACGTCTGATATTTTCTGTCCTCGTGCAAGTGCGCAGATCCCCTGGAGGTTACCGTTGCATCCCCCGTAGAACATTGCGTCAACTATTGTGTCACCCTGCAGTGCAAGGTTTATCTGTACAGAGCATACACCTTCGGTTGCTGCAGTAACTATCCTTATCCCGTCCTGTACTTTGTCTGCTATTATTTTCATTATCTGGTCAATTATTAATAATGTTCTGTCTATATTGTCAGTGGCTGATTCCATTCTGCATTTATGGCAAATACTTGATTTTTGCTTTGTCACGAGGTTTTGCTTCAGGAGATTCGTCGGGATAACCCAGACCAATGCAGATGATTGGGGTGTAGCCTTCGCTGAATCCCAGCATCTGGGTAGCCTCCGGTGATTTTGCGAGGAAGCGGATTGGGCTGCCAAGGCAAACTGAACCTACTCCAAGTGACCATGCAGAGAGCATGATATTTTCTGAAAGGAGGCCGCAGTCTATAGGAGAGAAATCGTATGAAGGGTCATTTGCTATGAATACAAGTGTAGGGGCGCCACGGAAACATCCCTCTACCATTTCTGGTTTTACATCCTTGTTGGCATTTACCATAGCCTCCTTGAATTTTGCAGCGGTTTCAGGGTTGTCAATTACCCTTATTTCCCAACTCTGTCTGTTCATTCCGCTTGGGGCATTTATGCCGCATTCCAGAATTTTATCCATTGTTTCACGAGCTACAGGACCATCCTTGTATTTGCGGATGCTTCTGCGGGTCATGATGTTTTCAATTACCTGATTCTCTGCTTTCATATCTTTATTGGTTTCATTTGGTGTGTTTTCAGGCTGGCTGCATGAAATTAGTGCAGCAAGGCCCAGTACTGAAATGATTAGGTTAATGGATTTCATAATTAATGTATTTAATGGAACAATTTTCTCAATATCATCTGAGGCCAAAGATAGTAATTTGATTAGAAAAAGAGTAATTTTGCCTTGCGTGATTGATGCAGTAATAAGCAGTAATATCCAGTAACTATGGCCAAGAAGAGAGAAAAGACCAATGCCGCCCGCCTTCTGGATAAGGCAGGTATCAAATATGACCTTATTCCGTATGAGTTTGATGAGAATAACCTTGCAGCCCAACATGTTGCCCATAGCCTTGGGCAGGATATTGCAAGGGTGTTCAAGACCCTGGTGCTCCACGGAGACAAAACCGGTTATATTGTATGTGTTGTTCCCGGCAACTGTGAAGTGAATCTTAAAGCACTGGCCAAGGCATCCGGCAACAAGAAGGTTGAGATGATTGCCATGAGGGATCTGCTGCAGGTCACCGGGTATATCCGTGGAGGCTGCTCCCCTATTGGAATGAAGAAGCCTTTCCCTACATTTTTCCATTCAACTGCTACCCTTTTTGATACCATATATGTTAGTGCAGGTGTCCGTGGTTTGCAGATAGAGATTGCACCACAGGCACTCATCTCCTTTGTGGGTGCCACAATTGCAGATGTCGCTTCCCCAATGTAACGGCACTTTGCATCCTCATCGCACTCCATCCACACAGAATGGCCATTTTGTGGACAAATGCCACAGCGCACCGTACTCCATCCACACAGAATGGCCATTTTGTGGACAAACGCTGCAGCGCGCCGCACTTTGTCATTTCCTGATTTAGGTTGACTCCGATTGGAGCCTATCTCTGAAAGAAGTTGACTCTGGTTTAACTTATAACTGATATTTGTTGACTTGTAGTCTTTATCCCTTGTTTTGGTTGTCTAGCCAGGTCTTATCCCGTTCA
>SUYL01000044.1 GCA_015060445.1 Bacteroidales bacterium
CGCCGATGGTACTGCTATACCAAGTGGGAGAGTAGGTAGCCGCCAACTTTGAGAGCATCTGGAAGAATCCGGGTGCTCTTTTTTTGTATACTGATAATCAGTCTTTTGTACAAAATCACGTCGTGATTATAGGTATTTTGCTTATATTTGTGTTAAATTTTTATGTTATGAAAAAGAGTATTTTATCAATTTTAGCATGTGCATTGCTTTTGGCTGCACCTTTGTTTGTGCAGGCTCAGGAGGGTGTTTCATACAAGTTAACCAATAAGGGAGTTATGAGGAATACCGTTCAGGATGGAAAGCAGGAGAGTATGAATGTCCTTAAACCTATCCTTATTCTCAAAACCCGTTATGAGATCGATATCGAGGAGGGATATTCGAGATTTTCTGTAAAGAATGCCCGTCTTGGAGTTCAGGGAGACCTTTCAAAGATCTTTTCCTATAAGTTTATGGTTGATTTTTCTGCAGAAAACAAATTGAGTGTCCTTGATTTGTATGCGGTTTTGAAACCTTCAAACAGGTTGTCTTTCACTTTGGGCCAGCAGGGGCTTTCTCTTTTCAATTCTTGGACTGTTTCACCCAATTCTCTTGATTATGTAAACAGACCTTTCATTGGAAAATATTTCATCTCAAGCCGTGATATTGGAGTTGCAATGAAATATGCCCTCAAGAACCAGGGATTCCCTATCAATGCTGAGTTGGGTGTATATAACGGTACAGGAATAAATAACCCTACATGGAACAAATCAGTTGCAGTAGGAGGTAGACTTGAGTTCGGTTCTACAAAGAAAGGTTTCAGAACCTCTGCAAAGTTCTATAATCTTAAGAATGCAGATGGCCTTACCGATACCTATTGGGGTGCAGATGCAAGATATGCCGGCAGCGATTTTAAGATTGAGGCAGAGTATATGACCAAGAATATGAATGACAGGGAGCCTGGTGCACTTAATGCAGCATATATTCAAGGTATGTACAAGATTAAAGTGAATAATCCATCCATAAGCAGAGTTGAACCTGTTCTCAGATGGGATGGTATGGGTTATGACATTACAGACAGGGGACTTGGTGTAAACAGGGTTACTGTAGGTGCAAATATGGTTTTCAAAACTACATCGTTTACAAGCATGCTCAGATTGAACTATGAGCACTACTTCAACAACAGTATGGATCTTTCTGCCTTGTTCAAGACTCCAATGTACAACACAGACAAACTTTCGTTGGAATACCTTCTGTATTTCTAAACAGAGGAATGCACAAATATAAAAAAGGTGACCGTAAGGCCACCTTTTTCTGTTATATATGGAAAATTATCTTTCCAATTTGTGGATTGCAAGACCACTCTGGAGTTTAGGCTCAAACCAGGTAGTCTTTGGTGGCATGATATTGCCTGTGTCTGCAATGTCAATCAACTGTTTCATTGAAACAGGGTACAATGCGAATGCTGCAACCATCTCACCTGAATCAACCCTCTTCTTCAACTCTCCAAGACCGCGGATACCGCCAACGAAGTCTATTCTCTTTGAAGTTCTTAGGTCTTTTATATCCAGAAGTTTGTCAAATACAAGATTTGAGCATACTGTTACATCCAATACACCAATTGGGTCTGAATCGTCGTATGTGCCCTCTTTTGCCTGCAATGAATACCATTCACCTGCAATGTACATTGAGAAGTTGTGTAATCCCGACGGAGTATAGATTTCGGTACCTTTTTTCTCAACAACGAAATCCTCACCCAATTTCTCAATGAACTGCTCGGTAGTCATGCCGTTAAGGTCTTTAACCACGCGGTTGTAGTCAATGATCTTGAGGTGGCTCTCAGGGAATACCACAGCCATAAAGTAGTTGTACTCCTCTTCACCTGTATGGTTAGGGTTGTTGCGTTTTTTCTCCTCACCTACAAGGGCTGCAGCGGCAGTTCTGTGGTGACCGTCGGCAACATAGAACGCAGGGATTCCGGCAAAGATATTTGTGATTGCCGCAATGTCCTCCTCGTTGTCAATTACCCAGAATTTGTGTCCGAAACCATCTACAGGGGCTATGTAATCGTACTCAATCTCTTTTGTTTTGATGGTTCTTTCAACTATCTCATTTATCTGTGCATTGTCGGGATACGCAAAGAAAACAGGCTCGAGGTTTGCATTCTGATTCCTTACGTGAATCATTCTGTCCTCTTCCTTGTCTTTACGGGTAAGTTCATGTTTCTTGATCTTGCCAGTCATGTAGTCCTCTACGTTTGCGCAAACAACAAGACCGTACTGGGTTCTGCCCTCCATTGTCTGTGCATATACGTAATAGTTCTCTTTAGGGTCCTGTACAAGCCAGCCCCTTTCCTGCCATAGCTTGAAGTTCTCAACAGCCTTGTCGTATGCTGCCTGGCCGTGCTCGTCTGCTATAGGATCAAAGTCAATCTCAGGTTTGATTATATGTAGAAGCGATTTCTCCCCTGCCTCAGCCTTTGCTTCAACAGAGTTGAGTACGTCGTATGGGCGTGATGCTACCTCGGCTGCAATTGCTTTTGGCGGGCGGATGGCTGCAAAAGGTTTTACTTTTACCATAGTTTTTCAGTTTTAAATGTTTCTGTTATTTGTTAACCTGGAATCTTTTGTTTCCTGTTGTAAAGAAATCTACAATCTGGTTTGCTGCTGCAAGACCTGCATTTACGTTAGCCTCTGCTGTCTCGGCTCCCATCTTCTTAGGTGTGCCGTATACACGTTTGCCAAACTCCTCTGCTATTGCTGCGTGGTTTGCTGTTGCAACGTCTGTGATGTATTTAAGATCCTCTCTCTCCCTGAGGACTTTAATGAGTTCCTCCTCGTTGATAACCTCTTTTCTGGCGGTGTTTACAAGACATCCGCCTTTAGGCATTCTTGAAAGGAGGTTGTATCCAATAGAGTTCTTTGTCTGCTCGGTTGCAGGGATATGCAATGATACAAAGTGTGAGTTCTCATAAAGATCTTCCAAAGATTTTGCTACAACAACACCCTCTTTCTCCATTGCCTCTGCAGGAACAAACGGGTCAAATGCCATGATATTCATGCCAAATCCTCTTGCGTGGTCTGCTACAAGACGGCCTACGTTTCCGTATGCCTGGATTCCCAAAGTCTTTCCTTTAAGTTCAGAGCCTGTACCTGGAGTAAGTTGGTTTCTGCTCATATAGATCATAAAGCATATAGCCAACTCTGCAACTGCATTGGAGTTCTGGCCAGGGGTATTCATTGCAACAATACCTTTTGCTGTACATGCTGCCAAATCCAGGTTGTCGAACCCGGCACCTGCCCTTACAACAATCTTGAGGTTCTTTGCTGCCTCAACAACTTCTGCGGTAACTTTGTCTGAGCGTACGATGAGTGCATCAACATCTGCTACTGCAGCAAGAAGTTCATCTGGAGAGGTGTATTTCTCAAGGGTTGCAAACTCATATCCTGCCCCCTCAACTATTTTTCTGATACCGTCAACTGCCACTTTTGAGAATGGCTTCTCGGTTGCTACCAATACTTTCATAATATGTTTTTATTTTAAGTGTTTCCAATAAAAAATTATGGGGTGCCTGCATGCTGCAGACACTCCCATATTAAAGTGGCCAATTATTTGTGCAACTGCTCAAACTCCTGCATGCAAGCTACAAGAGCCTCAACAGCCTCTTTTGGACATGCATTGTAGATAGATGCCCTGAAACCGCCTACTGAACGGTGTCCTTTTATACCTACCATACCGCGCTCTTTTGCAAATTTGAAGAACTCATCCTGCAGTTCCTCTTTGCCAGGAGCCATTACAAAACATACGTTCATAAGTGAACGGTCCTCTTTTGCTGCAGTTCCCACGAACAATGGGTTTCTGTCAATCTCATTGTAAAGCATTTCTGCTTTCTCTTTGTTGATCTTGTACATTGCCTCTACACCACCTTGCTCTTTAACCCACTTCAATGTCTCGTGCATTACAAAGATAGGGAATACAGGAGGGGTGTTGAACATTGACCTGTTCTTTGCCTCATCTGTATAGTGTGTACGGTAGTCAACCATTGTCTGGATAGGACGGCCGGTATTGCCGAGAAGGTCTCTGCGTACAATAACGAATGTAACACCTGCAGGGCCTACGTTTTTCTGTGCACCACCGTAAATCATGCCGTATTTCTTAACGTCAACAGGACGGCTCATGATGTCTGAAGACATGTCGGCAACCAATGTTACAGGAGAGTCAATGTCCTCATGAATCTCTGTTCCGTAGATTGTGTTGTTTGTTGTAATGTGGAAATAGTCAACATCTGTAGGGATTGTATATCCTTTTGGAATATATGAGTAAGTCTTGTCCTCAGATGAAGCAACTATCTCAACCTCACCGTAGAATTTTGCCTCTTTTGCAGCTTTTTTAGCCCAAACACCTGTCTGAAGGTATGCAGCCTTTGTTTTCATAAGGTTTGCAGGAACTTCAAAGAACTGTGTTGATGCACCACCGCCAAGGAACATTACAGCGTAATCTTCAGGAATGTTCAGCAACTCTCTCCAAAGTTGTTCGGTCTCAGCCATAATTCTCTCCCAACCTGGAGTACGGTGTGAAATCTCAAGGATACCGATACCTGTGTTGTCAAAGTCTCTGATGGCCTCAATGGCAGACTCAATGGCCTGTTTTGGAAGAACGCAAGGGCCTGCGTTAAAGTTATATGCTTTCATGATGCGTATTTTTTGATTTTTAAATAAATTCTAAACGTAAATTCAAAGATACAAAAAAATAGTTATGAATTGTAATAATAACACTAATTTTCTGTTATAATCTTTAAATTGTCAGAACCTGTATTTTTCTCGCAGTAACGGCAATGGAGTTTAAGCACTCCGTTTTCGTATCCGGTTTTGAATTTTGTGGTTATAGGCTGGTGATTTGTAATGCATTTGGGATTGGCGCATTTTACAATACCTACAATTTCGTCGGGAACATGGAGAACCTTTTTCTCTATAACTTCAAAATCCTTTATGATGTTGATTTTGGCATCAGGGGCAACCAGTGCCACCCTGTTGATTTCAGCCTCTTCAAAGAATCTGTCTGCCACCTTTATGATGGCCTTTTTGCCCAGCAGTTTGCTGTCGAGGTTTGTTCCAAATGTAATCTGGTTGGCGCAATCCTTGAGGCCAAGGATACTTATTACTTTAAAAAGTTGGTTAGCCGGTATATGGTCAAGTACTGTACCGTTCTTTATGGCACTCACTTTCAATTCTTTTCCACCTTTTTCCATATTGTTAATTTTTTTAATCCCGATAATTATTTATAACCCAATAGGTAGGCAATGATTGCCATTCTGGCGTAAACACCGTTCTCCGCCTGTTTGAAATAATATGCATGTTTGGTATCATCTACATCCTGGGCAATTTCTGTTACCCTTGGAAGAGGATGGAGGATCTTCATGTTCTCCTTGGCACCGCTGAGCATGGAGGCGGTAAGGTTGTATGTATTCTTTACCTTCTCATATTCCATAGGGTCTGTAAACCTCTCCTGCTGCACACGGGTCATGTAGAGGATATCGCAGTCGTTGATGCTCCCTTCCAGGTCTTTGGTCTCCCTGTATGGGATTCCTTTTGCATTGAGGAAATCCTTGTACTCCTGTGGCATCTTGAGTTCGTCGGGAGCAGTGAAGGTGAAATGAGGGTTGAAGTGGGACATTGCCTGAAGCAGTGAGTGCACTGTACGGCCGTATTTGAGGTCTCCAACCATATTTATGTTTATGTCTGTAAGTCTTCCCTGCGTTTGCCTTATGGTATAGAGGTCGAGCATGGTCTGTGAAGGGTGCTGGTTTGCACCGTCGCCGGCATTTATCACAGGAACTGATGCAACCTCAGAGGCATATCTTGCAGCACCTTCCAGAGGGTGTCTCATTACAATAAGGTCTACATAATTGGATACCATCTTAATGGTGTCCTTGAGTGTCTCACCTTTGCTTACACTGGTGTTTCCGGCATCAGAGAATCCAATAACCCTTGCGCCCAGTCTGTTTGAAGCGGTCTCAAAACTCAGGCGGGTTCTTGTGGAAGGTTCAAAGAACAGTGTTGCTATAACCTTGTCATGCAGGAGTGTCTGAACCTTGTTCTTTTCAAACTCCTGTGCCACATCCAATACATGCAGCATCTCTTCCTTTGTGAAGTCGTGGATGGAAATTAGACTTTTAGGCATAATCGTAAATATTTGTTAGATGTTTTCTTCTCCATTTGTCTGTTGCGGTTCAATCTTCTCAATTCTGCACCCCTCAAGTTTCCCGAAACTTTCCATGAATGTGTCAATCAGGGCGAGCCGCACATCTACCCTCAGGGAGCAGTTAAGGTCGAACTGCTGGTTTATGGGGGTGAGCCCCAGATCCTTGAGCCGTTTCATTACTGCATTCATCTGCAGATAATCAAAAATTATGTTGAATGGCTCAGTTGCAATCTTTTCAATGATTGTTGCATTTGCAATGGCATCTGCCGTTGATGTCTTGTAGGCCCGTATAAGCCCCGGTACACCCAGTTTTATACCGCCGAAATATCTTACAACTACAACAAGGATATCGCTCAACTGGGCAGAAAGGATTTGCCCGTATATGGGTCTCCCTGCTGTGGAAGAGGGTTCCCCGTCGTCATTCATTCTCCAGGTGGCACCAGTATGGCCCAGACGGTATGCATAGCAGTGATGCCGTGCATCGTAATACTCCTTCTTCAGTTCCTGGATTATAGATTTTATCTCCTCTTCTGAGGTTACCGGATACGCAAAAGCCAGAAACTTGCTTCCATTGTCCTTGAACAGGCCAGTTGAAAGCCCTGAAATGCTTTTGAAACAATCTGAGACTTGTGTTTTATTAGTATCCATACTAAAGCGTAAAGATAGCGAAAAAAATGGTTAATCTCCCCAATATTATTCAAAAAAAATATTGTAACTTTGATGTTGCACGAGGGTGCGCAGGAAAGGAAGTTTTACCTTATATATAATGTTATGATATACAAGTATAAAGCATCAATACCCGGGAGTAAGGTCTTTATGAGGGAGTATGAAATCAAAGGGGAGACATCTCTATACAAACTGCATGATTTCCTGCAGAATGACTTTGATTTTGCACCAGACCAGATGGTTGCTTTTAGAGGTCTGGATGAGAAAGGTAAATTCAGGAGTGAATACGGCCTGTTTGATATGGGAGACGGTTCAATGGATATGATAACTGTTGAAAAAACCATCTCAAAGGGTGAAATTACATTGTCGTATGTATTTGACTTGAGGAAAGAGAGGGTGATAAACCTTACCCTCATGGGAGAAGTTGAACTTTCACCAAGGGCTTCATACCCCAGGCTGGTGGCGGAAAAAGGGCGTAATCCGGAGCAGTTTGCAAACGGATATGATGATCAGGACCAATATGCCGAACCTTCTGAAGAGGGTGCAGAGGAATCGCTGTTCCTGGATGAAGAACTTCCTGAGGGAGAGGAGTAGCCGATGCAGAAGGAACTCACAATCATATTGGGACCCACCGGTGTGGGAAAGACAGATTATTCCATAGAACTTGCATTGGAATACGGTTCTCCAATAATTAATTGTGACTCCCGACAAATTTACAAGGAGATGGATATAGGTACCGCATCCCCTACAGCAGAACAGCTGGAGAGGGTGCGGCATTATTTTATACACACACACAGCGTTACCCAATATTACACCGCGGGACTCTATGAACTTGAGGCCATGGCACTGCTTGAAGAACTGTTCAGGACCCATGACCGCCTGGTAATGGTTGGAGGAAGCGGCATGTACATAGATGCCCTATGCAACGGTCTGGACGATTTTCCACCGGCTGACATGACATTACGCAATGCCCTTATGGAGAGGTTGGCGGCAGAGGGGATTGAGAGCCTGAGAAATGAACTGAGGGTTCTGGACCGTGCCTCGTATGACACAATAGATATTGCCAATCCGCAGAGGGTTGTAAGGGCTCTGGAAGTAACCCTGCAGACCGGGCGCAAATTCTCGGACTGGAAAAGTGCCCCCAAAAAGGTGCGTCCGTTTGCCATAAGGAAAATTGGAATAAACAGGGACAGGGGAGAACTCTACAACAGGATAAACCGCAGGGTGGACCTTATGATGGAGCAGGGGCTGCTCAAAGAGGTTGAGGGACTTGTGCAATACAAAAATCTCCCTGCACTCAAGACGGTAGGTTACAGGGAGATATTCGATTATTTAGATGGAAAGCACTCTCTTGAAACTGCTGTTGAACTCATAAAACGCAACTCCCGCCACTATGCCAAAAAGCAGTTGACCTACTGGGGCCGGGACAGGGAGATACAGTGGCTGATGTTCTAGTATTTCAATTTTAGAGTAACATAAGGCTCAATGGATGTCCCGTAAGGATCAATTACTTTGAATTCCACTGCTGTTGCATCTGGCGCAGGTTTTACTTTAAAGAAGAAATAAACATTGTCAACAGGTTTGGTACCCTTTCCTTCCTTCCCTTTATTGAAAATATACTCTTTTTGCAAATAGTTGGAATAATCCGGATCTGCCATACTGGTTTGTATTACTTCTACATCTTTCCAAGTATAATTGCCATCTTTCTTAAAGCACTGGCGTGCCCTTACCTGCCATCTGGAGTCCCAATTCCATATTTTCAATATTATATCATCCGGATATCCGTAAACTGTCCCAGGATTGTAAACTTTTGCCTGGAATACTTTGTCATGGCCAATTGATTTGTAATAATTTACCCTTTTATTGCCATCGTATTCAAATACCTGATAGCCCAGCGGGGTACCGTCCCTGCTTGTCTTGCAGTCCCAAAGCCACCAGGCTCCACCAATTGATGCAATATTGTATTCCCTGATATTTTCCCTCAACTGGAAATTCCCCTGTATGTGGGAGTGTCCGGTGAGTACGGTCACTTCATAACCATTGAATGCGTCCAGAAGGGCATCAGAGTTTACCATATTGTAATTTCCTCTGTAATAGTGTATCTGGGCATGCATTGCCAGGTAGATGTGTGATCCCTCAGGCACATATTTCAGATACTCCTTTACCCACTTGATCTGCTCTTTGCTTATCCCTTCCTTATATTTCTTGTCCCCCTCGTAGAGGATGTTGTCCAGGACGATAAAATAGTCGTTACCGGCGTTGAATGCATAATTTGAAGGGCCGAAGAACTGTTCGTATATGTGGGCGCTGGTAATGTCATCTGCAACTTTGTAATCATGGTCGTGATTGCCTATTACAGGATACACCGGATGTCCAATACCCTTTATCATCTGTTTCATCCTTGGATATTGGTCAAGATTGTCCCATAAGATGTCACCCAGGAACAACGACAATACAGGCGCCCCATTCTTGGTGTAAAAATAATTGTCCCAATCCGCAGGACTGGCCATGATGATGTTTCCGTATTCTTTAAGTTCGCTGAATGCTTCCTTCTCAAGCCTTTCAAAGGCAGCTTCTCCGCGTGGCTGCGGGTCTGCAACGGCAAATAGGGTGTAGCGTCCGCCTGGGATTCCCCATCTGAACAGTTCAAAGTTGAAATCCTTCTCATCCACACCCCTGTAAAAATGTGGTGTGCCGGAATCGCATGATGTTACGTATCCCGACGGGGTTACAATGAATACATGTCTTGCATCCTTGTGGGTGTTGATGGTAAAATTGCCCTCCTTGTCGGTGAGGGTAAAATTTTTACCATCAGACACAACTACATTTGCAATACCTTTTTTGTTGTGGTGTACCCTTCCGGTAATCTCTTTTGCATCCAATACAGATGCGGCAGCCAGAAACAGTATGGCTGCCGTCAATATCTTTTTCATATTCATATGATTAAAATCAGTTGCCCAGTTCTGAGAGGAATTTTATCCTTATAAGCCTTACTTCTTCTTCTGTATAGTCTGGCCCAAGTGCCTTCATGGCCTCGTTCACGGAGTCTGAAGTGGCCTCTTCCTTAAAATATTCATAAATGTCATCCACTTTGTCATCATCTATGATCATGCGGATGTAGTAGTCTATGTTTATTTTTGTGCCGGCCCCTACGATTGCATCCAGTTCATCATATACCTGTTCCAGTTCAAGGTTTTTGGCATCTGCAATCTCATCAAGCGGAATCTTCTTGTCTACACTTTGAATGATATATACCTTGTTGAGGGATTTGTTGGCTACAGATTTTACAACAAGGTCTGTAGGCCTTTCAATCTCATTCTCCTCTACATATTTTGCAATGAGACTTATGAATTCCTTTCCAAATTTCCTGGCCTTACCTTCTCCAACACCCTGGCAGTTCTTGAGTTCTTCAAGGGTTGTAGGGTACATTATTGACATGTCTTCAAGTGAAGGATCTCCAAAGATTACAAATGACGGGAGTTTGAGTTTCTTTGAAAGGGAATGCCTGATATCCTTGAGCATAGCCAGTAGGGTAGGGTCTCCGCCCCCTCCCTGATGCTTGCCGCTGCCTATGGCTACAATATCATCATCTTCATCTGTACTTACAAATTCCCTGTCTTCTGTAAGCATTACGGAGTATGGTTCTGAAAGGAACTGTATTCCCTTTTCAGTTGCAGATACAAGTCCGTATTTCTCTACATCCTTATACAGGAACTGCATTACTATTGCCTGACGGATTACCGCCAGCCAGAACTTGCTCTCCTTGCCCGGAATGATTCCAAACCACTCAAGTTCGTTGTGGTTGTATGATTTTATAATGGAGTTGTTCACTCCGCCAAGTATATTTGCAAGGTGGTCTGCCTTAAAGTTCTCCTTTATTCCTGTAACCAGTTCCAGCACTGTGGCAAGATACTCTTTACCCTCAAACTGCTTCTTTGGGTAGAGACAGTTGTCGCAGTTGCCGCAATTGTCCTGGGTGTATTGTTCTCCAAAATAGTTGAGGAGCGTTTTCCTGCGGCACTGGTTTGATTCGGCGTATGCAATTGTGTCATTAATCAACTGTTTCCCAATCTCCTGTTCCGCAAGAGGCTTGCTCTGCATGAACTTCTCCAGTTTCTGTATATCCTTGTAACTGTAGAATGTGATGCACTGTCCTTCTCCGCCATCCCTTCCGGCTCTTCCGGTCTCCTGATAATAACCTTCAAGGCTCTTTGGGATGTTGTAGTGGATTACAAACCTTACATCAGGCTTGTCTATACCCATACCGAATGCTATTGTTGCCACAATCACATCTATCTCCTCCATAAGGAAGAGGTCCTGGTTGGCAGATCTTGTGGCAGCATCAAGTCCTGCATGGTAAGGACGGGCCTTTATGCCGTTTACATTGAGCAGTTCCGCAAGTTCTTCAACCTTTTTGCGGCTAAGACAATATATGATGCCGGATTTACCCGGATTACCCTTTATGAATTTTATTATCTCTTTCTCTGTATTTACCTTAGGCCTCATTTCATAATACAGGTTGGCCCTGTTGAATGAGGACTTGAACACCTTTGCATCCTGCATCCCAAGGTTCTTCTGGATGTCGGACTGCACTTTTGGTGTTGCAGTTGCGGTAAGGGCAATTATTGGAGCCTTTCCTATCTCATTTACTATAGGTTGTATCTTGCGGTATTCCGGACGGAAATCGTGCCCCCACTCTGAAATGCAGTGTGCTTCATCTACAGCGTAGAACGAGATGTGGCACTGCCTGAGCAGTTGTATGTTGTCCTCTTTGGTAAGGGATTCAGGAGCAACGTACAGCAACTTGGTAACCCCCTTGAGCAGGTCGTCCTTAACCTCCTGCAACTGTGTCTTGTTGAGTGAAGAGTTGAGGAAGTGGGCAATGCCGTCCCTGTTGGCCACAAATCCCCTGATTGCATCCACCTGGTTCTTCATAAGGGCAATCAGCGGGGAGATTACAATGGCTGTACCGGGCATTACAAGGGCTGGCAACTGGTAGCATAGCGACTTGCCGCCTCCTGTAGGCATGAGCACAAATGTGTTGTTGCCTTCAATCAAGTGTGATATAATGGCTTCCTGGTCTCCCTTAAAGGAATCAAAACCGAAAAATTCTTTGAGTTTCCCGTGTAAGATTTCCGATGTTACCTTCATACAATTAATAAAAATAAATAGGGTGAAGTCTCTTTTTTCTTTACCTTTGTGGCTCTAAGTTACCGATTAGTTTATTTTCTGCAAAATTTTTTATGGAAAAAATGCAAATGAATTTGAAGGATTTGGCTGTAAGCGTCATTGACAAGGAGGCCAGGGCAGTTGAAAAATTGAAGCCGTACATTAATGACGAATTTGTTGCCATACTGAATCTTATATACAGTTCAAAGGGTAGGCTTATCATTACCGGCATAGGAAAAAGTGCAATTATCGGGAACAAAATTGTTGCAACCCTCAATTCTACGGGGACCCCTTCAATTTTCATGCACGCAGCAGATGCCATACATGGGGATTTGGGTATTGTGCAGCAGGATGATGTGGTGCTGTGCATATCAAAAAGCGGCAACACTCCGGAGATTAAGGTACTGGTGCCGCTCATAAGGAGGATGGGGAACAAACTTATTGCAATGGTCTCCAATACTGAGTCGTATCTTGCCCTCCATTCAGATTATGTGATAAGGGCTACTGTAGATGAGGAGGCGTGCCCTAACAATCTGGCACCAACTTCAAGTACCACAACACAACTGGTTATGGGGGATGCGCTTGCCGTGTGCCTTCTTAAGATGAGGGGATTTTCCCCTGAGGATTTTGCAAAGTATCATCCGGGAGGGTCGTTGGGCAAGAGACTCTACCTTACAGTTGATGATGTGTACGACAAGGAACTGCGCCCTTGGGTGTCGCCGGATGAGACAATACAGAATACAATTATAAACATTTCGCAGAACAGGTTGGGGGCAACCGTTGTTCTTGACAAAGATGAAAAACTTCTGGGCATTATTACCGACGGTGATGTGAGAAGGATGGTTGAGAAGGGTAAACCGCTTGATTCCCTTGTGGCTATGGATATAATGAGCCGCAATCCCAAGGTAGTGGAGAAGAAGGAACTGGCGGTGAATGCATTCAGCATAATGGAAAAGAACAAGATAACCTCTGTAATTGTGCTGGATGAAGGTAAATATGTGGGTCTTATCCATATACATGATGTTTTGAGGGAGGGGATAGTTTAAGCGAGGTATTTTTACTATATTTGCCGTTTTTGGAACAAATTGATTTTTAAATATGATAGTAAAGAACAGTTTTATAACAAGGGGGCTGGCAGTAAGGAATTTTCTGAACACATTTCTGAGCAATCAGTCAATTGGAGGTGCAATTCTTATGGTTTGTGCCGTGATTGCCCTCATGTGCGCCAATATTCCGCAACTCAGTTTCATTCATGAGATTTGGCATACCAGTCTTGGTATAAATATAGGTTCCTTCTCCCTTGAGATGACATTGGAGCAATGGATAAACGACGCTCTTATGGCGGTGTTCTTTTTTGTAGTGGGACTGGAGATAAAGAGGGAGATGATGGTTGGAGAACTCTCTTCATTCAAGCATGCCTCCCTTCCTATTCTGGCAGCACTTGGCGGAATGGTTGTCCCTGCAATCATTTATGCAGTATTCAACCACTCTCATCCCGAAAGTTTTTCGGGCTGGGGAATCCCTATGGCAACAGACATTGCGTTTGCATTGGGAGTGCTTTCCCTTCTGGGCAACAGGGCTCCTCTGGGATTGAAGGTGTTCCTTACAGCGCTGGCAATTGTGGATGACCTTGGAGCAATAGTTGTATTGGCCATTTTTTACCCTACACACAGCCTCCATTTCGACATGCTTCTCTATGCGGCAATAATAGTGCTCTTCCTGTTTGCACTCAACAGATACAAGGTGAATAGGCCGTTGCTGTACATGATACCGGGAGTGTTCCTGTGGTATTTCATTTTCAGGTCGGGAATACATGCTACCATATCGGGAGTGATATTGGCCCTTACAATACCTTCAAAGACAGTGATAAATGAGGTGAGATTTGCCGTAAGCATGAAATACTGGATAGAGAAGTTCAAGAGTGTGAGCAATAGTGAGGTTGAGGTGCTTGCAAATTCAGAGCAGCAGCATATCATACATCAGATAAGCAAGAATGCAAAGAATATATGTCCACTCATGCACAAGTTTGAGTACGGGTTGCATCCATGGGTGACATTCTTCATTATGCCTGTGTTTGCATTGGCCAATGCAGGTGTGGAGATTACAGGTGACCTTTTCTCGTGGCCGGTATCTCCTGTTGTTCCCGGAATCTTCTTGGGACTTTTCCTTGGGAAGCCTATAGGAATTACGTTGTTCAGTTTTATTGCGGTAAAATGCGGTATTGCAGAGTTGCCGGTGGGGACAAAATGGAAACAGATTTTTGCGTTGGGCATAATAGCCGGAATAGGCTTTACAATGTCAATTTTTGTAGACGGTCTTGCTTTTGACAGCCAGGAACTTGTAAACATTGGTAAGGCAACAATCCTTGGTACCTCTGTGGTAGCGGCAATGGTGGGTTGTGCGGCGGTTTACATTACATCAGATAAAAAAGACAATAACAAATAACATTAAATTTTAAAGAGATGAAAGTACTTAAATTTTTGGCAGCAGGAATGATGGCTGCATTGGTGATGGCTTCATGCGGTGGCTCACAGCCAAGTTTGGAGGGTGTATCTAAAGGTGAGGTTGATTCAGCCAGTTATGCGGTGGGATTGACATTCGGAAGAATGATTACAGATGCAAATATTGTAGGATTGGATTATGCAGTGGTTGAGAAGGCCATGAAAGATGTAATCAACGGCAAGGCACCAAAGATGGAGCCTATGGAGGCCAACAATATTGTAAATAACTACATTCAGAAATGCCAGGTTGCTGTAGGCAAGATGAAGGAGAAGGAGGAGGCAGAGTTCCTGGCAAAGAACAAGAAGAATGAGGGTGTTGAGGAGAGTGCAAGCGGTCTCCAGTACAAGATTGAAAATCCGGGCAATGAGTTGAGGGCAACTGCAACCGATACAGTTGAGGTTCATTACAAAGGCACTTTGCTTAACGGAAAGGTATTTGATTCTTCATACGACAGGGGTGAGACAGTGAAGTTCCCTCTAAACAGAGTGATTGCAGGCTGGACAGAGGGTATGCAGTTGGTAGGTGAAGGTGGCAAAATTACCTTGTGGGTACCTTTCAACCTCGGTTACGGTGGAAGACCAATGAGCGAGGACCTTCCTGCTTACTCTACACTTGTATTTGATGTTGAACTTGTGAAGATTTACAAGGAAGAGAAAAAAGAGAATAACAAGAAATAGAGATGGCTGTTGAGATAAAATGCAAACTGCTGGACAAACTGGCAGTACAGAGCGGAACGAGTGCAAGGGGGCCTTGGAGCAAACAGGACTTTATTGTTGAGACCATAGAGCAGTATCCAAGGAAGATATGCATGAATGTGTGGGGGCAGGATAAAGTGAATGAACTTGCCCAGTATAATGCAGGGGAGATGCTTACAGTTTCTGTAAACATTGAGTCGAGGGAGTTCAACGGCAGATGGTACACAGATGTGAGGGCATGGCGTATCCAGAGGGAGGCTCAGGAGAAGGCGCAGATGCCTGAGCAGGGAGATCCGTTCATGAACGTTTCTGCCATGGATGCAGAAGACGACGGTGGCGATTTGCCATTCTAAAAAAAGAGACCAATTGGATTTACAGGCCGGTTTCCGTTTTGGGTTTTACCCAAAATTTGGAGACCGGCCTATATTTTCACTATATTTGCATTCTACAAAGTTGAATGATTGATGAACAATAATAGAAAGTTTCTGTTGTGGGGTAGCATAGCGGTGATATTACTCGCCGCTTTAATTGTGTTTCTTTTCGTAAACCTCTCTTCAGATGGCGGCAAAGGAGATTTTGTGCTTGCAAAAGAGGAAGTTACAGTGTATAACGCCATTCCTGGAGATGCCGTTGTAATTGTGGACCTTAAGAGTTTTGGGGAGTATGCCTCCATGGTGGGGGATACCCTTTCTTTTCTGTATGGTCTCCCTTATAAAGATGACGGCCTGGCTCTTTTCCAGCAAAAACTGCTGGCTATGGAGGGCACGGCTGCTGTTCCAGTGGCGTTTTCGCTGCATTACTCTGCCAAAAACAGTGTGTCATTCCTTCAGATTATGCAGTTGAAGGGGGATGAGTGCAGGGCGCAGGTGCATGGATTTCTTGAAAGGAACGGAAAATCCAGGAAGAGGTATAATGGTGCTGTAATTTATTCTTTGGATGGAGGAATCTCTGCAGCCATACACAGCAACATTATGATGGCGAGTTCTTCATTGCATGTGCTTGAGAGTTCCATAAGACATATGGAAAACAGCACTTCAATCCTTGACAGAGTTGAGTTTGAGAGGCTGTTGACCAAACATGGAATGGCATCATGCGTGTATGTGAACCATAACCAGATTGGAAAACTATTCTCAGGGATGGTTGAACGGGGATTCCTGGGCTATTCAGACTACATAATGGATTTTGCCAAATGGAGTTGCCTTGAGGTTCACTCCGGAGCGGGAAGGCTCACTCTGAAAGGGGTTCTGGATAATGCCTCAGATGAGTCTGTTTTTGCAAATGTGCTTGGCAGCCAGGATGCAAGGAGGAGTTTTATGGGGAGGGTATTGCCCGCTTCAACAATGTTTGCCGTTTCGTTGCCGGTTTCAAGCATGCACGAGTATTTGAAATCGCATAATCTGTATCTGGAGATGCAGAAGAAGGCAGGACAGTTTGCATACAGGCAGAAGAGTGCCCAGGGGGAGATGAAGATTACCCCAAAGGAGTGGGTTGATTCGCTTGCCATGGAGGAACTTGTTGCGGCATATTGCAAGTTTGGGGAGAAATGTGAGTGGGTTACTGCTTTCAGGGGTAAGCCCCAGTTTGGGCTGGATCATGTAATTTCAGCAGTGGTGGACAGGGAAAAGATAGAGTTGCCGGAACCTTTTGTGTATAAGGGATACATCTCATCTGTATTTGGAGAACTGTTTTCCCATTGCAATGAGGAGTATATCTGTAAAATAGGGCCATGGACAGTTATAGGGTCCAAAACTGCATTGGACAATTTTGCCAATGGAAGTACGTCTGCCTTTACCCTTGAGGATTATATTCAGCAGACACCGGTGAACGGGTATCTCAACGGGGAGGCAGCCCTAAAGATGGTTGCCAATCTTAAGGAATCTGGTGATTCCCTTATTCAGATACTCAAGCCGTATTACAGGGGAGCATTTGCCAATGCCATGGAAAAGGATAATTTTGCCTTCTTTACCATGGATATCCTGAATGTGGATGGGGAGCAGATTGCCAGGGCAGACTTCTATGGTGCCAACCTTGCCCAGTTGCCTAAGCCTGAGGAGAAGGAGGGGGCTGAACAGATGGCATTTGCCGTTGACAGTACAATAACTCTTCACCAGGGACCTTTTGAGGTAAAGGATGTTGCAAAGAAGGCCGCAGCATACCTTGAGCAACTCCCTAACATGAGGCTCAGATATATGGATGCGAACAAGAAGGGTGTTTGGGCCATTCCGTTTGAGACTCCAATCTGCGGATATGTGGAGCAGATAGACCTCTATGGAAATGGAAGGCTCCAGATGCTGTTTGCATCACAGGATAAACTTTATCTTCTCGACAGGTTGGGCCGCTTTGTTAACGGCTATCCAAAAAAACTCGCCAAGAAGGTTGTTATGGGGCCAAAACTTGTAAGGAATGTAAATGGTATAAAATATTCAATTCTTGTTCTGAATGAAGACAATACTGTGTCGTGGTACGATATTTCCGGAAAACCGGTTGAGGGGTGGAGTGATATTGTGGCTCCAGAGTTCATTAAGGAGTTGCCGCAGTTCCTCAAACTGGGAGGGGTGAGATACTGGACCATAAAGGCACCTTCCCAACTGCTCCTCTATACCATAGACGGCAAGAGGGTTGAGATGCAGGACAAGAGGAAGAGGATTGACAGGGAATCTGAAATTACCTTTGTACAGGATGGAATATTGAAGGTAAAATGTACAGACGGTAAAGAATATACTTGGAATCTTGCCACCGGCAAAACAAAAAAATTGTAATTGATGGAAGACTTTAAAAGATTGTTGGCGTATGCCAAACCATACAGGAGATTCTGGCCGGGATATCTGGTTCTCTCCATATTGTCTGTAATTTTTGGTGTAGTGAACTATGCCCTTATTGATCCTCTCCTTACGGTGCTGTTCCAGCCCGAGACAATAGAAGCCCAGATTGCAAAACCTGCGTTTGCACTGGATCCGGCATATTTTGAGGCAATCTTTTCATATTATCTTACTAAAGTGATGCACTCCAGCGGCATGCTCAAGGGGCTTATGTTCGTTTGTGCATTCTTTGTTGTGGCCTCACTGCTCTCCAACATTACAAGGTACTTGTCGCAGAGGATTCTGGTGAATATGAGAACCTACATCATGCAGAATATAAGGAGGGACCTGTTCAGAAAGATTTCAGATCTGAATGTGGGTTATTTCCATGACCAGAAAAAGGGTGACATACTCTCTTCAATTTCAAATGATGTTACCGAGGTGCAGAATGGTGTTGCAAACAGTTTCCATGTTTTGTTCAGGGAGCCTCTCCTCATTTTGGGATTCCTGGCAGGACTTTTCTACATGTCGCCTAAACTTACCATGGTTACCCTTCTTACCCTTCCGTTCTCGGCTCTTGTCATTGGTAGGATAAGCCGTTCGCTCAAGAGGAAGGCTGCAGATACACAATCTCTGATGGGAAGGATTGTGAGCCATTTTGAGGAGGCTATCTCGGGTATAAGGATAATTAGGGCATTCAATGCCAAGAAATATGTGAGGGAGAGTTTTGAGGAGACAAATACCAGACATAAGGTGAGCAGCAGGAACATGTTCAACAAACAGGAGATGGCTTCTCCACTCTCTGAGTTTCTGGGTATTACTGTTGCGGCTGCAGTGCTGTTTTATGGAGGATGGCTGCAGTTGAACGGGGAACTGGGGATGGATATGCCGGCATTTGTGGTGTATATAGGTTTCTACTGGAGGGTGCTTGAACCTGCAAAGGCAATGTCAAATGCATATGCAAGCATTCAGAGGGGTATGGTGTCGGGAAGAAGGCTTTTTGCCATTCTGGATGTTGAGAATCCTATTAAGGAGAAGGAGAATGCTGAGGAACTCAATGGTTTCAATGACAGGATTGAGTTCAGGAATGTGAATTTTGCGTACGGGCAGGAGCCGGTGCTCAAAAATATAAATCTTGAGATACCTAAGGGGAAGATGGTGGCAATTGTAGGACCGTCGGGAGGAGGAAAGTCTACTATGGCAGATCTTTTGCCGAGGTTTTATGATATTGCAGATGGGGAGATCCTTCTTGACGGGAAGAATATAAAGGACTATAAACTTGACAGCCTTATCTCTGTTATGGGTATTGTTACCCAGGAGGCCATCCTGTTCAATGATACTGTTTACAACAATATTGCATTTGGTATGGAGAATGTTACCAGGGAGGATGTTGAGAGGGCTGCAAGGATTGCCAATGCTCATGATTTCATTATACAGATGGAGCAGGGATACCAGACAAATATTGGTGACAGGGGGGCAAAATTGTCGGGAGGACAGAGACAGAGGTTGTCCATTGCCCGTGCGGTATTGAAGAATCCTCCTATCCTTATTCTCGACGAGGCAACTTCTGCCCTGGATACCGAGAGTGAAAGGCTTGTTCAGGATGCCCTTACAAACCTTATGAAGAACAGAACTTCCATTGTGATTGCCCACAGGCTTTCAACAATAAGGAATGCTGATGAGATTGTTGTCCTGAAGGAGGGTGAGATTATTGAGAGGGGAACACATGATACACTGATTGGGACCGGTGGAATGTATTCACACCTGTGCCAGTTGCAGAATTACAAGTAGTAATCAATAAAACCTTATAATATTATGGAAAGATCTTTAAATAAAATGCTTGAGGAGAGTTTCAGGAAGAATTGGGATTGTGCGGCTCTCTCCGATTTTAAGGGTATAACATTGCATTACAGGGATGTAGCCAGGAGAATTGAGAAACTTCATATCATTTTTAATATTTGCGGGGTGGAAAAAGGGGACAGGATTGCAATCTGTTCCAGAAACCAGGCCAACTGGGGAGTTGTATTCCTGGCTTGCCTAACTTATGGGGCGGTTCCAGTGCCTATTCTGCATGAGTTCAAGCCAGGTAATGTGCATCATATTGTAAACCACTCAGACTCAAGGGTGCTGTTTGTGGGGGATGTTGTATGGGAGAACCTTTCAGAGAGTGAAATGCCGAATCTTGAGGCAATAATCCTTATAAATGATTTCTCGTTGCTTACATCCAAGAGGGAGCAGATTACAGAGACCAGGGAGAGGCTGAATGAGATGTTCGGGAAGAAATATCCCAAGAGTTTTGGCCCTTCCGACATAAACTACCATAAGGAGGAGAGCGGTGAGGAGTTGGCAATGATAAACTATACCAGCGGTACTTCAGGTTTCTCAAAGGGTGTTATGATCCCTTATAGGGCACTCCTTTCAAATGTCCTTTTTGCTCATGAGGTTGTACCTAATATCAACAATAAGTCCAATATAGTTTCAATGCTTCCTACAGCCCATATGTATGGAATGATGTTTGAGTTCCTTTTTGAGATGACAGTGGGCGCACATGTGCATTTCCTTACAAGAATACCAAGTCCGAGGATTATTATGGAGGCTTTTGCAACCATAAAACCTGATGTTATAATTTCTGTTCCCCTTATCATTGAGAAGATTTATAAGCAGAAACTCCAGCCAATCCTAAACAAGACAAGCATGAAGGTGCTGCTCAAGTTGCCTGTAATTGACCAGTTGCTGCAGGCTAAAATAAAGGATGAACTTGTACGTACATTTGGAGGCAATTTCTATGAGATAATTGTTGGTGGTGCAGCATTTAACAAGGAGGCTGATGAGTTCTTCAACAAGATACAGTTCCCATATACTGTAGGATATGGTATGACCGAGTGTGCTCCAATCATCTCCTATGCTGCATGGGATAAGGCCAAACTCTTCTCTTGCGGAAAACCTGCTCCAAGGATGGAGATAAGGATTGCATCTTCTGATCCGGGCAGGATTCCTGGTGAGATTCAGGTAAAAGGTGCAAATGTTATGCTCGGATATTACAAGAATGAGGAGGCTACTGCAGAGTCGTTTACCACAGACGGATGGATGAGAACCGGAGATATGGGTATAATTGACGAGGATGGGTATCTGTTCATAAAGGGAAGGTGCAAGAGCATGATTCTTGGGCCGTCTGGACAGAACATATATCCTGAGGAGATTGAGAGTGTGATTAACAATATGCCTTATGTTATTGAATCTTTGGTTATTGATGCTGCAGGAAAACTTGTTGCACTTGTTTATCCCGACATGGAACTTGCAGGAAAAGACGGTCTTGACAAAGCTGCCCTGTTGAGCAAGATGGAGGAGAATATTGCAGCGGTTAATGCCGATATGCCAAATTATTCAAAGATAGCCGGAGTAAGGCTTGTTCCTGAGGAGTTTGAGAAGACCCCTAAGAAGAGTATCAAGAGATATATGTACCAGCAAAACGGTTAGCGATGGATTCCAAACAGTTGCAGTTTGACAAGAGTTATCTGAAGATGGCCGGCATATGGGCACGCAATTCTTATTGTGTGCGCAGGCAGGTTGGAGCCCTTATTGTAAAGGACAGGAGTATAATATCCGACGGATATAATGGTACCCCATGCGGTTTTGAGAATGTGTGTGAGGATGAGCAGGGGTGTACAAAACCGTATGTACTGCATGCAGAGGCCAATGCCATTACAAAAATGGCCAAGTCCAACAACAGCAGTGCCGGTGCTACCCTTTATGTAACTGCTGCTCCTTGCATGGAGTGTGCGAAACTTATTATACAGTCTGGTATTGTGAGGGTGGTTTACAGGGATTCATACAGGCTTACAGACGGTATAGAACTGCTTGAGAGGGCAGGGGTGATTGTAGAACAGATAGATGCCTCCCAACTGGAGGAGGATAATTTATAAAAGTGATGGATGACAGAAAAAGGGGGCGGCTGAGCCTGGCGTTATGGTTGTTCATGCTGCTGCTCATTTGCAGCATGTATGTTGGAAAATGCAGCAGAGGGCGCAAGGAACTGGCTGTTGATGACCATAAGTGGAGCAAACTGCTTCTTGTACTTGACCAGATAGAGAAGAATTATGTAGATACCATAGACTATAAGGATATGGTGGAGAAACTGTTGCCTCAGGTGATGGAGAAACTGGATCCCCATTCGGTGTATCTCCCTCCTGTGGAACTGGAGGCTGCGGATGAGTCTCTTGTGGGAAACTTCAGCGGTATAGGTATCCAGTTCAATGTGCCGGCAGATACGGCAATTGTGATAAGTGTTATCCAGGGCGGTCCGTCGGAAAAGGCAGGACTGCTGTCGGGAGACAGGATAATTAAGGTGGATGGAAAAATGGTGGCAGGGGTGAAGATGAACCAGGATTCACTGGTTAAGATGCTCAAGGGACCGCGTGGAACCAAGGTGCATCTTGAGGTGAAGAGGGACAATCTGGATGAACTGCTCCCATTTGAGATAGTGAGGGACAAGATTCCTGTGAAGAGTGTGGATGTGGCCTTTATGCTCAGCGACAGTTTGGGTTATGTGAAACTCTCCAAGTTCAGCAGGACAAGTTATGTGGAGTTTATGGAGGCGGTGTTGCCTCTGGTGGAGCAGGGTATGAAGGAACTGGTGTTTGACCTGAGGGACAATACCGGAGGGTATCTTGACCAGGCACTCAGACTTTCCAATGAATTTCTGGATGAGGGGGAACTGATTGTGTACATGGAGGGGGCCAACAGGGCAAGGGAGGATTACAAGGCTTCCGGAAAAGGGCTGCTCAGGGATATGAAACTGTATGTACTCATAAATGAGAGTTCCGCTTCATCTTCCGAGATTTTTGCAGGTGCTATACAGGACAATGACAGGGGAACAATCCTGGGACGCCGCTCATACGGCAAGGGACTTGTTCAGGAACCGGTATATTTTACAGACAAGTCTGGAATAAGGCTTACCGTTGCCCGTTTCTATACCCCTACCGGAAGGTGTATCCAGAAGCCGTACGATGAGAATTACCAGATGGATATAATAGAGAGGTACAGGCATGGGGAGATGATCTCCGCAGACAGTATAAGGAGGGTGGATTCCCTAAAATATACAACACCTGGAGGAAAGGTGGTGTATGGTGGTGGTGGCATTATTCCCGACATATTTGTACCTATAGATACCACTGGTGTTACAGATTTCCTTATTGCCTGCAACCGCAAGAGTCTGATAGTGAAATTCAGCAATATATTGGCCGACAAATACAGGAAGGAATTGAGGAAAGTGGAGACATTTGAAGACCTTGAAAGGCTTGTGGCAACCATAGATATTGGAGGGGAGTTTCTGGAGTATGCCCGCAGGAATGGTGTTGTGCCCGGTAAGGGAGAATGGAAGGAGAGCAGGGAGATTGTGGAACTGCAGTTGTGCGGCCTGATGGGGCGTTATACGGTATTGGATGACAACGCCTTTTATCCGTATATCCTGAGGCTCGACAATGTTATAGATAAAGTTAAGGAAGTTAGAAACGAGTACTAATACAATAAACTGTTTACATTATGGCAAAACTTATTGGAATGGCTGCAGACCATGCAGGTTATGAATTGAAGGAGGCATTGAAACCCCTTTTGAACGAGTTGGGTTTTGAGGTTAAGGATTTTGGCACTCACTCAACTGAGAGTATGGATTATCCTGATGTTGCACACCCTCTTGCAGAGGCAATAGAGAAGGGTGAGGTTTGTGGCGGTGTTGCTATGTGCGGTTCTGCAAACGGAATTACCATGACTTTGAACAAGCATCAGGGGGTAAGGGCTGCAATATGCTGGGAACCGGAACTTGCTTCGCTGGCAAGGCAGCACAATGATGCAAATGTACTTTCACTCCCTGCACGTTTCATATCCGTTGAAAAGGCACAGGAAATTGTGAAGGCTTACCTTGCAGCGGAGTTTGAGGGTGGAAGACATCTGAGGAGAGTGGAGAAAATTGCTTGCAAATAGGCAGATGAATACTTTTTATACAGTTGACAAGGATAACCTTTCTCCATTGCTGGAGAATATTGACGACTATCCGCAGGGGATTGTGATACCTGTAGACAAACCATACAGGTGGACCTCTGCAGATGTTGTAAGGAAGGTGAAGTTCATTGCCCAGAAACATTTCCACAGAAGGAACCTGAAGGTGGGGCATGCCGGTACGCTGGATCCCCTGGCTACAGGAGTGCTGCTGGTGTGCCTTGGAAAGGCAACCAAACAGGCAGAGGCTCTCCAGGCCCAGCAGAAGGAGTACCTTGCCCAGATAGAACTGGGAGCCACCACTCCATGCTTTGATATGGAGAAGGAGATAGACCAGAGGTATCCTTATGAGCATATAACAAGGGAAATGGTAGAGGAGGCTGTTGCCGGCTTCATAGGAGAGCAGGAGCAGATACCTCCAATATTTTCTGCCAAACTCATAGACGGTACAAGGGCATATGAAATGGCAAGGGCAGGAGAGGAGGTAGTTATGAAACCTGCCAGAATTGTAATTTATGAGATGGAGATTGTGGAGTTTGAATTGCCACGGCTTGTACTTAGGATAAAGTGCAGCAAGGGGACCTACATCCGCTCAATTGCCAGGGACATGGGTGTTTCCCTGGGCAGCGGAGGATATCTCAGCGGTCTGGTCAGGACTTCGTCGGGAGGATTCCATGTAGGAAAGGCTCTGGGGATGGAAGAAGTTGCGGCTGTGATGAAAAAATAAAAAATGGGGAAAAGTGAAACTTTCCCTGTTTTTTTTCGTATAATGAATACTTTTGACTTTTTAAAGCATATATATAATGAAATTATCACAATTTAATTTTCCCCTTACAGTTGAGCAGATAGCCAAGTATCCTGCAAAATTCAGGGACGAATCAAGAATGCTGGTATTGCACAAGGATACTGGAGAGATTGAGCACAAGCAGTTTAAGGATATAATCAACTATATGTCTGCCGGGGATACTTTTGTATTCAACGATACAAGGGTTTTCAAGGCAAGGCTTTATGGAAACAAGGAGAAGACAGGTGCTGAGATTGAGGTGTTCCTGCTCAGGGAACTCAACAGGGAACAGAGGCTTTGGGATGTGCTTGTAGACCCTGCCAGAAAGATTAGGATTGGGAACAAACTTTATTTTGGAGAAGATGATTCTCTTGTGGCAGAGGTAATAGACAATACAACATCCAGGGGAAGGACACTGAGGTTCCTTTATGACGGCAGTTACGAGGAGTTCCGCGAAGCCCTTTTTGCTGTAGGCGAACTTCCTATACCAAAATGGATAAGGACAAAACCTGAGGAGATAGACAACGAGAGATTCCACACAATATATGCGAAGAATGAGGGGGCGGTAGCCACACCTGCTGCAGGACTGCATTTCAGCAGGGAACTCTTCAAGAGAATGGAGATAAGGGATGTGAACGCAACTTTCCTCACCCTTCATATGGGTCTGGGCCACTTCAGGAAAGTGGATGTTGAGGATCTTTCAAAACACAAGATGGATTCTGAGCAGATGACAATAACAGAAGAGACTGCAAAACTGATAAATGCCACCAAGGCTGCAGGCCACAAGGTATTTGCTGTAGGAATTACCGTAAGCAGGGCATTGGAAACCCCAGTAACCACCAGAGGGGAGGTAAAACCATACGTGGGATGGACAAACAAATTCATATTCCCTCCATACCAGTTCTCTGTGGCAGATGCACTTGTAACCAACTTCCACATGCCATTCTCAACCATGCTCATGTCTGTTGCCGCATTCGGTGGCTATGACAATGTAATGAATGCATACAAGGTTGCACTTGCCGAGGGGTACCAGTTCGGCACCTACGGAGATGCAATGCTGATTATCTGATAACATTACCTATGTGGGATATATAGGCCGGCCCGCGTTCAAGTAACGCAGACCGGCTTTTTTATGTGTAGCAGCTCCGGCTCCAATGCAGGATTTGTCCCGGATTGGGGGTGCTTTTGGGGAGGAGATGCATTTCTTTGGTGGGGCTGGGAGGGTTTGTCCCGGAATGGGGCCGGTTTCGGGGAGAATGAGCCTTTCTGGGGGAGTTTGTCCCCGAATGGGGTCGGTTTTGGGGAGGAAATGCATTTCTTTGGTGGAGCTGGGAGGGTTTGTCCCGGATTGGGGTTGGTTTCGGGGAGGAAGTGCATTTCTTTGGTGGAGCTGGGAGGGTTTGTCCCGGATTTGGGTCGGTTTCGGGGAGGAAATGCATTTCTTTGGGGATTTGTCCCGGAATGGGGCCGGTTTCGGGGAGGAAATGCATTTCTTGGGGGGAAGTTGTTCCGGCCCGGGGCACAGAGCTGCTGGAGCAGCCTTTAGGCTGAGCTGCGGAGGTTGCTCTGAGCGGCTGGCTGGCGCATTTGCCAGCCGCGTTGCCTTGCAGCACTTTTTTCAGATTAATATTACAACCTGATTCGCTTCCGCGCACACCACCCCCCGCGGAGATGGGCCCGGGGAGGCGCAGAGCCACGCCGATGCGAACAAGAATCGGCCCTGCATGGCACTGCAGTGTACGCATCGGTTAGCAGGTATATCCCGATGCGTACATCAATCCCTCTCACACGCCATGAAATGCATATTCATGTTCTTATCGGCTTGGCAATCCGCCGTCCTCCAGCCCGCCGCCTGCCGCTCTCACGCGCACTTCCCGCTGCCGCCCGCTGCTCCCTAGCCCAACCGCCGCCTACCCTCCGATCCTGTCCTACTTCTGGCCTGTAGTCACTAATCTCCTGCATAATACAGATAAACTTATTGTATATTAATTGTTTATTAGTAACAGTTAAATAGATGTAAGATGATTATAGCATATTTAAGAGTAAGTACCGAAAAACAGAATTTGGAGAACCAGAAAGAGGAGATAAGAAAATTTTCAGAGGCAAGAGGCATTGTAATAGACAAGTGGACAGAGGAGATTGTAAGTGGGACTACAAACAAGAAGAACAGGAAATTGGGAGGCGTGCTCAGGAGAATGAAAAAGGGCGATATCCTTGTTGTAACCGAAATCTCCCGACTAAGCAGGACTCTTACAGAAATTATGACAATAATGGGGGAGTGTTTGGGGAAGGGTGTATCTATCTACACTACAAAAGAAAAGTATGTCATAGATGATTCCATTAACAGTAAAGTGCTCTGTTTTGCATTTGGCCTTGTAGCGGAAATAGAGAGGAATCTTATCTCTATGCGTACAAAGGAGGCGTTGGCTGTGAAAAAATCTGAAGGTGTGGTGCTTGGACGGAGAAAAGGGAGTTGTACCAAGATTTCTTATTTGCAGGAGCATAAGGATGATATTAGGATGATGCTTGAAGACGGTTATTCTGTAACCATGCTGTGCAAAGAATTGAGAGTCTCCCGAGAGACATATTACCGGTATCTGAAAATGGAGAGTGTATAAAAAAATAAGGGCTGAAGGCCCCTGTTGTCCGTTTAAACGTTGGATTAAAAGTATATATGTTACGTCTGCAAATATAATTATTTTTTTTCAATTAACTCCCTATTTTCTAAAATTTTGCATTTACGGCAAATATGTGCGTGGGATTGTCTTTTTAATCCAACGATAAAATAGACAGCCTGTTGAAACGCATATCTTACATATTGCTGTTATCTTTTATCATACTGTTGTGTTTGCCTTACACGGCTTACTCTCAGTGTGTTAAGGATTCTGTAAGTGTGTATTATCCCAAAGGTAGTTCCAAACTCAATCTCAAGTTCAGGGACAATGGGGTGCGTATGAAGCAATTTATAGAGAGGACCGGCAAATATGCCGAGGACTCTTCATATTTTGTTTTAAGGGTAGATTTCTATTCGCAGGCCTCACCGGAGGGGAAAGTGAGTTTGAACAAGCGTCTGTCTTATGAAAGGGGTAAAGAGATAACATCTTTCCTTACTCAATTCGTCAGTTTCGTAGATTCAGTAGTTTTTGTTACAAGTTTGGATGAGGATTGGGCATTCCTTCGCCGGGAGGTGCGGGAAGCCCATAACTTCCCTTGTAAGGAGGAAGTTGTTTCAATTATGGAATCTTCTCTTCCCGACGATGAAAAGGAGAAACAGTTGAAAAAGGTGGGGGGAGGCAAACCATGGAGTTTGATGTTGCAGAAGTTCTTCCCTCAAATGAGACGTGCAGATGTGGTAATCACATTGGGAATAGTGGAACCTTATACAAATGTGGAGATAGCACAATTGCAGGAAGAAGAGATTTTTATAGAAGATGATCATTTGCATTTCAATATGCCCGAGTTACGGGTTGATACCCTCCCACTCCCCCGGAAAGTGAGCCGAAATTGGTATCTGAAGACCAATGTGGCCGGCCTTGGTATGCTTGTAGCCAATCTTGCAGGGGAGGTGGATTTGGGTAGAGGATTCTCATTTGCCCTTCCGGTATATTACAGTGCATGGAACTATTTTACTGAGGATGTAAAATTCAGGACATTTACAATCCAACCGGAATTGAGATATTGGTTTGTCGGGAAGAGTAAAGGTTTGTATGGAGGAATTCATGCAGGCCTGGGCTGGTTTAATGTTGCAACAGGAGGGCAGTGGAGGAAGCAGGATAAGGATGGGAAGACTCCTGCCATTGGAGGAGGAGTATCTGCCGGTTACAGGATGCCGCTGGGTAAGGGAAACTCAAGGTGGATGATGGAATTCTCGGCGGGTGCAGGTATTTACTCTGTAGAGTATGATGTGTTCCATAACTACAGCAACGGAACCCTTAACAGGACCGAAAAGAAGACATACATAGGATTGGACCAGTTGGCGGTGAATCTTATATATAAACTGCCCTATACAAAAAGGGGAAATAAAGGGAGGGGCAGCAAATGAATACAATAAATAAATGGAGGCTTTCTCTCTCTGCCGTTGTGTTGATTATTTGTCTGGTTCTGGGCGGATGTGATGTACATGAGTTCCCCCAGTTGGGAGAACCGGCACCGCTCAAACTGAAACTGAACTTCAATACGGAACTTCCTCCGTTCCTTACAGTAAACTATGGGACCAAACAGGAAGACATTCCAAGCCTGTATGATATAAGATACCAGATAAAGGCGTATCTGATTACCAAAAATGATGAATATGACCGTCTTGAAACGGCGTCGTTTACCTATACAGCACCTGTTACAGACAATCTCAACTATGAAACAACACTCACTTTGCCATCTGGCGAGTTTATGTTTAAAGTTTGGGCAGACTATGTAAGAAAAGGTACCCAGGAGGATTTGTATCATAACACAGAGAATTTCAACAATATAAAACTTACTGAGCCGCATACTGCCAATACAGATTTCAGGGACGGATTCTGTGGAAGCAAGGTTATAAAGGTGGAGAACACCAAAATAGACGGTGTGGTATCTGAAGATGTTATAGAGATGGAGAGGCCGCTGGCAAAATTTATATTCATAACAACAGATCTTAAGGAGTTCATAGACAAGGAGACAAAAACAAAACTTAAGGAACTGATGAAAGCCGGGCGTACATCTACATGGGCAGAAGATTCAACAAAAGCGGTAGAGGTAAAACCGGAAGACTACTATCTGGTATTCAAATACCCAATCTATATGCCGTGTGCATACAGCATTTTTGAAGACAGACCGGTGAATTCAAAGCCGGGTGTTGAGTTCAAATCTGTAATGGTTCCGCTTTCCGGAAATGAGGCGACACTCGGATTTGACTACGTATTGGTGAACGGAAAAGAGTCCAGTGCACAGGTTGCGGTGGAACTGTACAATAAAAAAGGGGAAATACTCTCAAACTCCGGAACCATAGATGTACCTCTAAAGAGGAGCAAACTTACTGAGGTGCGTGGAGCATTCCTTACCCTGGAGACAGGAGGAGGAGTGGGCATTAACCCGGATTTTAACGGAGACCATAACATATTTATACCATAACGTTGCTGCAAATGAAAAACACACTATACATATTGCTTTTGCTGCTTTGCCCAGTACTCTTTGTGCAGTGCCAGAAAGATGAAACTGCGGGTGTTGGTGAAGAGGTTGACGTAACCTTTACCGCCCGCATCTCTGATGTGCAGTTCTCTACAAAGGCTATGGGTGACGGAAGCAAGGTGGATAAATTATCTGTTGGGCTGTTTGATAAGCAGGGAAATTTAGTATGGAGGAATAAAGATGATATTCAGATAAGTGTCTCTTCACCGGCAACTGTAAAGGTGCCAATGTTCAAAGGCCGTGAATATGATGTTGTATTTTGGGCCCAATCTTCTGAATGCACTTCATATAATACAGATAACCTTAAAGCAATATCAATAACTTATGGGAGTGGTAGTATTAATGACTATGCTACCATAGAGCAACTGGATGCATTCCATTGCTTGAAAACCGGAGTTTCACACAATACTGCAGATAAAACCATTACTCTTACAAGACCTTTTACCCAATTGAATATGGGTGTACCCGTTTCGGTTCTTGAAGAACTTGAAAGTTCCGGATACAGCATAGGTTCAGTAAAACTTACAGTTGGTGGAGTTGCAGATGAATTCAATGCACTTACGGGTGTGAAATCTGGTGATAAAACTTTCACCTTTACATTCAATACTCTTCCCGACGGTAGTGTGAAAGTTAAAAATGATAAAGGCGAGGAAATAGAATACAAATACCTGGCTACAACATACCTATTTGCCAGTGAAGACAAAGTAAGTGCCACTTTGGAAGTATTCAATGGAAATGAAACAGAGCCGTTCTCAACAGTGTCGTATGAAGATACACCTGCAGAACCAAATGAGCGGACAAGCATTTTTGGAAATATTGAGACTCTAATTCTTAAATGGGATGGGAATATTGATAAAGATGGTGTTGAGTTTGAAGGTTCAAAATGTACAATAAAAACACCTCAAGGCTTGGCGTGGCTTAGTGAATACCCAACAGATTCCCGAGTCTTAGATTGTGATGAATTTATCCTTGAAAAGAGTATGGATATGGGGGCAAAATCTGAAACTCCATTGACTCTTTTGTCCATTGAGTTACCAGTAGAGACTGTTTTTGATGGAAACGGAAAGAAATTGCAGAATATAAATATTAACGGAAATTCATTATTTGCGGATGCAAGCAAACTTACTGTAAAAAACCTGACAGTTACCAATATTACTGTAGATAAAACATCAGCAACAGAGGTGACCCATGTAGGTTCACTTGTAAATATACTAAAAGGAGGAGGGACTTTCAGCAACGTAACTGTAAAGGATGCCGTAGTAACTACTGGTAACGGTGCTGCAGGAGGGCTAGTGGGTTATGTATGCCCTGAGTCTGATGGGAGTGCCAGTGAAGTGATTTTTTATAATTCTCATGTAAATAATTCAACTGTTAAAGGAACAAGGAGTGAAGGCCATTTTGTGGGATTGTTGAGAGGATTCAATAATACAGAAAAATTGATATTTAACACCAATTGTACATCAGAGTCAACACAAACTTCAAGTGTGTCAGGTGGCTTTGTGTCACCTTATAGAGAAGGTAATGAAGGTAGATGGCTTGCTGGGAATGATTACACAAAATTTAATGGTTGGTTGGGTGATGAGGAGAAATATCGTGGAACTGTAATATATGGTGTAAACCGTTTTATCCCTTGTTGGGATGGAAGTACTGAAGTTACGCCATTAACAGAAGGTACCACTAAACTAATATATTCTGCTTATGACCTGGCATCACTACAAGGTACTGCTGCCGGCAATATTAAGTTAATGGAAAATGTGGATATGGAGTATGATCTTGATGGCGCTTCAAAAGATGGTGTGCGTAATCATATTTTCACAGCATTGAGTACACTTGCAAAACTTGAAGGCAATGGTAAGACAATATACAATATCTCCATTAGAGACAATTATTATGGCGGTTTTGTAAAAAATGAAAGTTGTGCTACAACTTTCGAAAATGTAACATTTGATGGTGCAGATATTCGGGTAACCCATGATACAGAAGAAGGTAATGCTTATGTTGGGACATTACGTGGATTTGCTTATGCTACTACGACTATCAATAATGTTCACGTTAAGAATGGTTACTTAAATGGTGTGTGCAAGATGGGCGGTTTGTGTGGTGGAATCTTTGCAAAAATTACTTGCTCCAACAGTTCTGTACAAAATTATAAATTTGAGAATTATGATTCGGAGATAATTAATAAAGGGTTCAAAGCGAACGGTGAAATAGGAGGCTTAATTGGCTATATTACAGTACTCGATGCATCAACCGTTAATGAAATCTCTACTTGCTCAGTGCAGAATAACTCCTTCAATTGTGTTACCTATAGTGCGTCACTTTGGGATAGAAGTGTTGCTCCATTTATAGGAGATATAAGGACCCAGCAAGCTGGTGTTGTCAGAATCGGGAATTGTGAAATATTGGGCGTTAATACTTATACAAATGCAGAAACTGGAAAAACTGCCGATTTTGATCAACATAGAAAACAAACTGGAGGATCGTGGTTGAGACCAACTTATGCTTATTATCCATTAGTAGGGCAATGTTATGCTGTATCTATTTTGGGAATGGGAGATAAAAAAGGGACGGTTTATATAGGCGATACTCAAATATTCTAAATGGTATAAATAATAAATTAAAATCAATATGAAAAAACTTTTTCAATTGTTTGCTGCTGCAGTGGTTGTTCTGTTTGCTGCAGCATGTGAGAAGAGTTCTGTGGGAGAAACCGGTGAGGAGGTGCAGGTTTCGTATGCAGTTAATTTGGGGAGCGTAACCAAGGCTGTGGGAGATGCTTCTAAAGTGAATGTTGTGGCTTGTGCTGTGTATAAGGTTAATAAAAATGAGAATGGTGTAGAGACCTATTCTTTAATTCAGAGCACAAAGAAAAATGTTTTTATCAAAAATGGTTCTGCCACATACTCTCCAATTTTGATAAAAGGACAGAAATACAGGATTGCTTTTTTTGCATATCATCAGAAAGATGCACAAGAGGGAAATTGTGAGTACGACGCAGGAAATGCTGCTTATAATATTACAGATCTTACTGCAGTAAAAGTGAATACATATTTGAACAATAGTGAGAATCTTGATGCTTTTGCTAAATATGAGGATTTGACAGTTGGTTCAAATGTGAATCCTAGTGTTACGCTTGTGCGTCCTGTTGCACAGTTGAATATTGGAGTAACACAGACAGATTGGAATAATGCTGTTGCTTTGGGCGAAACTCCAACTTCCTCAGAGATAAAAATTTCTGTGCCGGTTAATGAATATAATGCGGTAACAGGGAAGGTTAATTCTTTGAACTCAAATGTTGATTTGCAGTACGATAGACAAACACTGGTTAGTGGCTCTTTTAATCCAAAGGAGAGTGGAACTCAAGAAGATATAGATTATAAATATTTGTCTCTTACTTATGTTTTTGCAACATCTGAAAGCGATGCATCTACACAAGCAGATTTGGCGTTAACAGTATATAACGGGAATGGAGCAAAGATGTTTGAGACATCGCAGTTGACCAATATTCCACTCAAGGCAAATCATAAGACAAATATCTATGGAACTCTTATGACTGGGGCTGTGAATTATAATATTTCTCTTAGTAAAGGGTTTGCACCTGAGGAGAATAATGTGCAGAAGTAAACTACTTTGAATTAACATTATAAAAATCAATATTAACTAAATTTAAGAACCATGAAGAAATTATTTAATCTTCTAAGCGTGCTTTCAATCATTGCATTGGTAGCCGTATCATGCTCAAAAGATGAAGGTCTTATTGAGCCGGTGAGTGAGCAGTCACAAGTTAGTTTTAGTGTGAATGTACCTACAGGTCTCCAGACTAGGGCTATTGGTGATGGCAACACCGTTAATGAACTTCATTATGAGGTTTATTATGATGGAGCAACTACACCTATTATTGATGATGTAGTTTCCCAGTCTACAGCAGGTGTAAACCCTGGTGAGGGAAGAATATTTACTGTTTCATTCCCTTTGGTTAAACAACAGGAATATACAATCCTATTCTGGGCTCAAAACAGCAATAATGGTGTGTATGATCCTGCTAACCTTACTCAAGTAAAGGTTGATTATACTAAAACTGTTGCAAACAAAGAGAATTTGGATGCTTTCTATGCTGCTAAAACTTTTGTTGTTGAAAGTGAGAATCTTAACCAGACTATTACATTAACACGTCCTTTTGGACAGTTGAACCTAGGTACTTCTAAGGAGAGTACAATAGAGGCTGCCAGATTAGGGGTTTCTGCTTCTAAAACTAAAATTATTGTAAGTTCATTACCAACTTGCTTTAATGTTGCTAATGGTGCTGCAACACAGCCTGCTGAGAATGTAGAGTTTGTATTCAATACTTTGCCAGAAGAGAAAAATATTACTGTAGAATTAAGTGGTAACGATGTTACATTTGATTACTTGTCATTCAACTATCTTCTTCTTGAGGCAACTCAAGAGAATATTCTAGTTGATTTAAATGCTCAGATTGAATTGAATGATGGCAATATCATTGAGCATAAAATTTCAGCTCTTCCTGTGCAGAGAAACTATAGAACAAATATTGTAGGTAACTTGCTTACAAGCAATACAAATTTCAAGATTGTTGTTGATAATAGATTTAATGAGCCAGCAAAAGCGGTTACTATATGGGATGGCAAAACTGTAGTTGAACCATCAGTTGTTGATGGTAAATACATCATTACCAATTCTGCTGAATTTGCATGGTTGCAGGCTCCAAGAGTATTGGCATATGACATAGAATTGGCATCAACCATAGATATGGGTGGTTATCCTGTAAAAGGCATTCTGTCTAATGGCAAAACGCTTGACGGAAAGGGCTATACAATTCAAAATGTAACTTTTGATTACACATCATCACAACCTTGGTCTTCTTTGTTTGTAACAGGTGGTGGTAACGGTAACAATTCCAAAGTTAATGTTAAGAACCTGACTCTTTACAAGGCTAAATCTGTTGGCGGTAAGAATGATAATGGCAATTCAGCAATTATTGCATCTTATGTTGAAAACGTTTGCAATATTGAAAATGTTTTGATTAAAGAGTGTGAGATTCAGGGTACACAATCTTTAGGAGCCTTCATTGGACATGTAACTGCTAGTGGTAATGCAACAATCAAAGATTCTAAGGTTGAAGATGTAACAGTTACAACATTTGATGTAACAGATGAGTCTGGTAATGCAGGTACAGTTGTTGGAAGGGTAACCGGACAACTTACTATGGAAAATACATCTGTGGACGGAGGAGTAATAAATGCATATGTGAACAGAGCAAATGATGAGCGTACAATATCCAAATATATTGGTAACTTCTACGGATCAGGTGCATCAATCAAGGTTATAAATGGCTCTACAAAGAATGTTACAATTAATGCTTTGAACACATTGGCAGAAACAGAACAATGTAAATATACAGATTACCTGGGTGGTTGGAGAAAAGATGGCGGTACAGTTGAAATTAACGGAGTTAATTTGACCAAAGGTTCATCAATTCAGCCTGACAATACTTTAGCACCAGTTAATGGCGTTTATGAAATTAACGACATTAATGATATGTTGGCACTTTCAGGTATCAATTTGACTCAAGAATCAACAATTAATATCAATAACGATATTGATATGTTGAATATGGAGTTCAAAGGCATTTCGGCACATTATACAAAAGTTACCGTTAATGGAAATGGCAAGACCATTAAGAATGTAAATGTGGTGGAGAATGCACATAATAATGGAACTGATGCTGCTTCAATATTCTTTGCTTCAGTTAACTCTGAACTGAATGTGTCTGATCTTACTTTTGACAACATCAATGTCATAGCTCCAATTGGAGGATATGGTTATGCAGGTGTATTGGTTGGCTATAATCAGGGTGCAACTACCGTTAAAAATGTAGTTGTTAAAAATTCAAGCGTATACGGTGAGAAATCTTGCGGTGGAATTATTGGTTTTGCAGAGCATTCAGGTTCTGTAGTTCTAGAGAATTGTAGAGTGGAAAATACAACTGTAGAAGCTAAAGAAGACAGAACAGGTGCATGGATTGGTAGAGTATACAGCCCTACCACAATCACAAACTGTACAGTAGGTGAAGGATTCGTTTCTATAGCACCAGACGGTGATGCAAACAAATTTATTGGTCAAAGATACGTTGGCGTATCGTCTTGTACAGTTGATGGGGCTGAATATTTTGACAAAAATACTCAGACGGAACTTGCTACATATTTGAAAAATGTCAATGCTACCTCAATTAAAGTTGTATTGGGAACCAATGTTGACTGTTATTTGAATGATGGTGTTGGTGGAGCAAACACAACTGAAATCAGCATTTCTGCATTGGATAAAAAATACATACTGAACATTACATGTCCAAGTGCTTCATATAATGGGTCATATTGTACATTCAGAGCTGTTAATCCTACAACTATAATGAAGTTCAATAATATCACATTGAATAAAACTGCGTGGACTGCTGAAACATGGAATACATATAACATGGAGTTCTATACAGATGTTGAATTGGATAATTGTGTAATTGAGCATCCTATAACTGTTTGTACTAAAGCATCAATCAAAAATTCTACTATCAATGGCTTTAGAGGTACTGCAGATCATTATGCAATTTGGCAACAGGCCAATGGTACTGATTTGAGCCTTGAGAATTGTGTAGTTAACGGAACAAGAGGTATTAAAATTTCTATGGAGTATATTACACCTTTGGAAACATCATTATCTGTTTCAAATACTAAGTTTGTTACATCAGGAAGCAAAGGTGCTATTCTTGTAGAAACATCTGCAGCAACAAATATCAATCTAAGCAGAGTTGATATTTCAAATGTGGTAGCGGATAAAGTTAATCCTGTTTGGGTTGATGCTGATGCTGCAGCATATTTCAACTTGGTAAATGTTTCAGGTGGATCAAAAATCCAGGAGTAATCTCTTCCAACTAAAATGTTAAATATTCCTCAGGGTGTTCTTTGTGGCACCCTGAGTTATTCCAACAAATGAAACTGATTACAAACATAATTCTCCTGGTTGTGGCGGCCGGGTGCGCGCTTGGAATTTCCGGGTGCAGCAAGGAGGTGTCGCAACTGGAGCAGATAGGGAGCAAGTCTGAGGTGGCCTTTACGGCCGTTGTACCTCAGGAGTTGGCTACGCGTGCCATTTCAGATGGGAGCGGTGCCACGGCTTTGAAGTATTCGGTTTATGACGGGGACGGGACCCTTATTCCAGGTCTCAGCGGTACGGCTACCATGGTTGGTGGCTCGGCCAATATTAATATGACTCTGGTAAAGAATATGAAGTATAAAATCATATTCTGGGCCCAGAATCCAAATTGTGCGGCGTATAACACTTCAGATCTTACCGCAATTAAGGTCAATTACAGTGGTATTGCCAATGATGAGGGGAGAGATGCGTTTTATGCAGTAAAGGAGATTTTCGTAGATGGCGGTTTTTCTCAGGAGGTGATTCTGCGCCGTCCTTTTGCCCAGATCAATTTTGGTACTGCCGATATTGAGGGGTTTGAGGATTATGGTCCCCTTCTCCAGAGTACCATTGAGGTGGATGGTCTTCCTGATGTATTCCACCCTTTTGAGAATGGTACGCCACAGTTGTTCCCCCCATTGGGGAGTATGATATCGGGAAGCATATCATCTTCATTCTCCATGACGGAGTTCCCTGGTGCCCCTGCATATCTTTATGTAGAAGGGTACAGGTACAGATATGTTTCCATGAATTATATTCTTGCTCCAAAAGGGTTGGGGATGCTGGATAAGGTTGTTGCCAAATTCAAACTCAAAAGCGGAAAGCAAGTTGCCTTAACGGTTTCAAATGTGCCGGTGCAGGCAAATTACCGTACCAATATTGTGGGGAACCTCTTCACCGATATTGTTAATGTAAGGGTTGTTGTGGATGCAGATTTTCTTAATCCCGACAATAATGAGCCGTTTCCACAAAAATAGAATAAAAATTAATACCCATTTCTTATGAAGAAACTATTCAATTTGTTTGCGCTGGCTGTTGCACTGGTTCTTGCAGTGGCTTGTTCAAAGGATGAGGGTACAGGCCAGATTCCTCAGGATGGGGATTTGGTGGATGTAACCTTTACCGCCCAGTTGCCTGGCGGGCCTGCTACCAAAGCAATTAGCGATGGTGCCAAGGCCGTGGATCTCTATTTTGAGGTTTACGATGAGCAGCAGGTAAAGATTGCTGCCTTGAGGCAGGTGAAGAAGAATGCTTTCAGTAATCTGGAGGCAACTGTAACTGTTCAGTTGGTTAAGGGTCAGACATATAATTTTATATTCTGGGCCCAGAATCCAAAGTGTACAGCGTACAATGTTGAGAATCTGAACAAGATTACAATTGATTATAATGGTATAAAAAGCCAGGATGAAACCAGAGATGCTTTTTATGCTGTAGAGAAAGGCTTTAAAGTTACCGGACCTTTCAGCAAGCCTGTTGTCCTGAACAGACCTTTTGCCCAGTTGAATATGGGTACTGCAGATGCTGCTGCAGCCGAGGCTGCCGGCGTTAAGGTTGAGCAGACCAAAGTTGTTGTAGAGGAGGTTGCTACTGTTCTGTATCCTTTTACTGGTGCAGTGTCAGACAAGAAGACTGTAGAGTTTGCTTTGGCAGACATCATTAAGGATGAGCCGTTGGTAGTTATTACCAAAGATGCAAAAGATAATGAGGTTTCCAACAGTTACCAGTGGCTGTCTATGAACTATCTGCTTGTTTCTACCCCTTCTGCAGATGGCGCAGCAAAAGACCTGGTAAAGGTTACCGCTACCATTAAACACAATAAGGGTGAGATTCCGTTGGTTGCATCTAATGTCCCTGTACAGAGGAACTGGAGAACAAATCTTGTTGGAAATCTGCTTACCGAGACAGGTGAGTTTAAGGTTGTTATTGACAAAGATTACATTAATGACCATAACTATGATGAGTTCCTTCTTGCATTGCAGAATGGCGGCAAGGTAACCCTTACAAAAGACATAGAATTGCCTACACCTGGCATGACAACTGCAGAACTGGTTGACAAACTTACAGTTGCTGCCGGCAAGTCTGTAATGATAGACCTTAACGGCCATACCATCAAATATACAGGTAGCGATGCCATTATGTTCCGTGTTAACGGTGATCTCATTATTGAGGGCAATGGCGGAAAGATGGAAGGTACTGCATATTTTGCATCTGCCAATGCCGGTGGTACCATTACTGTAAACGGCGGTGATTATGTAACCGACAGTTATACCTGTTTCCAGTCTAACGGTGGTAAAGTTTATATCAACGGCGGTAACTACGAGGCTAAAGCATACACTGCAGTTTATCCTTTGGGCAGATATACCATCAATATGATTGACAACAGCAATGGCGTAATTGAGATTAAAGGTGGAGTGTTCAAGAACTTTAACCCTGCAGATGTTTTATCTGAGCCAACCAGACCGTTGAGTTTTGTTGCAAAAGGTTACAAGTCTGTTCTTGTAAACGGTTCTACAACAGACTATGAGGTTGTTGAGATGAATGTTGTTGAGAAGGGTTTCCTTAACGGAATGTCGGGAGTAATAGATCTTACAGAGGATATTGAACTTAATGTTCCTGCCGCAGTTGGCGGTTCATTTGAGTATGCTGCACTTGAAGTTCCTGCGGGAAAAACCATTACCATTAATCTTAACGGCAACAAGATTACCTCTGCAAATGACTATATGTTGTTCAGGGTATTTGGAGAACTTGTAATCAATGGCGGTAATGGCGGCGAAATAGCAATTGAAAGAACCAATTTTGTATCTGCTACTATGGGATGTTATATTGCCCAGGCCAAAGATGGCGGTAAAATTACTGTAAATGGCGGTAAATACAGTTCTGTAGGAGAGTGCATGTTCCAGGCCAATAAAGGCAAGATCTATATTAAAGGCGGTGAATTCAATGCCGAAAATGGAGCATCATTCACATTGAACCATATTGACCCAAGTTATGCTGCCGGCCTCATAGAGGTTACAGGTGGTAAATTCCACGGATTCAACCCTGCCGACAACCTTTCTGAGGGCCCCGGTACAGATTATGTACCAGAGGGTTATGATGTAACAAATGTGGGTACTGCAGCAGCTCCTGTATATGAGGTAGTAGTTGCCCAATCAGTAGGCGCTGGCCAGACTGTAGTTTTGCCAGGGGATGGCACATTGTCTTCTACCATAAAAGTGGATGGCGGTATCCTTGATGGAGGAAACAACACCCTTGAAGTATCGGACAATCCGGCAACCAACTTCCTAGTTCAGACCACTGGCAACAGTATTGTAAGGAACCTTACAATAGAGGGCAACAACCAGAAATTTGGAACAAAGAGCACCAGAGCCATTTACACTGAAAATCCTGGTGACCTTACAATTGCAAATGTGAACATAAGCGGAGTAGGATATGCACTCAATGTGAACACCTCCAAACCTGCAGGCAAACTGTTGGTACAGAACAGTACCCTTGTAGGATGGACATCATTCTCAGGTGTATTTACCGAGGCTTTATTCAAGAATGTTAACTTTGGAAGAGGAAACTATTTCGACGGCACTACATTTGCCAACGGCCTTTTCCGCCCTTACCAGAGTGTAGTACTGGAAAACTGTACATTTGAGAGCGGCTTTACCATTTCTCTTGTAAGTTTGCCAACCGGTGGAAAGATAACATTCAAAAACTGCAAAGTAGGAACCCAAACCTTGACCGAAACCAACATTGCTACTTTGTTAGTGGTTGAGGGAACATCAACAGGGAAGATTGCTTTTTAAGCATTTTTCAATACCATAACTGTTTTTGAGGTGGCCGGAGATTTTTCCCGGCCATCTCTTTTTTGTAACTAACTTCTCCCGGAATGAGGTTACTTTTGGGGAGAAAATGTATTTCTTGGGGGGATTTGTCCCGGATTGGGGTCGGTTTCGGGGAGAAAGAGCCTTTCTGGGGGGAGTTTGTCCCGGATTTGGGTGACTTTCGGGGAGAAAGAGCCTTTCTGGGCGGTTGGCTGGCGCATTTGCCAGCCGCCCCACCCACAATAAATGCTTTGTTTGGGAACAATTCCTGCCAATGCAGGGAGGGGCGCGGGAGATTTTTTTAAGAAAAGCAAATTCTTTTTGTGTAGGGAAGGTTTTTCTTTTTTTGGCCTGCTCCAAATGTGGAAATGCCTATTTTGCGCAAAAAAAAAGTATGGAGGAAGAGATTGTATTGAGGTGCGCTATGGCAAGGGAGTTCCTGTACAGACCCCAGGTGGCTGTGCAACTTCTGCAGAGGTTTGGCAGCGCTGCGTGTGTGATGGAGAGCCAGGGGGATGAGGATAACGCATTTGTGGTGGAGAGTCTCTCCAGGGCCTTTTCTTCCCATAGCCTCAAGTGGGCGGCGGAGGAGGTGGAGTGGTGTGCCAAAAAGGGGATAAGGCTCTTTTTTTATGGTGAACAGGAGTATCCTCCCCTGTTGGCTGAGTGTGATGATGCACCTTTCATGCTTTATTATAAGGGGAGTGACGGTTATAATTACAAGGGGAGTACCGGTTACAAAGGGAATGCTGGGCTCTGCAATCCCAGGTGTGTCTCTATGGTGGGGACGCGTCTGGCTTCGGTGTACGGGAGGGAGGCCTGCAGTATTGTTGTTGGGGATATTGCCAAATTTTCACCTCTTGTTGTGAGCGGTCTGGCGTACGGGATTGATATTGCATCCCACAGGGCGGCTCTGGAGAATGGCCTGGAGACTGTTGCGGTGCTCCCCAATGGCCTGGATATGATTTATCCTGCCCGGCATAGGGATGATGCTGTAAGGATTGTGGGGCAAGGGGGACTCCTTACGGAGTTTCCCAGGGGTGTAAAGCCCCAGAAGGTGAATTTTGTGAAGCGCAACAGAATTATTGCTGCCATTTCTCAGGCCCTGGTGGTTGTGGAGAGCAGGGTGAAGGGGGGCTCCATGATTACTGCCGAGTTTGCCTGCAACTATAACAGGGATATTTTTGCGGTGCCGGGGAGGGTGTCCGACCCTAATTCTTTTGGGTGCAATTATCTTATTGCCAAGAATGTGGCGGCCATTTACAATTCTGCTACAGCAATCCCTTCCGCGCTTGGTTGGGATGCTTCCCCAATGCCGGATCCGGCACTGCAGCCCAAATTATTTTCATTTGATATTGAGAATAAGGAGAAAATATTGCTAACTTTAAAGTTTGATAAGCCTACGGGCATTGAGCGTATATGTGCAGCAACAGGATTGGAATGGGGCGCTGTGGCATCTATGCTCCTGGAACTTGAACTGGAGGGGAGGATAAAGGGGGTAGGGAATACTGATTATTGTTTGAGACGATGATTGAATTTGTAGATACTCACGCCCATCTTTATGATGAGGCTTTTGACGCAGATTTTGAGCAGACCATTGCCCGCATTAAGGAGCATGGGGTGGTAAAATGCATTTTTCCTGCAATTGATTCCACTTCATATTCCCGACAGACAGATGCTGCTGCTCTGTGCGGAGATTTTGTTTCCCAGGCAATGGGGCTGCATCCTACATCTGTAGCCGGCAATTGGAGGGATGAACTCCAGTTTGCCCTTGATGCCCTCAGCAGGGGAGGGTATGTTGCTGTGGGGGAGATAGGTATTGACGGCTACTGGAGCAAGGAGTTCATCCAGGAGCAGAAAGAGGTGTTCAGGGTGCAACTGGAGGAGGCATACAAGAGAAACCTGCCGGTGATAATCCATGCCAGGGAGGCCACGGAGGAGATATTCCAGGTGCTTGAATCTCTCGGGAAGAGGGTTCCACGGGGAGTATTCCATGCTTTCAGCGGCAGTTATGAGACTTATGAAAGGATTTGCAAGTATGGGGATTTTATGGTGGGGATAGGCGGTGTTGTAACATATAAGAATGCCGGGGTTGCAAAAAGCATTGGGAGGATACCCCTGGAGAGGATAGTGCTTGAGACAGACAGCCCGTACCTTACACCCGTACCTTACCGGGGGAAGAGGAATGAGAGCAGTTACCTGGTGCATATAGCGGATAAGATTGCACAGGTGAAGGGGTGCACGGTGGAGGAGGTTGCCGCAAAGACTACCGGAAACGCATTTGCATTGTTTGGATTATAATTATATAGTATATGGCCGGAAAGATATTGCTCATTTACACAGGTGGAACAATAGGCATGAAGCAGGACCCCGAGACGCTGGCCCTCAAGCCTTTCAACTTTAACCAGATTCTGGAGGAGGTTCCGGAGTTGAAGAAGTTCGGGTGTGAGATAGACACCTATTCTTTTGACCCGGTTATTGATTCTTCAGATGTGCAGCCAGGGTTCTGGATTACATTGGCCGAGTTCATACAGAAGAACTATAGTGCCTATGACGGTTTTGTGGTGCTCCACGGAACAGATACAATGTCATACACCGCCTCCGCATTGAGTTTCATGTTTGAGAATCTCTCCAAACCTGTGGTCCTTACCGGGAGCCAACTCCCTATTGGGATGCTCCGTACAGACGGTAAGGAGAATCTCATTTCATCCATTGAGATAGCCTCGGCAACCGATTCCCAGGGGCATCCTATGGTGCCTGAAGTGTGCATATACTTTGATACCCACCTGTATAGGGGAAACCGCACCACAAAATACAATGCAGAGAATTTCAGGGCATTCCGTTCTGCAAATTACCCGGTACTTGCAGATGTGGGGATACATATAAAGTACAATACTGCAAATATCCGTACTCCCGACAACTATACAAATTTCCTCAAGGTCTCCAAAAATCTGGACACCAGGGTTGCAGTCCTGAAGATTTTCCCTGGCATAACACCCCAGGTGATGGATGCTGTGCTTGGTATGGAAGGACTGCGTGGAGTAGTCCTTGAGACTTTCGGTTCGGGTAATGCCCCTACGGCAGACTGGTTTGTCTCAAGGATAAAGGATGCTGTGCGCAGGGGGGTAGTTGTACTGAATGTTACACAGTGCCATGCCGGTAAGGTGGATATGGATGCCTATGCCACAGGAATTGCCCTAAAGAATGAGGGGGTTATAAGCGGATACGACAGCACAACTGAGGCGGCCCTTACAAAAATGTTTTATGTATTGGGACAAAGTGATGATTTGTCTATAATTAAAGAGTTGCTAAACAGTAACTTAAGGGGTGAAGTACTAAATTAGTGGCAATTTGGTTGCTGTAGTTTGGAAAATTTTGCCTAAATTGCGCGGAAATTATAGTGTAAACACATAACTATAACTATTTAAATACATTGTTTAATTAAAAATTTTCAAAAAAAATTATGAAAAAATTTTTCATGTTTTTGGCAGTTATCGGCTTCGTAGCTCTAGCTGCTAATGATGTAGTTGCTCAGACTAATGATGCTGCTGCTCAGGAACTTCTTGCAGGTGCTGCTTCAGAGGCACCAGTTTACCAGCAGATCAAAGCAAAATTCATCGACGGTGGTGTAGGCTTTATGGCTGCAGTACTTCTTTGTCTTATCCTTGGTCTTGCAGTTGCAATTGAGAGAATCATTTATCTTTCACTTTCAACCACAAACACTTCAAAACTTATTGCTAAAGTAGAGGATGCTCTTAATAACGGTGGCGTAGAGGCTGCTCTTGAGGTTTGCCGCAACACAAGAGGTCCAGTTGCTTCAATTTTCTACCAGGGTCTTAGCAGAATGGATCAGGGTCTTGAGGCTGTTGAGAAATCAGTAGTTTCTTAC
>SUYL01000045.1 GCA_015060445.1 Bacteroidales bacterium
AGATACTATCAACCTTAAAGACCTCTTTGCAAAACCTAACTACAATATTGTCAATGAACTGGATGGTTCTACCGAACCAAGTTTGTTTTAATTATTAAACTTTATAATAATCGTCCGGAACTTTTACCGGACAGCAATGACATAAGATATGAAATATTATATGATTGCCGGAGAGGCTTCCGGCGACCTCCACGGTTCAAACCTCATAAAGGGGATTAAGGAAGTTGACTCTTGTGCACAGATAAGGTGCTGGGGCGGTGACCTTATGAAAGAGGCCGGCGGAGACCTTGTAAAGCACTACAAGGAGGGGGCAATAATGGGATTTGTGGAGGTTGTTGCCAATTTGGGCAAAATTTCCAGAAACCTCAATTACTGCAAGAAGGATATTCTGGAGTATAATCCGGACGTGGTTGTACTTATAGATTATCCGGGATTCAATTTCAGGATTGCAGAATTTGCAAAAGAGAACGGGTTCAGGGTATTCTATTACATAGCCCCTAAAGTGTGGGCATGGAAGGAGAAAAGGGTCCACAGACTCAAGAAGTTTGTTGACAGGCTTTTCATCATCTTCCCTTTTGAAATTGAGTATTTCAGGAAATGGGGCATAGAGGCCATTTACAGGGGGAACCCTCTGTTGGACAGCGTTGACAACTACAGCAGGGCAAATGAGAGCAGGGAGGAGTTTTTTGCCCGTACAGGACTTGACGCCTCAAAAGAGAGTGTTGCCCTTCTGGCAGGAAGCCGCAAAGGAGAGATAAAATACCTCCTGCCAAGAATGATGGAGGTAGCCCGCAAGTTTCCACACAACCAGTTCATTATGGCTTGCGCCCCTTCAATGGAGAAAGAATTCTATGAATCAATTATCGGGAAGGAGTGCAGCAATATAAAATTGCTTTTTGGAGAGACATACTCCATTTTGCGCCATTGTAGGGCTGCAATTATTAACTCCGGCACGGCAAGTCTTGAAGCAGCACTTATTGGGGTGCCGCAGGTGGTGTGCTACGGAGGCAATGAGATTTCTTACCAGATAGCCAAAAGGGTTGTGAAACTCAAATATATAAGTCTGGCAAACCTCATTATGGACAAAGGGCTGTTCAAGGAACTCATCCAGCACGACTGTACCCCTACCCTCATCTCACAGGAACTGGAGAAACTCCTCCACGATAATGCATACAGGGAAAAAATGATGGATGACTATGCCCAGGTAAGGGAAGTTCTTGGAGGAAAGGGTGCATCAGCCAAAGTTGCCCGTGCCATGTATGAAGAATTGGACAAAATGTTAAAAAACAAACAATAGGATATTATGATTGTACACGCTTACAAATACCAGGGTGCTGGTAATGATTTTGTCATTTTTGACAACAGGAACAATGAATATGATCTCACTCCGCAACAGGTGAAACTGCTTTGCGACCGCAGATTTGGAGTTGGAGCAGACGGAATGATGCTTTTGGAAAAAAGCGACAAGTATGATTTCTCAATGAGATACTTCAATGCCGACGGATACGAGGGGAGCATGTGCGGCAACGGAGGAAGATGTCTTGTTGCATTTGCAGCCCACAGGGGGATCAAGAAATTTGAGTTCAATGCAATAGACGGATACCATGTTGCTGAGGTCCTTGAATTCACTCCTCACAGATGTATTGTAAAACTGAAGATGACAGACCTTGAGGCAGGTGACAAATACTCGGAGAATGCCTACTTCCTTAACACAGGATCACCTCACTACGTTGAGTTTGTGGAGGATGTTGCAAACTACCCTGTAGATGAGAAGGGAAAATACTGGAGATACCATCCTGATTTTGAAGGTGGTACAAATGTCAATTTTGTTGAGATAAAGGACAACTGCATAAATGTACGCACATATGAGAGAGGTGTGGAGGCTGAGACTTTTGCATGCGGAACAGGAGTCACAGCATCTTCCATTTCCACTTATCTGTATTCTCCCGACAAGGGTTATGCATCAAAAGAACAGATATCTGAGGATGTAGAGGCTGCAAAATATGATATCCACGCACTTGGCGATGACCTTTCGGTAAGTTTCAAATACAACAAAAGCAGCAAGGCTTTTACAGATGTTTATCTTACCGGCCCTGCCACTTTCGTATTTGAATGCGATATAGAGATAGACTAACCGCTATTTGCTGTAGTTTCTTGCACCAAAGATTGTGGTCCCTATCCTTACCATAGTGCTGCCACACTCTATTGCAATCCTGTAATCTCCACTCATTCCCATAGAGAGTTCGTTGAACTGGGGAAGGGTGGAGATATATTTTTCCCTAACCTTGTCATAAACCCTCTTCAAGGTCTGGAACTCTCCCCTTATCTGGTTCTCATCCTCTACAAAAGAGGCCATTCCCATAAGGCCGCAAATCTCCACTCCTTGGAGCGGATTCTGCTGCAGTGAATCCAGCAGTGCCATAAGTTCCTCTTCGCTGAAACCCTGTTTGCTCTCCTCCTGGGCAACAAAAAGTTCCAAAAGGCACCTCACTTTAAGGCCATTCTTTACTGCAAACTTGTCAATCTCCATCAGAAGCCTTTCGCTGTCAACAGAATGTACCAGTTCCACGTACGGAAGAACCATCTTCAGTTTGTTTGTCTGCAGATGTCCTATGAAATGCCACTTGATATCGTCGGGAAGAAGAGCCACCTTCTGCTGAAGTTCCTGAGGACGGCTCTCTCCAAAAATCCTCTGCCCTGCCTCATAGGCCTGCTGAATGGCTTCCACAGGGTTGAATTTTGAAACTGCCACCAACTTTACAGTTGACGGCAGTTCATTTTTCAATATTTCAATTTGAGTTCCTATACTCATGATTATTGTCTTTTGTTACGCATCTGTGCCTGTTGTCTCTGCAACTCCTGCTGCTGTTTGTACATCTCATCCAATCTCTGCTGGAATTTGGATTTCTTTGGAGCCTTTGCATTTGCAGCCTTTGCCTGGAGTTGTGCATAAAGTTTCTTCTCATCTACAAAGTACTTTCTTATAACCCAAGTCTGTACAATGGTAAAGAGGTTTGAAAGCATATAATAGTAACTCAAACCGCTTGAGAAGTTGTTACACAAAACCAACAGGAATATTGGCATAAAGTACAACTGCATTGTCCTCATACCGGCCATCTCGTTGCCGCTCGGCATCTGGTCCATATTCATCTTTGAGTAGAAGTACATTGAAACCGCCATAAGGATAGCAAACAGGCTCACATGGTCTCCATACAAAGGGATATTGAAAGGCAACTGTAGAATTGAATCATAAGTACTCAAGTCATCTGCCCATAGGAACCCTTGCTGTCTCAACTCAAATGACGCAGGGAAGAAACGGAACATTGCAAAGAGGATAGGGAACTGGAGCAGCATAGGGAGACATCCTCCAAACATGCTCACACCTGTTTTCTTGTACAATGCCATTATCTCCTGCTGTTTCTTCATGGCATCCTCCTGTTTAGGATATTTTGCATTTATCTTGTCAATTTCAGGTTTGAGCACCCTCATCTTCGCCGAAGAAATGTAAGATTTGAGTGTCAAAGGTGAAATTATAAGTTTGATTGCAATGGTCATAAGGAGAATAATGATACCAAAGTTTGAGATGAACCTGCTCAAATAGTCAAAGAAGTTGATGATCACTACCCTATTGATCCAGCCTATAAGCCATCCGCCAAGAGGAACAATCTTCTCAAATCCGTAATCATAACTCTTCAGCACCTTGTACAGGTTAGGTCCGTAATAGAAACTGAACGGATACTCAACCACATCACCTCCCTTATAATCTACAAGCATATTTGCACTGCAATCCATAAGTCTTGCATCAGCATCTGCAACATCATAGAACTTGTAAGAGAGATCTGCACTTGAAAAGTTGTCCTTTGCCAGCATTATGGCAGAGAAGAACTGCTGCTGGAAGGCAACCCATTCAACTTTTGTAGTAATATCCTCAGAAGCGGAAGCCTTTCTCAGGCCAAGGTCATCAACCTTGTCCTCTCCAGGATATTTGTAGGCAATGGTAGAATAGTTCTTCTCATTGTCATATCCCCTCTCAAGTCTTGGAATGTCAACTCTCCAATCTACGCCCAACTGCGACATGTTCCTTGAGATATATTTGTTCATTCCAACCATCCTCACCTTGAAATCGAGCATATAACTCTCCTGAGGAAGGGTATATGCATGCTCAATATATGCATTCTCTCCAAACTGCAATCTGAATACAATTGAGGTATCTGTCTGTGAGACCTTGCTGAAGTTGAAGTCAGCAGTTGAAATCTGCTGGTCTGTATAGAAATCTATAGCCAGGTTCCCTGCACCCTTCTTTATAAGATAGAGGTCAAGGCTGTCGTGAGTATAGTAATCCTTTATCTTTACTTCCGAGGTCTGCGCACCTTTGGATGTAAAGGTAATCTTCACTTTATCGTTCTCCAAATCGAAGAATTCCTCTGCGCTCTTGCTGGCAATCTCCAGAAGGGAATCCTTATATACCGGAGCAACCGCCTGCTCCATCTGCTGTACCTTTGCAATACTGTCGTTCAATGCAAGGATTGCAGAATCCACTTTTGGTGCATTTTTCAGGGCTTCTACCCTGGCAATTGAATCAGCAACAAATCTTGCCCTCTCCTGTTCCTTAAAAATCTTGGTATTGTACCAACTGAAACCAATAAGGATAACTCCAATAAGTACAAAACCAATAACCGTGTTTTTATTCATTACTATTAATTGATTAAATTATTATTCAAATTGTGAATCTATAATGTTTATCTTCTCCTCAATCCTTGCCAGTTCCTCCCTTGCAATTGCAATCTTCTTTTCAAGTTCATTTATCATTGAATCTGCATTCTTTGATTTTGCAAAGAATCCCATATTGTTCTCCAATGTTGCAATATCTTGCTCCATCTTCCTGTACTTGAGGAGAAGTTTCTCCCTCTCAAATTTCAAGCCCCTGTCACCTTTCCCGGAGTTCTTCACCTCCATCACCATCCTTCTGAACTTGTTGAGTTTCTTCTCGCTCTCCAGAGACCTGATATCCGCAAAATGGGCATCCATTGCATCATTGAACTCCTTCTGCACCTTCTCCTTCTCCTTGAACGGAACAAAGCCTATTGCATTCCACCTGTTCTGGAACTCCCTCATTGCCGAGATATTCCTCTCCTTCTCCTCACATACAACATATTGTTTCACCTCCTCAATAAGTGCCATTTTCTTTGAAAGATTCTCCCCATACTTCTCATCAACCTCATCCAGATGCTTGGATTTGTTCTCAAAGAATGCATCACATGCAGCCCTGAACCTTTTCCATACAATATCTGACTGTTTTCTGGCAACAGGGCCAATCTGTTTCCACTGCTTCTGCAATGAAATGAACTGGTCTGTAGCCTTCTTCCAGTCTTCACTCAACATGAGGGCCTCAGCCTTCTGACAAAGATCCTCCTTAAGTTTCAGATTATTGAGCATCACATTCTTGAAATTGCTGTAATACTCCCTCTTTGCATTATAGAACTTGTCACAGGCAGCCCTGAAACGGTCATATATCTTCTGATTCTCTTTCTTTGCCGCAAAACCCACATTCTTCCACTGAGCCTGCAGGGCATCCATTTTCTTGGAGAGTTCATTCCATTCTCCCGACGAATCCGGACAACACCCGGCAATCTCCTCTGCCTTTTCACACAAAGCAACCTTATCCTCCAGATTCTTTTTCTGTGCAACTTTAAGTTGCTCAAAATATAACTGGTGTTTCCTGTTTATCTCTGATGTGGCACTCTTGAATCTCTCCCACACAGACTCCCTGCACTCCTTTGCCACAGGCCCCACCTCTTTCCATGCCTCATGCAACTTCTGCAGTTCCCTGAACGCATTCACAACATTTGTATCCTGTGCCAACTGCTCCGCTTTCTCACACAAGATGGTCTTGGCTTCAAGATTCTTCCTGAAATCCATATCCCTGAACTCGTTGTTAATCTTAATATAGTCATAGAACTTCTCAACATAATGCTGATATGTCTCCCAAAGGGATTTAGCCTTTGCTTGAGGAACCATATCAATGGATTTCCAGCGGTTCTGCAACTCCCTGAACTCAGGGAAGGTATGATTTACATCCTCTGCTTTTTCCAACAAGGACTTGAGTTCCTCAATTATCTGCAATTTTGCTGCATAATTCTCCTCCTTCACTTTTTCAATATCTTCCAGTTGCATCTTCCTGTCTCTCCTGTACGCAGAATACAACTCCTTGAAGGTTGCCTCCAAACCTGCCAATTGCTGCACTTTGGCCTCATCAGCGCCGGCCTTGCATGCATTGAAAGCCCTGTAGAACTGTGATTTCAAATGCTCAACCTTTTCATAAACATTACCTCCCTCATCCGGAGAATCAGACAAACTCTTGAATTTTTCAAGAATTTCTACAACATCCAACGCCAAATCAACTTCATTTGACGCAGCAGAATTTCTCTCTTGGTCCATATAGTTCAGACTATAAAATTAATAACTTGCAAATATAGTAAAAATTGATAATAGGGAGTAATTTTATATCTTTGCGCAACCGCTTATTTTATAGGAAAAACAACAATATATGAGAATAGATATACTTACTGTAGTACCGGAGTTGCTGGAGAGTCCGCTCAACCACTCAATTGTACAGAGGGCCAAGAACAAAGGTCTGGTAGAAATACATATACACGATATAAGGGAATATGGCAAAGGGAACTACCATCAGGTAGATGACTACAGTTATGGAGGTGATGCAGGAATGATTCTCATGATAGAACCAATCTACACACTTATAACCAAACTCAAGGAAGAGAGGAAATATGATGAAATAATATACATGTCTCCCGACGGCAAAGTTCTGGACCAGCCTATAGCCAACAGACTTTCATGTCTGGAGAACATAATGATCCTGTGCGGCCACTACAAGGGGATAGACCACAGGATAAGGGAACATCTCATCACTTCAGAAATATCAATAGGAGACTATGTCCTCAGCGGAGGGGAACTTGCAGCGGCAGTGGTTTGCGATGCCGTAATAAGGCTCATCCCCGGTGCCATTTCCGACGAGACATCAGCATTGAGCGACTGTTTCCAGGACAATCTGCTTTCAGCACCTGTATATACACGTCCCGCAAACTTCAACGGATGGGAAGTTCCAAAGGTACTGTTATCGGGAAACCCTAAACTGATAGCCCAATGGCAGGAAGAGCAGTCCCTTGAGAGAACTGCCCTTCTAAGACCTGACTTATTGAAAAAATAGGTTATCCACACAATATTACCAGCACTCAATATCCTGCTGGATTTCAGGCATCCTGTCTTTTGTAAAGACAGGATCTTTTATACCCTGCTTTTTCTGGGCCCTGTAATCCTCAAGCAACTTGACTGCATATTTGCTCAACATTACAATGGCTACCAGGTTACATGCTGTCATACAGGCCATAAATAAATCGGCAAGGCTCCATGCAAGATCAAGTGTTGCCAACGAGCCGAACATGACCATTCCGCATACCAACAACCTGAAAATGGTCATTACTGTCCTGCTCCCAGTCATATACCTGATATTGGCTTCACCATAATAATAATTGCCTATAATGCTGCTGAAGGCAAAGAAAAGAATTGCCACTGCTATAAACACATTGCCAGAATTGCCAATCTGTGCAGAGAGGGCAAGTTGGGTGAGTTGTATTCCGTTTGAACCGCCTGTAAAGGAAACTCCACTGAACAATATGATGAAAGCAGTACAGGTACAGATTACCAGGGTGTCTGTAAAAACGCCCAAAGTCTGTATCAATCCCTGCTTTACAGGATGAGATACATCCGCTGTAGCCGCAACATTTGGAGCAGAACCCTCACCAGCCTCATTGCTGAACAGTCCCCTCTTTATACCATTCATAAGAGCGGCGCCAACCATGCCTCCAAAAGCCTGGTTCCAACCGAAAGCACTGGAAATGATCATTTCAAACACATGAGGAATCTGTTTAAAATTGATACATACAACTATCAGGGCCAGAACAATGTATCCTACAGCCATTACAGGAACAATCAGAGAACTCACCTTGGCAATACGCTGTATCCCGCCAAAAATAATCAGAAAAGTAAAAATGGTGAGTATGACACCTACAATTGTAGGATTAAAATTGAAAGCCTGCTCAAAAGCGGCACAGATAGTATTGCTCTGAACTGAATTAAACGCAAAAGGAAAAGTAAAGATGAGCAGAATGGCAAACAGAGTACCCATCCAAGGCTTTTTCAAACCTATTTTCATATAATAGGCGGGGCCTCCAACAAAAGAATCCTTGCCTCTAGTTTTATACAATTGGGCCAATGTAGACTCTACAAAAGCACTGCATGCCCCAAACAATGCAATTACCCACATCCAGAAAACAGCACCAGGACCACCAATAGCAATTGCAGTGGCAACACCTGCCAGATTACCTGTTCCAACCCTGCTGGCAAGAGATACCATAAAAGCTTCAAAAGAAGAAATTTGTTTCTTGTCACTGGAAGTAGAAGTGGACTCACCAAGAAGTCTCACCATCTCTCCAAGCATCTTGAACTGGACAAAACGAGTTTTAAAAGAAAAATACAAAGCACAACCTATCAGCATGACAATAAGGATATATGACCATAATATGTCATTGACAGAATTAAGTAAAGAAGCAAACAATTCCATAAGAATAAATAAATATGTACAAATATAGGCAAAATACCTATAATCACGACGTGATTTTGTACAAAAGACTGATTATCAGTATACAAAAAAAGAGCACCCGGATTCTTCCAGATGCTCTCAAAGTTGGCGGCTACCTACTCTCCCACTTGGTATAGCAGTACCATCGGCG
>SUYL01000046.1 GCA_015060445.1 Bacteroidales bacterium
TTAAAGTTGGTGACGAGGTTGAGGCAAGCATCCTTACCCTTGACAGAGAGGAGAGAAAGATGTCTCTTGGTATCAAACAGCTTAAAGCAGATCCATGGGCTAACATCAGCGAGAAATATCCTGTAGGTTCAAAACACAGCGCAGTTGTAAGAAACTTCACAAACTTTGGTGTGTTTGTAGAGCTTGAGGAGGGTGTTGACGGTCTTGTACACATCAGCGACCTTTCATGGACCAAGAAAGTTAAACATCCATCTGAGTTCACTGCAATTGGTGAGAAACTTGAGGTAGTTGTTCTTGAGATTGATGCTGAGAACAGAAGATTGAGCCTTGGCCACAAACAGTTGGAGGAGAATCCTTGGGATGTATTTGAGACTGTATTCACTGTAGGTTCAGTTCACGAGGGTACTGTAGTTTCATTCAACGAGAAAGGTGCAAATGTAGCACTTTCATACGGTATTGAGGGATTTGCTCCTGCAAAGGCTCTTGTTAAAGAGGACGGTACAACTGCAAAGGCAGAGGAGAAACTTGACTTCAAAGTTGTAGAGTTCAACAAATCAAACAAGAAAATTGTTCTTTCTCACTCAAGAATTGCAGAGGATGCAAAGAAAGAGGTAGAGGCTAAAGAGAACAAGGAGAAGGCAGCAGAGGCTGAGTCAACTCAGAAGGCTGTTAAGAAAATCAAAGCCAACATTGAGAAAACTACTCTTGGTGACATTGACGCTCTTGCAGCTCTAAAAAGCGAGATGGAGAAATCTTCAAAATAATTGATGGAATTTTCATTTCTGACAATGGGAACGGCTTCGGCCCTTCCCACTGCCAACCGATACCCAAGCGCTCACATCCTTACGGTTCGTGAGCGCTTGTTCTTGATAGACTGCGGAGAGGGGGCTCAGATGCAGATGCGCAAGTTTGGGGTATCGTTTGCCAAGATAGACCACATATTCATTTCCCACCTCCACGGAGACCATCTGTTTGGCCTCTTCGGATTGTTGTCAACTATGGCAATGGCGGGAAGGAGTGGTGATCTGCACATTTATGCACCTGAATCTTTCGGGAGGATACTCTCTTTCTTTATGGAAGAGTTTGGGGAGGGAATCAAATATAAAATTGATTTCCATCCTGTAAAATGCAAGGAACCTGTGCAGATATTTGACTCCCGACAACTGGAAGTGTTTGCTTTCCCTCTGGTGCACAGGGGGGAGACATACGGTTTCATCTTTAAGGAGAAAACTCCGCAACTGAATGTGCATAAGCATCTTATTGGGCCTCACAATCTTTCCCTCTACGATATAGCAAGATTGAAGGAGGGAAATGACCTTGTACGCACTGCAACTTTTACAGATGAGGACGGTTCTGTAGTTGAGTATGAGGAGACATTGAAGAATGAGGATTTTACATATCTTCCCTACAAGCCGCGCTCTTTTGCCTATTGTACAGACACTATGCCTTTCAGGAGGCTTGCCGGCTGGATAAAGGGTGTGGATATGATTTACCACGATTCAACCTATACAAAAGAGTATGAAGATCTGGCAAAATCCACTCTCCATTCAACTTCTGCGGCTGCCGCTTGTTGTGCTATAGAGGCAGGTGCTAAAAAACTTGTTCTCGGCCATTATTCATCCAGGTATAAATCTCTGGATACTATGTTGGAAGAGGCTAAAGCCATCTTCCCTGAGACATACCTTGCCAAGGAGGGTATGAAATTTGAAATAGAACTGGAAAAATTCAAATAGAGACATTATATGGTTAAGTCAGGTACAACTCTAATTCTTTTGATTGCGCTGTTATTTACGTTTTCAAGTGCAAATGGCCAGAGCAGTGTTTCAGCCAATGCCAACAAGATAGGTCAGACACTGTTTTATATTGAGAGGCTGTATCTCGACACGGCCAATATTGAGCGCCTTACAGACAATGCTCTGGTTTCCATAATGAAGGAACTGGATCCCCATTCCTCTTATATCTCAAAGAAGGATATACAGGCAATGAACGAGCCTCTGCAAGGAAATTTTGATGGTATTGGGGTTGAGTTTGCCCTTATTAATGACACCCTTACAATCAATTCAACAATTCCCGGTGGCCCATCAGAGAAGGTTGGCATTAGGGCTGGCGATAAGATTGTTGCAGTTGACGGTGAGGTGATATCGGGAACAGGTCTTACAATAGAGAGGGTACACAAATATCTGAGGGGGCCAAAAGGTACCAAGGTTAAGGTTTCCGTTGTTAGGCGTGGTGTACAGGAGCCTCTGGAGTTTGTAATTACCAGAGACAAGATTCCTTTGAACAGCATTGATTCATATTATATGATTGGCGACGGTATAGTTTATCTGCGCCTTACCCGCTTTGCAGCCACTTCATATAAGGAAATGCTTGAAGCACTGAGTTCTTTGAAGGTTATGCCAAAGGGAATTATTCTTGATTTCAGAGGGAATCCCGGCGGCTATCTTATGGCAGCAATCCAGATTGCCAATGAGTTTCTGGAGGAAGGGGAGTTGATTGTATATACCGAGGGGCGTACAGTAAAGAAAATGGAGGATCATGCCAACGGTAGCGGTATACTCCAGAATGTCCCTGTTGCAATACTTATAGATGAAAACTCTGCATCTGCCAGCGAGATAGTTTCAGGGGCCATACAGGATTGGGACAGGGGTACCATTATTGGACGCAGGTCTTTTGGAAAAGGTCTGGTACAGCAGCAACTCCCTCTTCCCGACGGTTCTGCATTGAGACTCACCGTTGCCCGATACCATACTCCGAGTGGAAGGGTAATACAGAGTCCGTACGAGGAGGGGAAGAAGGATGAGTACTACAAAAAACTTATGGAAAGGTACAGCAGAGGGGAGAGTTTCAGCAAGGACAGCATCCATTTTGCAGATTCGCTTGTATTCAAGACACTTAAGAAGGGACGTACCGTGTATGGTGGAGGCGGCATTATGCCGGATATCTTCATTCCTCAGGATACATCGCACTATACCCCTTTCTATGGGGAGATTCTCCGTAAAGGGCTCCTTACAGACTATATGAATGAGTATTCCGACAAACACAGGAGTGATATCCTTAAGAAATACCCTTCATTCAGGTCCTTTGAGAACAAGTTTGTTGTTTCAGACAAGGATATTGCAGATTTCCTTGCCTATTGTGCATCCAAAGGGGTAAAACCTGCGGAGGGTGATATGGAAATTTCCGGCGCTGAGATAAGAAGGAATTTTAAAGGGCTGATAATACGCTCTGTATACAGTTTCAGCAATTTTATAGAGTTCCTTAACAAGGAGGACAAGGAGGTCCTTAAAGCGGTGGAGGTGCTTACCAAAGGGGAATAAAAAAAGGGTAAGCTTAATATATCGCACCGCTACAACCGCATACCCTTGCTGCCTTCCGGCCCTGGGGGAGTTTTGCAGGAGCTGGTCGTATATGACTTACCCGGGCACAAAGGTAAGAAAATTTATTAATATCCCAAATGAAAAATATCGGGTGACCTTTTTTGATTGGTCACCCGTCCTGTTTTTTATACTTCGGCGTTTCCCGGGATTCCGTATTATTGGGAAAGATTCCCGAAAGAGAATGGGAGCAATGTGTCAACAGAACCAAATACCTGTATCTTGCCGGCAGACCCTACAATTATTTTGATTGGACTGCCGGAGCGCTTCTGGCTCTCCACCATAACCTGTATGCATGCTGCGCAAGGGTATGTCAAATCTGCAGTAATTTTTCCATTCTGTTTTGCTGCAATTGCAATGGCCTTTACCGGTTCATTCGGGTACATGTGGTGAGCAGCAAAAAGGGCAACCCTCTCTGCACATAATCCCGACGGAGATGCGGCATTTTCCTGGTTTGAACCTGTTACAACCTCTCCGTTGCCCATGAGGACAGCGGCACCTACATTGAATTTTGAGTATGGTGCATATGAGGATGATGTTGCCTGTATGGCCTTTTCAAGCAACGTCTTCTCCAATTGGGGCAGTTCTTCTGCGCAATTGTATTCAGTGTAGTTAATAATGATGTTTTTTTCTTCCATACCGCATTTCTCTTTGTACAAAGATACATTTTATTATTACCTTTGTTTGTATGAGAACAAGAATTTTTATACTGTTTCTGCTCATGTACATTTTACCTGTGCATGCATTGTATTCGCAGAAACTCACCAGAGCCCAGTACATAGAGAAATACAAGGATATTGCCATGCGTCAGATGCACAGGCACAAGATACCTGCAAGCATTATACTTGCCCAGGGATGTCTTGAATCCAACAACGGCAATTCTGCCCTTGCCAGAAAGGCCAACAACCATTTTGGAATAAAGTGCCATGACGGCTGGAAGGGGAAGAAATTCAAACAGGATGACGACAAGAGAAACGAGTGTTTCAGAAGGTATGACAATGCAATGGATTCCTATACAGACCATTCATATTTTCTCACTTCCCGTTCCCGCTACAACTCCCTGTTTGATCTCCCAATTACAGACTACAAAGGGTGGGCACACGGCCTTAAGGCTGCCGGGTATGCTACCAATCCCAAATATGCCCAACTCCTTATAGATATCATTGAGGAGTATAAACTATATAAATACGATACCGGCGAGGCTTATCATAAATCCAGGGGAGAGGCCAAGGCGGAAAAGAGGGCTGAAAAACTGCAGAAGAAGCGTCTGAGACTTGAGAGAAAGGCGGCAAAGGCAGCAAAGAGGGCCCAGAAGGCCAATTACAAATATTACGAATTTACCGGTGAGACTCCTCAGACAACTGTAGAGACTCTTGAGAAGGCTGTCCAGCCCCCAAAAGGTGATCCCGTACCTGCTTCTGTCTCTTATAAGGTAAAGAAGGGGGATACCCTTTATTCCATTGCCCGTAAGCACGGTGTCTCTGTTGATGATATCAGCAGATTGAATCCGGGTATCAAGGCCAATGAACTTAAGATAGGTACTGAACTGAGAATCAAATGAAGAAGATAATTTTCTATATTGTTATAGGTGCAATCTTTGGTGCCGCAACATTCATTGTTCCCCGCTACCTTAATGAATCAAAAAAATCAGTAGGGGAGAAGAGTGTCCTCTTTATCCCTTTGGATGCATCTTATAGCCAGGTGCTGGATTCTGTTTCAACTGCAGTCATGCATATGGAATCATTCAATAAGGTAGCCTCCAGAGCCAATCTGGAGAGTACATTCAAACCGGGAAGATATGTTTTTACTCCCGACAATTCCAACAAGGATATTGTAAGGATGCTCCAGCACGGGTGGCAGTCCCCTATGATGCTTACGTTGAGTGGAAATATAAGGGGGATGGAGAAATTGTCGGGAATATTGGGGAAAAAACTTGCATGTGATTCTGCAGAGTTTGCACAATATTTTGCATCTGAAGAAGTATGGAAGGATAATGGTTTTGAAAAGGAGACTTTTATGGCAATGTTCCTTCCAAATACTTATGAAGTGTATTGGACAATCACTCCAGGGAAGTTTGTTGAGAGGATGAAGAAGGAGTATGACAAGTTCTGGAATGAGGGCCGTCTTGAAAAGGCAAAGGCAATTGGACTTTCGCCTGTGGAGGTTTCCATTTTGGCATCTATTGTGTGTGAGGAGACCAATTATACCCCTGAAATGCCCCGTGTGGCGGGTGTATATATGAACAGGCTTAATAAAGGGATGAAATTGGATGCAGACCCTACAGTTAAGTTTGCTTTGGGAGACCCTTCAATAAGGAGGATTTTGTTCAGACACCTTGAGGTTGATTCACCCTACAATACTTACCTTTATGCCGGTTTGCCTCCGGGGCCAATTACCATTCCAAGTATAAGGGGTATTGATGCGGTGCTTGATTATGAGCATCATAATTATTTGTATTTTTGTGCCAATGCCAATATGGACGGCACACACAAGTTTGCCGGGACCCTTAGTGAACACAACAGAAATGCAAGGGCATACCAGGCGGCTTTGAATAAATTGAAGATAAGATAGATATGAGAATAGCAGTAGGATTGTCGGGAGGAGTGGACTCCAGTGTTGCCGCCCTTTTGCTCAAGAGGGCAGGGCATGATGTGGTTGCTTTGTTTATGCAGAACTGGCATGACACAACAGGAACCCTCCATGGTGACTGTGAGTGGGAAGAGGACCGTTTTGTGGCTGAAATGGTTGCCAAGAAACTGGATATCCCTTTCCACTTTGTGGATTTGAGCGACATTTACCGGCAGAAAGTGGTTGACTATATGTTCTCCGAATATGAGAAAGGGCGTACCCCCAATCCTGATGTGTTGTGCAACAGGGAGATAAAGTTTGATGCTTTCCTCAAATGTGCCCTCGACCTTAACGTAGATTATGTGGCCACAGGGCATTACTGCAAGAAGGATGAGTTTGTAAATGAGAAAGGGGAGAAGATTTACAGGATTCTTGCAGGTGATGACAAGAACAAGGATCAGAGTTATTTCCTTTGCCAACTCTCTCAGGAACAGTTGTCAAAGGCACTCTTCCCCATAGGTGATATAGATAAACCTGAGGTGCGCCGTCTTGCCAAGGAGGCCGGACTTCCAAGTGCCGAGAAAAAGGATTCACAGGGTATTTGCTTTGTGGGGAAAGTGGATTTGCCCGTATTTCTGCAGCAGAAACTCAAGGCTAAGGAGGGAAATGTTGTGGAGATTTTTGCAACACAGCAGGAGAGGGAGCCGTATACCCAGGCTGCCTTGAAAGCAGGGGATTGTGTGGCTGATCTTGAGGGAAATGTCATTGCCCGGACAAATGTGCTTGGTGAGAATTATGCCGATTATTCTTCTGAGGAACTTGTCTCTATGGCTGAACCGCACTGCTATACTCCAGAGGATGGCAAAATTATAGGCAAACATACAGGAGCCCAATTCTATACAATAGGGCAGAGGAGAGGGTTGAATATTGGAGGGCATAAGGAGTCCATTTTCATTATTTCAATTGATATTGAGTCCAATACAATTTATGTTGGTGAGGGACACTCTCATCCTGGACTTTACAGGAAGGGGTTGAAAATAGACAATTCCGAGATTCATTGGATACGTGAGGATCTGGTCATGGAGATTGGAGAGCGCAGGAGGTACATGGTAAGGATACGTTACAGGCAGCCTCTCCAGCAGGCAACTCTCTACAGGGAGGAAGATGGTTTGTACATTATCTTTGACAAGCCTCAGAGGGGCATTTCTGCCGGACAGTTTGCTGCATGGTACACCCCTGGTGATGAAGAGATGATAGGAAGCGGTGTAATTTCCCGATAAGTCAAATGGGGAAGCCCAATCTGGCTTGTTCAGAATTCCAGTTGCAGACCGTCGTAGGCAGGAATGACATTGGCCGGCAGAGTTTCAAGCAGATCCTTGTGCCTTCCTATCTGGTGTGACATATGTGTGAGGCAGTTGCGTGGAGCGGCTGCCTTTTCAATTATTGCCAGTGCTTCCTGCAGTGAGAAATGGGAGATATGCTTCTCTTTCCTCACAGTGTTTATTATAAGGAGGTCCAGCCCCTGAAGTTTTTGAAATTCCTCTTGGGGTATGCTGCTCCCGTCTGTGATATATGCCATTTTCCCGAATCTGAATCCCAGGATTGGCAGTTTGTAGTGAAATACCCTTATTGGGGTTATTTCCAAGGTTTTTACAGTTCCGTCGGGAAGAGTCTTTGTTATTGTAAAAGGGTTTTCATCTATGGTGTGCAGGATGTAGTCGGGTACTCCAGGGTATTTGTATTCTGCAAATGCGTAGGAATATTCCATTTTAAGTGATTCCTGTACGAGGGTTTCTGCATATATTGGGAATGCGGCCTTGCGGAAGTAGTTGAATGCCCTTATGTCATCCAAACCCCCAGTGTGGTCTTTGTGCTGGTGTGTAAGGAGTACTGCATCAATGTCTGTGATGTTTTCACGCAGCATCTGCTGACGGAAGTCGGGACCGCAGTCTATAAGGATGCGGAATCCCTCTGTCTCAACAAGTGCCGAGGTGCGGAGCCTGTTGTCCCTCGGGTCTTCTGATTTGCAAACATGGCAATTGCACCCTATCATGGGTACGCCCTGTGATGTTCCTGTTCCTAAAAATGTGATTTTTCCCATACTGCAAAGTTAGATAATTTTCCCTACCTTTGCCCCCTATGAGCAGTGGAAAATTATATCTTATTCCATCCCCCCTGGGGGATAACGATCCTGCAGAGGTAATTCCCTCTTATGTGCTGGATCTTCTCAAGAATATTAACCATTATGTGGTTGAAGAGTTCAGAACTGTGCGCAGGTATCTTTCGAGGGCTGGTTTGCGCGGTTCCATTGAACAGTTGCAGATGTATGAACTTAATGAACATACTCCTGTTTCACAGATAGAGAGTTATGTGAAGATTTTGCTTGATGGTAATGATGTGGGGCTGATTTCTGAAGCAGGTCTCCCTGCTGTAGCCGACCCCGGGGCCCAGTTGGTTGACCTTGCCCATAGGCATGGTATTGAAGTATGCCCTTTGGTTGGCCCTTCTTCATTGATGATGGCCCTTATGGGGAGCGGCCTTAACGGACAGTGCTTTGCCTTTACCGGTTATCTTCCTGTCAAGCCTGAGGAACGCAAGGCAAAGATAAAATTGATTGAGAAAGTTTCTGTACAGTTGAAGCAGAGCCAGATAATTATTGAAACCCCTTACCGCAACGGACAATTGTTCTCGGATATGTTGGCTGTATGTTCTCCACGCACCCGCATTTGTGTTGCTGCAGATATAACTCTTCCAACTCAAACCATTGTAACTAAAGATGTTGCAGAGTGGCGTAAGGCTAAATTTGAAATAGGTAAGCGGCCTTGTGTTTTTGTTTTATTGGGATAAAGTCGGTGACCGACTTTTAAAAATAAATTTTTTTATTTGAATTATTTTTTGTATGAAAGATAGAGTAGAATTGGTAGGAATGCAGTTTTATGCTTACCATGGTTGTTTTGAAGAGGAGCAGCGGATTGGTAACAGGTTTGTAGTGAATTTTTGGGCAGAGGCGGATCTGTCACTTCCTGCCAGAACAGACAATATAGAGGATGCCCTCAATTACCAGGAGGTTTATAATGTAATCAAGGGACAGATGGCAATTAAGTCCCATCTGTTGGAGAATGTTGCCAGGAGGATTCTTGATGCGGTAAAGGAGAGGTTCCCATACATAGAGAATGCACAGGTTCAGATAGACAAACTCAATCCTCCTTTGGGAGGTCAGGTATATGCCTCCAGAGTTACAATGAATTTATAGTTAGGCAGCAGATGGAAGGTACAATGAACAAGACAGTGGCTTTTGTAACCCTTGGTTGCAAACTCAATTTCTCCGAGACTTCTACCATTGCACAGCAATTCCTGGATGCGGGGTATCTGAGGGTTCCACAGAGCAAACCTGCAGATATTTATGTAATCAATACCTGTAGCGTTACAGAACATGCAGACAAGAAATGCAGACAGGCAATAAGGAAACTCCATAAGCAGAACCCGCAGGCAATCATTGCTGTAACCGGTTGCTATGCACAGCTCAAACCAGCCGAAATCATGGCTATTGAGGGTGTTGATCTCGTTGTAGGGGCAGACCGTAAAGGTGATGTTTTCCAGTTGGTTAGCCAGTTGCCTGCAAAACAGGGGAGTGCCCGTTCCTACTCATGTGCAATAAATGAGGTGGAGTCCATATTTCCGGCATATTCTCACGGGGAGCGCACCCGTTCTTTCCTTAAGGTACAGGATGGCTGCAATTATCATTGCTCTTATTGTACAATTCCATTGGCCCGCGGTAAAAGCAGGAATCTCCCTATTTCTGTACTTGTTGGGGAGGCTGAGGCCATTGCCGCCAGCAGAATTAAGGAGATTGTCCTTACTGGTGTAAATACTGGAGATTTTGGCCGTACTACAGGAGAGGATTTTCTGGATCTGCTCAAGGCCCTTAATGCGGTAGAAGGAATTGAACGTTACAGAATCTCATCTATAGAGCCAAATTTGCTGAGAGAAGATATCATTGAGTGGATTGCAAGCGGCACAAAATTCCAGAACCATTTCCATATTCCGCTCCAGTGCGGTTCGGATGCAGTTCTTAAAGTTATGCGCCGACGCTATACAACTGCAATGTTTGCAGAAAAAATTGCCATGGTACGCCGCATAATGGGGGATGTTTTCTTTGGAATTGATGTTATTGTGGGATTCCCCGGAGAAACGGAAGAGGAGTTTAACAACTGCTACAATTTCCTTAAAGATACCATAAAACCTGCATTCATACATGTATTCCCTTATTCCCGACGGGCAAACACCCCTGCAGCCCAAATGCCGAACCAGGTGCACGAGGCAACCAAAACTGCACGAGTGGAGGCGTTGACCACCCTCTCAAACCAATTGCATGAGGAGTATGTTGCCCGCCATAAAGGAACTGTCCAGCAGGTACTGTTTGAATCAACCCAAAAAGGTGGTATGATGTACGGTTATACAGGCAACTACATAAGAGTTGAGCGCCCATATGACAAAAACAAGATTGGGAAAATAATTGAGGAAGTAATATAATGAGTACCCCCGTTAGAGTATTTCTAACGGGGAGCATTTTTTTGTGGCGCTGGGGAACGCAGACGGGCAGATTTGTTCCCCGAGAGCATTTTTTGTGGTGTTGGGGAACGCAGACGGGCAGATTTGTTCCCCGGGTGGCAGTAGGGTTACTCTAAGGGGGTGCCGCCGGCAATCTTCATGGCGCAGTTAACTCCGTCCAGTGCAGATGAGACAATTCCCCCGGCGTATCCTGCCCCTTCTCCACAAGGGTAGATGCCTGGAAGATCCAGATGCTGAAGGGTTTCCTTGTCTCTTGGTATCCTTACTGGGGATGAGGTCCTGGATTCAACTGCCAGCAAAAGTGCCTTATTTGTATAGTATCCCCTCATTTTCTTGTTGAACTCCGGGAATGCTTTCTGGAGGCGGGTTGCTACAAAAGGAGGGAGCAGTTCATGCAGCGGGGCAGGGTAGGCCCCCGGTTTGTATGATGTCTCCGGAAGGTCTTTGGAAACGGTACCTTTGCAGAAATCCTCCATCCTCTGGGCCGGTGCCTTTATGCTGTTGCTGTATTCAAAGAGTTTCTTCTCTACTGATTGCTGGAATCTGAGTACCTGTAGTGGACCGAACTCTGCAAATTCAGGTACATCTTCCGGGTTTACCTGTACTACAACTCCAGCATTTGCCCATTTTGAGTTGCGGGCAGAATTGCTCATTCCGTTGAGCACCATCTCCCCCCGGTCTGTTGCTGCCGGAACAAGAATTCCACCAGGGCACATGCAGAATGAAAATACTCCTCGCCCATCAACCTGTGTAACAAGGGAGTATTCTGCAGTAGGGAGATATGGCTGGTATTTCCCGTGGTACTGGATGTTGTTTATGAGTGTTTGCGGATGCTCTACACGCACTCCCAAAGCAAATCCTTTTGGCTCAATTGTCCACCCTTTTGCATGGAACAGTTCGTAGATGTCCCTGGCCGAGTGTCCGGTAGCAAGTATGATATTCTTTGCAGAATATGCTTTTCTTCCCGACAAATTCCCATTTTGTCCACAAACGGGTGCCTCACCGTGGAGGGAAGTGCCAATTTGCGAATTTTGTCCACAAATGGATACCTCTCCGTGGACAGAGGTGCCTCCGTGGGCAGAAGTGTTTCCGGGGACAGAGGTGCCTCCGGGGATGGAAGTGCTGTCGGGAGTGTTGGAATCCTCAACAATTGCCTCCCAGCCGGTGGGGGTTTGGGTAAAATCCACCACATGGGAGTTGAAATGTACCTGGCCGCCATGTGCTATGATGCAATTGCGCATATTTTCAATTACACGGGGGAGTTTGTCACTTCCAATGTGGGCGTGGGATTCTATTAGTATGGCGGGATCTGCCCCAAAATGTACGAACATATGGAGGATTTCCCTTATGTCTCCTTTTTTTGTGGAGCGGGTGTAGAGTTTGCCGTCGGAGAAGGTGCCGGCTCCACCCTCACCAAAGCAATAGTTTGAGTTGGGGTTGACAATCTGCTCTTTTGAGAGTTTGGCCATATCAAATTTGCGCTGGTGGACATCTTTTCCCCTCTCAAGAATTATTGGTTTGAGGCCAAGTTGTACCAGTTTTAGAGCTGCAAAGAGTCCTGCAGGTCCGCATCCTACCACAATTACAGGCTCTGCATTGTGTACATCCTTGAATTCCTGAAGTTTGTATGGTTCAATTGGCTCCATTCCCCTTAGGGCTACATTAACTCTGTACCTGTATTTTATCTCCCCACCTCTGGCATCGAGTGAGCGTTTCCTTACCTCGTGAGAAATTACAGCACCCGGCCTTGCCCTGAGTACTTTTTCGCATGCTGCAACTATGTCTTTTTCTGTAGGATTGAACTTCGCAGGAAATACAACTTCTACCTCTTTCATAATTCTGTCATAATTTGGCTGCTCCCGGTCCGGTATTTGACTGCCTCAAATTTTCAGCGCAAAAGCCGGGAACTGGGGCCAGTTCTCATTTCATGTCTGCAGCACGTGAAATAGGGGCCGCATCTATTGGACATGTCATCCCAAGACGGAATTTGCACAGTCCGCTTATTGCAATCATGGCTGCATTGTCTGTGGTGAACTTGAACTCAGGGATAAAGGTTTCCCAACCCCTTTTTACCCCTTCATTGTATATTCTCTCCCTAAGTCCGGAGTTGGCGGAAACTCCACCGCCAATGGTAATCTGTTTGATTCCGGTCTCCTTTACGGCCTTAACCAGTTTGTCAAGAAGAATGTCAATCAGATGTTTCTGGAACGAAGCGCATATGTCTGCCTTGTTCTCTTCAATGAAATTTTCATTTTCCTTCAACTGGTCCCTCAAGAAGTAAAGAAGGGATGTCTTTATTCCGCTGAAACTGTAGTCAAGCCCCTGGATATGCGGTTTTGAGAACTTGAATTTTCCGGCATCTCCCTCCTTGGCAAGTTTGTCAATGACCGGACCTCCCGGATATCCCAATCCCATCATTTTGGCGCATTTGTCAAATGCCTCGCCTACAGCATCATCTATTGTGTGTCCAATAACTTCAAAACTGAGGTAGTCTGTAACTTTCACTATCTGGGTGTGTCCTCCCGATACAAGCAGAGAGAGGAACGGGAACTGAGGAGCCCTGTTCTCTTTCCCTTCCTGTTTTATGAAGTGTGAAAGTATATGCCCCTGAAGGTGGTTTACTTCAACAAGAGGTTTTCCAGTTGATATTGACAACCCTTTGGCAAAGGATGTCCCAACAAGAAGGGACCCAAGAAGTCCCGGTCCTCTTGTGAATGCAATTGCATCAATTTCAGCCATTGTTACCCCTGCCTGTTTGAGGGCCTGGTCAACTACAGGCAATATATTCTGCTGGTGAGCCCTTGAAGCAAGTTCAGGGATCACTCCTCCGTAATTTCTGTGAACATCCTGGCTCGCCATTACGTTTGAGAGAAGATACTCGTCACGTATTACAGCGGCTGATGTGTCGTCACAGGATGACTCTATACCTAAAATAAGATAACTCATAAAGATTTTTATATAATTGCAAATCTACTCAGTTTTTTTGATTAAATTTGCTAATTGGAGATACTAAAACGAGAATTTTATAAAAAAGTACTTAAAAATATTTGTAGCCCTGCTGGTGATGCTTGTTTGCGTGCAAGTTGCCTCACTTATCATTCTCCAGTTTCCGGGAGTGCAGACTTTTGCTGTACAGAAAGTTGCCGGAGCAGTGTCGGACAAGTTGGATGGCAGAATCTCCATAGGCAAGGTCTATTTTGTGTTTTTCAACAAACTTATTTTAAAGGATATCTCCATTGTTTCAAACTCCCAGTCACCGCTACTCGACTCCCTGGAGACGAATTGCGGTTACTCAGATACACTTCTCAGATGCAACAAGTTGTCATTGTCGCTTGATGTGCAGCATCTGATTGATGCCAAAATAAAAATAAATAAGATCTCCCTTTCAGACGGTGAGTTCAATCTCCAGACAGAGGCTTTTAAGAGGACCAATCTCGACAGGATTTTCAGGCTCTCCAAGGATGCGCCAAAGGATACAGCAAAGAAGGGCAACCTGAACCTTCTTGCCAATACCCTTAAGGTAAATGATTTCAGGTTTACAATGAAGAACCATACCAAGTATGTGTTCAAGGGGGACAGTACGGCAAATTTTGCGGATCTTGATGTAAGAGATATATCAATAGACATTTCTGATGTGCATCTTAAATCAGATACTCTCTATGCTCAGATAAACTGCATCAAAGGACGGGACAAGAGTGGGCTTAAGATAGGAACTTTAAGCGGAAAGGCCAGGGTTTGCGGAACTGAAGCACTTGTGAGTGACTTTTATCTGGCAGACAGTTATTCTGTTCTCAGTTCCCGATATTTCTATTTCAGATACTCCTCGCCAAAGGATTTTGCAGATTTTACCCAAAAGGTGAAGATGGGCATCAGCCTTCAGAATGCGTTTATTAACTTCAGAACCATTGGCAAAATTGCCCCAACACTGTTTGACAGCAGACTTGCATTTTATATCAATGGAGAGATAACAGGTACAGTTAAGGACATTGATGCCAGAAATCTTGTTGCAACTTCGGAATCGGGACTCTCATTCATCAATCTCAATGCAAGGATAAACGGTCTTCCCGACATCTCCAGAACTATGGCTATTGCAGAGATTAAGGGGAGTTCAACCATTTTTACTGATTTGGCCAGGATCATCTCTTCCATTAACAATACACCGCTCAACAGCAAACTTGCTTCCCTTGCACCGCTTACCCATTTTGAGTTCAAGGGGAACCTTATGGGATTGTTGGATGATTTTGTGGCGGATGGTCTCATTACTTCTCCGTCGGGAAGAGTATCAGTTGACCTTCTGTTCAGGAATGAACGCAATGCCGGTTCCAGATTCAATGGAACCGTGGCTCTTGAAAATGTGGATGCGGGGGCTCTCCTCTCAAATGACAAGTTTGGCAAAGCATCTGCATTTGCAGACTTTGATGCCCTTTTCAGAAGGGATGGAGGCGGTATAGAACTCACTTTGGATACCCTCGGCATTTCAAGTTTTGGGTTCAATGGGTATGACTTCAGCGGCATTGAGGCTAAAGGAACATATGCTGACAATGCTTTTAGAGGAAATGTTGTATCAACAGATCCGAATTTCAATTTTTCATACAATGGACTATTCTCTTTTGTTCCCGATTTTGCCGATGAGAGCCAGTATGATTTTATTGCAGAAGTTGGCAATATAAATCTTGCTGCAATAAATGTTGACAGGTCCAATCCTGTTTCACAACTCAGTCTTGTTGCTTCCGCCAATGTAAAGAATACGGGTGACGGGTATGTGAACGGGAAGATTGACATTTCAGATGTTGTATACAAAGGACCCAAAGGGATTTACAATATTGGAGATATAAATATCAAGTCGCTCAATTCAAGTGATGTATATACTGCAACCCTCAGGTCCCCTTTTGCCGAAGTTGAGTATTCGGGGCCTGCTCCAATATACCATTTTGCGGGCAAATTTGCAGATATGGTATTGGCGCACAATATGGACAACTGGTTCGTTAGGGATACCTCACGCGTTTATGCCGATGGATTGTATAATTTCAATATGCAGACATTCAATACCATGCCTGTTTTTGAGATTCTCAATAAGGATTATTACATAAGTGACGGTACCCGTGCGAGTGTTATGATAGGCAGGGACAATGTGCTTGAGGGGAAGGTTTTGTCGGGAAGATTGGCAAAAGGGGTAGATTTCTTTAAGGGGCTTGAACTCCGGTTGGGGTCAGACTATACACATGGAACAAGGGCTGTTCTCCATTCTGAAAATGTGAAACTGGCGGGTATGTTGATGGACAGTGTTTCCCTTAATGTTGACGCCCATTCAAATGTTCTTGGGCTTGAATTCAGTTTTATGAATGATACAACTGCCAGCAACAGTGCCACCATTTTGGGAAATGTTGAACTGCTACAGGGTAGGGGACTCCAGGCAAATCTGCTTGATGGTTCACATATAAACATTGAGGGTGAACACTGGAAGTTCAGCCCGGCTGAGTTGTCTGTATCAGACTCTTTATTTTCAGTACAAGGATTCAATCTCTATAATGGAGGGCAGAGCCTCTCAATGCAGGGAGCAATGTCAAGATATTCAGATGACTCAATTAATTTCAGACTGGATAATTTCAACGTGGGGATATTTAACATTTTCCTGAACAAGTCCTTTAATTTCCAGGGATATTTTTCCGGCAACGGAATAGTATCTGACCTTTACAGGGCCCCTAAAGTTTTCTTTGACATTACCGGCAATGACGTTTCTGTTTATGGGAATGAGGTTGGCTCATTGAAGATGATGAGCAAATGGAATGATGTTGACAAGGAGTTGAACCTCTATCTGAAATCAAGTTTGAACAACCGGAGGACTTTCCTTGCTACAGGATATTTCAAGCCTGAGACCTCATGGCTCAACCTCAATGCTTCCCTTGAGGATTTGTCTGTAAGTTATTTTGAGCCGTTCCTGGCAGATATAATCTCCAAGTCAAGTGGAAGTATGTCGGGAGATTTGAGCCTCTCCGGTACACTGGACAAATTGGCCCTTACAGGTTCAGACTGCCGTTTCAACAAACTGGGTTTTCTGCTCAATTTTACGCAGGTCCCATATACTATTGACGGCCCGTTTGAACTTACCGAAAAAGGCATTTTCTTCAAGAATCTCCCTTTGTATGACAGGTTTGGTTCAAGAGGTATAATTAATGGCAAACTTGGATATGATTATTTCCGGGACCTAACATTGGATACAAGGGTAACCTTCTCAAATCTCCAGTGTCTGAATACAAACGAGCATGATAATGAGTTTTTCTATGGCAGTGCCTTTGCAACCGGTTCCCTGCTGTTGAAAGGTCCCCTTAACAATATTGACCTGCAGATAGATGCCGTTTCAAATAAAAGGACATCTATCCATGTACCTTTGTCAAATTCAGCAACTGCTACAAGGGTCAATCTGCTCACTTTTGTTGAAAATGATCAGGACAGATGGATTGACCCATACGATACCCTCTCTATTAACAGAAAAGAGGTTGCCAGGAAGAGTTCAAATCTGAAAGTGGATATTGCGGCTCAAGTTACCCCTGATGCAGAGATAATGATTGAAATTGATAAATCTGTGGGGGATGTGATAAGGGCAAAAGGGAATGGAGTGATTAATCTTGACATTGATCCTTCCAGAGAGGTTTTTGACATTTTTGGAGATTACCATGTAACCGACGGAAGTTACAAGTTTGTATTGGCCGGCATTGCGTCGAGGGATTTTATTCTGCAACCCGGAGGTACAATTGTTTTCAATGGAGACATTGCCAATACCAATCTTAGCCTTGATGCCCTTTACAGTACCAAAACGAGCATTAATCCACTCATTGCTGATACCAGCAGCATCTCTACCAGGAGGAATGTAAACTGTATCATAGGGATGCAGGGAAAGATGATGAACCCACAACTCAACTTTGAGATTGATATACCGGATCTTGACCCTACCACCAAAATAAGGGTTGAGAGTGCCCTCAATACCCAGGGGAAGATTCAGAAGCAGTTTATGGCAATCCTTGTGTCGGGCGGTTTTATTCCCGACGAGCAGAGCGGTATTGCAAACAACTCTTCAATACTCTATTCCAATGCATCTGAGATGTTGAGCAACCAGATAAGCAATATTTTCCACCAGTTGGGAATTCCTTTGGACCTGGGTCTCAACTACCAGCCTGGAGAGCGGGGAACAGATATCTTTGATGTTGCTGTTTCAACCCAATTGTTCAACAACAGGGTAATAATTAACGGAAATATTGGCAATGATCCTTATGCCCAGAACAACAGGGATGTGATAGGAAACATAGATGTGGAGGTAAAACTGGATAATCCGGGTAATATAAGGCTCGACCTTTTCTCCCATGCAGAGGACCAGTACTCTTCCTACAACAACAATAACAACAGCCAACGGAGCGGAATAGGTATAGTTTATCAGAAGGAGTTCAATTCTTTCAAGAGCCTTCTAAGGGGAAAATCCAAGGCCCAGAAAGCCTACGAAAAGCAGGAGAGGCTCAGGAGAAAGGCCCAGAAACGTTTGCAGAAAGAGCTGAAAAAGCCTGAGAACCAATAATTCCCAGGCTTTTTTACTTGTTGCTTAAATGCTATTTTATTTTCACTGAAGGGACTTCAATAACAGTTTTTACAGGAGCCATGCAGATATTTGCATCACAACACTGGTATTCTACATTTACTTTAATACCCTCTTTGTCATCTCCAATAATTGGGAGAACAAATTTTGCTTCACCTTTATAGATTGTAGTACCGTCATTTGCATAGAAATCTGATGCCGGCATTTCCATTTCACTTTCAATTTTATATCCTGCAGGAAGTTCAATATCAACTTTGCAAGGGACAAAAGGGTGTTCGTTACCTGCAGTTGCATATACATGGTAACCCTCCTCAATTTTCATCTTTACAATCAGATACTGTCTTCCTCCATCTATTGTAATGTGTTTTGCAGCCACTTTTACAGGCTCAGCATGTGAAGTTTCACCAATCTCCATATCCCTGAAAGCAAGATACAGTTTCTTCTCCTTGTAGTTGTTGCCTGGAACCTCAGGATCCTTGTCATTTACAAGGAATACAAATCCGCCGGCTTCGGTAAAGAAGAGTTTGTCTTTGTATGTTTCATACCAGTTTCTCCACTGCTCAGGTTTTTCAAATGTGCAGAGGGTATAACGGTCAAGTATTCTCTGTGCTTTTGCAACATCTTCTGCAGTTTTCCCCTTTTCAAGGAGTGTAATGGCCTTGTCCAGGAGTTTTTTGTCTGAATTTGCACATTTGAGGCTCTTTACATCTTCATCTATGATAAGGTTATAGAACATCTCCGCTCCATAGAAGTAAGGGTAGTTCTCCTCCATATATTTGTGGTATGATTTAAAGCTCTCGCCAAAATCCATCCCCTTCATTCTTACCTGTTTTTTTATGTATTCTGCTTTTGTTGGAGGGGTATAACTGTCGGGAAGATTCATTTTAAGATATGCCTCCTCAATACGGTTCAATGTTTCACCCTTTTCCTTTTTTGCCAAAGCATCCCTTTTTATTTGTGCATTCCTTTCAAAGGATTTTTTGCCGTCTTCCACAACTGCCTTATACCCCTCTTCAGATACAAGGGCCATTTTCTCATGTGCATACTTTTTAGTTGCAGCCCTGTCATAATATCTCCTTGCAATTATACGCTCACCTTTAAGGGTAGAAGTATAAACCACTGCATTGGCAAACACATCTTTGGCCTCATCTGTCATGTATGCAGGGGAGGCAGAGAAGCCCCAGAAGAAGAAGTTGGCATGGCGTCCTATTGCAATTGCATCTGCACTTTTCTGGCTTACTCCTCCCGATATTATTTCTGTTTCGGGAGAATCGAGGAATCCTGCAGGACGGGAAACCAGCCCCACTTTAAACCCTTTGTCGGTCATATATCCTTTTGTCTGGACCTTCCACATATCTACCATTTCCGGAAGTCCTCCGGTCCTGTAAAGTGCCTCATATTGTTTTGCCCCTTCAGGAACAGGCTGGCTGGACAAGGTGATTTCTGTTTTGAAAGGCCCTTTGAAGATCTGGTGTTCAAGGTTCATTCCGTAAGCATTTGCATCAAGGCACAGGCAGTACCAGTCTATTTTGCACCCTATTGCCCTTGTGTTACGTTCTGCCGATTCCCCAATCAGTATTGTAGGGTAACTGTAATCCTCTGTAAGAGGAGACCTCCTGTTGAAGTATTTCTCTTCTCCCGACGGATGTTTTCTCCATATTGCCGGCTGTACCTGCGGAAGTGTTCCATCCAGAATTGTTACATCATATCCAGCAGATATCTCCGGCTTGTATTCATTAGCCTTAATGTATGATACTTCTGTAAAATAATCTTTAAGATATGTAACAAAAGCATTGTGCCTTTCCTGAATTTTTTCCGGGGTGGACTCTTCCCAATCTGAATTGTTGCCACCTACATACAGAACTTTAAGGTTCTGTTTTTCCTGTGCATTCATTACAGAAACAAACAACAGGAGGATCAATGATAGAATTATCTTCCTTTTCATATTAGTGCATATTAGTTTATATATATATATATACACTTGAGATGGCGTTTACCCTAAAAAGCAATAAAAAAGAGGTTGTTTTACCAAACAACCTCTTTTCTTAATGTCCTGCAGATTAGTGGCAGCCGCCGCAACCGCATGAAGAGCAGTCGGAACCGCAACCGTCACCGCATGAGTGCTGAACCTTCTCATTGAAAAGGCCGTTTGTAAGTTCAGTCTCTGTAGCCTCCCTAATAGCCTCAACTTTACCTGTAAAGTGTAGTGCAGCACCTGCAAGAGGGTGGTTGAAGTTCATTACAACTGTTTCATCCTTAACCTCGTCAATTGCACCGTTAAGTCTGTTGCCCTCTGAATCCATCATAGGGAGAACATTGCCTACTGTAAGAAGCCCCTCCTCAATTTTGCCCTCAACTTCAAAAAGTTTTTTAGGTAGTTCTACAATCGCATCAGGGTTAACTTTGCCGTAACCCTCCTCCTCTGTAAGTGTAAACTCAAAAGTGTCACCAACTTTCTTGCCAGCAATATACTCCTCAAATTTTGGAAGGAGGTAACCGGTGCCAAAGATGAACATCATTGGTTTCTCAGCCGCTACAGTCTCAATAACATCGCCATCTACTTCCAAAGTATATGATAACGAAACTACTTTGTTAACATTAATTTCCATTTTTTCTATAATTAAATTCTTACTTGATTATTGTCTGCAAATTTGCCTTAAATTTTCCATTATCACAAATTTCAACCCTTTTTATTTACCGGTTTGCCAAAACGGTTGATCTTGTAGCCGATTGCCGCCACAATTATTGATACAACCGGAGAAAGGATGTTGAAGAAACAGTAAGGAAGGTATGTAAGTGTTGCCACGCCAAGTACACTGCTCTGCATTGCCGCACATGAGTTCCATGGTATAAGTACTGATGTTACTGTTGCAGAATCCTCCAGAGAGCGGCTCAACAACTGCGGCTCATATCCTTCTTTTCTGTAAATGTCTGCAAACATCTTGCCCGGAATTATGATTGACATGTACTGGTCAGACATTGTAAGGTTGCTGACAATACATGTGCCAATTGTTGTACCAACCAATGATGTACGCCCCTTTATTACCTGAATGAGTTGCTCTGTTATAGCATCAAGGAATCCTCCTGCCTCCATAATTCCGCCGAATGCACATACGCACATAATCAGCCATACTGTATTGAGCATACCGGCCATGCCGCTTGTACTTGCCAGTTCTGTAAGCATGGCACTTTCTGCAGTTATCTCTACAGGCATGGAAAGCATCTTTAGCGGTGCGTATATGAATGTTTCAATTGAGTTTACAGCATAAGGGGTAATCTGTCCAATTATCTGCGGCTGAACAAACACTGCAATTATTGAACTCAAAATTGCAGATATGAACAGAGTAAGGAATGCCGGAACCTTCTTGTAGATCATAAATATTGTTGCTGCAGGTATCAGAAGCAGCCATAGGGAGATATTGAAGGTATTCTCAATTACAGCGCACTCTGCTGCTACATCAAGGTGGTCAGATGAAGGAATCATAAAACCGGCAACTGTAAAGATGATTGCGCAAATGAAAACTGTAGGGATATTTGTAATGAGCATATATTTCACATGCTTGTACAGATCTACACCTGAGATGCTTGCTGCAAGGTTTGTGGTATCTGAAAGAGGGGAAATCTTGTCACCGAAGTATGCTCCCGATATTATTGCACCTGCAAGCCATCCTGTGCTGAACCCCATTATTTCACCAGCACTCAGCATGGCAATGCCAATAGTCCCTATAGTTGTCCAGGAACTGCCCAATACCAGAGATATGAGGGCAGTAAAAACAAATATTACCAGCAGGAATATTGCGGGATTTATCATTTTCAGTCCATAATAGATTAATGTTGGCACTACTCCCGACAACATCCAGGTGGAGGTGAGTGCACCAATTGAAAGAAGTATGAAGAAAACACCGGCAGATTTGCTGAAGTTGTCTGCCATCCCCTCCTCTAGTTTCTCCCATGAGATTTTCTGTCTTGCCATTGCTATGAATGCTGCAACAAGTGCTGCACCAAGAAGGGCAATCTGTGATGGACCTGATGTAAGTTCATCACCGAAAAGTATTGAGCCTATAACAATAAGTGTTACAAGCACTATAATTGGCAAACATGCCAATCCCAATGTCATTTTTTTCATTATCAAATTCCGGTAAAATCTACATTTTCAAAAGCAAGAGAAGGGATGAGCCACCTTGAACAGGTTCTGGCATCATTCCCTATCATTGCCACATTATTCCACAAAGATACTATATTGCCGCTTATATTCATTTCCCTTACAGGAAATAATACCTCACCATTTTCAAAATAGAATCCTTCTATTCCATAAGAGAAGTCGCCTGTGAGGCCGTTGCAGTTTCCTCCGTTGAATCCGGTAACCAGTATCCCTTTCCCCATAAGTTTCATCATGTCACAATGATTGAGGTTTCTCATGTTGTCGGGAAACTCCTCAAGTGAAAAATGTGGTACAGATGCACTCTCTACGGTAGGGGATACCCCCATCTTGTTTGCCGAGTATGTATTTATGAAGTAGGTTTCCACTACTCCGTTGCGGATTATCTCCATGGGTCTTGTGGCAATGCCGTCACCGTCGAAGTACCGGCTGCCGCTCATTCCAACCCAGTGGGGATTATCCTTGAGTGTGAGATTGTCGGAGAATACCTTTTCCCCTTTCCTCTCCATGAGGAAAGAGTTCCTTTGCTGTATGTTGCTTCCGTTAAGTGCCTGGAAAATAGGGGATACAAGTCTGCTTGAGCAGGTATTGTCAACTATCATGTTCATACTTCCCCCCTTCATCTCCCTTGGGTTGAGTTTTTCCAATGCTCTTTTCAGTGCGGTCTCTCCGCAACCTTTGTATGTGAACTCATTGAAATGCAATGCAGATTCGTACCACCATCCCTCACTTCTGGCATAACCTCTCCCTTTTACGGAACACTCTGCACTTACGGTAAAGTTACTCTGCAGGGAATCCCCCTCAAACCCCTGGGAATCTACCATATACTGGTATTCAAGCATATCTCCGTATTCTGTGTTTACGGAAACAATCTTCCTGTTTTTCCCATGTATTTCCTCCATCACCTCAAAGGCAATATCCTTCTTTTGTGCCGGGTCCATTTCCAGTATGAAATTGTCATACTGGTTAAGGTTGTCCTCTTTTCCAAACCAGCACAACTCCTTGGGCGGGAGGGTGCGTGCAGGATCCGGAGCAAGGTATCCGTTGGTGTGTATCGCCTCCTTTATGAACATCTCCAGTTCCTTGCTGTTGAGTCTGTTGGTTGAGTACGCACCGTATCTTCCATCAGAAATTATCTGTATGTACAGATTGCTGTCATTGGCGTTTTGCAGGTTCTCCAATTTGCCGTCCAGGGCCGAAAACGAATTCTGTATCCCAAAATTCATTGTTACCCTACAGGCCTGTGCCCCATGCTTCATCACCATCTCCAATGCCGCCCGGGCTGCATCCTTATATTGGTTTCTATCTATTTCCATAATTACACTTATTTAAAAGTCGGTCCCCGAGTTAAGTCGGGGACCGACTTCCTAAAATAGTATCAGTTATTTCCGCCTACTACCAGTTTTTTTACCAGTACGCTGGCCATGCCGCACGATACCGGAACATACTGTCCTTTCCCGCAGGTCCAGGTGGCATTTTCCATGCGGGAGTTGTTTGCAACGCCTATAATGTCCTTAAGTGCTTTGGGTCCATTGCCTATTATGTTCACATCTTTTATAGGTTGTGTAAGGCGTCCTTTTTCTATCAGGTAACCGCTTTTTACGTAGAATGTGAAGTCTCCTGCTCCAATCTGTACCTGGCCGTTGCTGAAATTATCTACATATATCCCTTTTTTTACTTGGGATATAAGTTCTTCTTCTGTCATATTGCCGTTTTCCATGTAGGTGGCCCTCATGCGGGGGATAGGCATGTATCTGAATGATTCTCTGCGGCCGTTGCCGGTAGGGGATACTCCGTAGAATTTTGCACTTATACGGTCATGCAGGTAGGAATTAAGGATTCCGTCTTTTACAAGATATGTCTTTTGACCTGCAATACCTTCGTCATCATAGTTGCAACTGCCACGGTTGCCGGCAATTGTTCCGTCATCTACTATGTTTATGGTAGTGTCGCATATCTGTTTCCCCATCATATCTGAGAATATGGATGTCCCTTTGCGGTTGAAATCTGCCTCAAAGGCGTGTCCTACTGCTTCGTGCAGAAGAATTCCGCTTCCTCCGGCTCCCATTACCACTGGCATGGAACCCCCTTTTGGCTGTGATGCTTCAAACAGGAATGCAGTTTTTGAAACCAGTTCATTGGCTATATCCTCCATCAGTTCATCGGTCAGTAGTTCAAATCCAATTCTGTAACTGCGGGAAACACCGCTTGTCTCAGAGCGCCCTTTACCATCTTCCATAACGCAGTTTGCAACCACATTAATCATTGGCCTCTCATCTGTAAACGCTTCTCCCAAAGAGTTGTAGAACAGAACAAGTGTATTTGAATCGGCAATTTTCCCTATTGCCTTCACAGTCCTTCTGTCCTTTGAGAATATTTTCCCATTCAAACTTTGCAGGTATAGAATCTTGTACTCTATTCCTGTCTCATCCCAGTTCTTCCCGATAGGATACAGTTTTCCCTTTTCCAGAATCTTTATTCCTTGCGGAATAGCCATAACTGCACTCTTTTCTTCTGCAATCTGTGCTGCTGTAAGAGCCGCCTTGCGCATTAGGGGCATGGTTGTAACCTCAGAGTATGCATATCCGGTTTTCTCTCCCTTCACTACCCTTATCCCCACACCGTAATCTATGTGTGTTCCGGCTGCATTTACCTCCCCGTCGCGTAGGGTAAGTTCATTTATTACAGAGTGTTCAAAAAAGAGGTCTGCATATTCCCCTCCCTTTGAAAGGGCAATTGAAATGAGCTCCTTCAGATTTTCCTCAGTAACTCCAAAGAAGCTCATGTATTTGTTGAAATCAAGCATATTGTTTTATGTGATTATTTCCTCTTGAGCAGCAGATTGTCTACAAGTTCACCCTCTTTTGCAGTGTAGGTGTATTTGATTTTCCTGCCACCGTTGTGTTTCATCTCTCCAACCTTAACCCATTCGTTCTCTCCCTCTTTGCTCACTCTTATGTTGTCTCCGGCGGCCCATTTGTATACTTCATATGTACCGACAGGGAGGTCAACACCCTCTGCTTTTCCGTTGAATAGATATTTCACCTTTGCCCCCTCTTTGGAAGCCTTAAGGTAACTCTCTCCAAAATAGAACTTGCTGTTGTCAGTCATTGTCTGGAAACCTTTTGCCGCGGCAGGTTCACTGATGTTTATCCTGTATGGGGCTCCTGCCTGAAGGTAGTCTCCAAGGGCAATAAGGCTGCAGTCACCAAATTTCTGCAGATTCTCAATACTTACCCATTCACCCTCCTTGTTCTGGCTGTAGTATGTGTATGGAGTCTCAAATGTAACGGCAAGGGTTCTGTCACCTGCATTGTTCCAGAACCAACCTTCGCAATATCTGCTGCCCATCTTTGAGAAACAGAGGTCTTTTTTTGCAAAGTAAGGGTTGTCCTGCATGGTAAGGTTTGCAAGAACCATAATGTTTCTGTAGAGTTTGTCAGATGATGTTTCTGCAGTATGTACCCAATATGTTGCCTGGTGCATGCTCTGTGAGTGCATGTTAAGGAATACATCAACATCTCCCTTGGCAAGCAGCGATTGCAGGAATGCCCTCATGTTCTTCACCTCTTTGGTGGTTACCTCTTCAGGGTCGTCCCAGTTTACCTCCATGTTCACTCCGTTGGCATTTGAACGGCTGTTGCCCTCTACAACACCGTCGGGATTAGTAAAAGGAAGGATGTAATAAATTGCATTCTCCCTAAGTGCGTGTGCATATGGGGTATCTGCCACCAACTGGTCAATCATCCTCTCAAGGTGCCAGGTGCCGGGAGTTTCGCTGGTATGTACGCGGCCATGGATATACACCACTTTCTTTCCCTCTTTGCCGTTCTTGTTGGTAATGGTAAGCAGCGGCATGTTCCTTCCGTGTTCACTCTCTCCAATTGAACTCAGGTCTACCCAATTGTACTGCACCCATTCCTGAATTTTTCCAAGAAGTCTGCTGTAGGTATAAGGGATATAGTATGCAATATAAACAGTATCCTGGGTGTATTTCTTTATTATTGTCTTCTCATCTGGTGACTCAGTTTCTGAGAATCTTGTCCAGTTCTCATTGTCATAACTGTAGTACGGGCGTCGTGCATCCGAATTCTTTACATTGAGAATAATCTCCTTGTCCTTTACCCCATCCATGCGGAAATAGTACCATCTTGCACTTGGAGCAAGGGTAGGGCGTGCAGGATTTGCAGGGTCAAACCTGCTGTAAAAATTATAGGTATAACTCTCTGTACCGTTCTTGTTCTCCTGTGATACAAGTTCTGCTTTCTCCATTGATCCGCTCTCAAAATCTGCAGAGAACCTGATCTGTGCTGTTGCGCTTGTTGCAATGAACAGCAAAATAATTACTAACTTTTTCATAATCACGACGTGATTTTGTACAAACAATTGATTTTCAGTATCTATTTTTAATTTATTTTTACACTATTATTTTATGCTGGCAGCGTAGGCAAAGAGGGCAAAATCGCCCTTGCAAGGGTCGCCGGGGAAGACTCTGCTCAAGAAGCGGGTGATTTCCATGGCGGTGGTTATGTCTGCGCTGTTGCGGGAGGTGATTCCAAGGTTGCGGGAACTCCTGTGGACATGCACATCCAGAGGTATTACAAGTGAAGCAGGGGAGGTGCTTTTCCAGAGCCCAAGATCCACTATGCCGTCATTGCGCACCATCCAGCGGCGCATCATGTGAATCTTTTTGTTGGCAGCCTTTGGGTCGCTTTTCTGTCCGTAAATCCTTACGCGGATTTCGTCGGGAGTAAGAATTTCCAGAGAGGGTGCTTTGGTGTAGAACTCTTTCAAACGTGTGCAGATTGCTGCAAATTCACTCCATTTTATTGTACGGTGCAGGCTGGCATCTTCATTCCTGTAGGACCCCGACATTATGTATTTGTATGGTTGCCAGTTCATTTCATCAAATGCCCTCTTGCAGTCGCGCACTATCATATCGCGGCGTCCCCAGGCAAGGTGTGCGGCAATTACAGCAGCAATCTCCACATCCTGCAGGGTATATTTTATTCCCGACAATTCTCCTTTGCCTCCCAACCCCTCTATGCCACTTTCCCCAAGCATTATTCTTGCGAAATGTTTGGGAAAAATTATTGGGTCACCCCTGAAATATTCTTCATTATTGTATTGCTCTGCAAGGGAGCGTATTATCTCTTTTTTTACCTCCATATTATTGCAAAGATACTCAATATTTTTATGATAACGGTATGATTTTCGCCGGTTTTGATATTTGCATTTTGATGCAGATTTTATAAATTTGTATCAAAACCAATTTAAAAATATCTATTATGAAAAAGAACATTAAAAACTTGGCTTTGCTGCTCTCTGCAGCCCTTATTCTCTCTTCTTGTATAGGTTCTTTCCAGTTGACAAACAAAATCAAGAACTGGAACGACAATATTGGAGACAAATGGATTAACGAGGTAGTATTCCTTGCATTCCACATTGTACCTGTGTATGAGGTTTGTATTTTTGCTGATGCAGTTGTCTTCAACTCTGTAGAATTCTGGACAGGTGAGAGACTCGTTGCAAGTTCCGGAGAGAGAAAAATGATCAAGAACAGTTTTGGCAAAGATGTAGAGATAAAGACTTTGAACAACGGCTATCTCTTCTCCGACGGCAATTCTTCAATTAAGGTTATCTATGATGCAGACCAGAAGACATGGAAAGCCGAGATAGACAACAAATCAACCGACCTTATCAAATTTGTAGATGACAACAATGCACAGTTGTTCATGGCAGATGGTGAGGTTCTTGATGTAACCCTTGACGAGCAGGGTGTTGAGATGGCACGCGCCCATATTGCAAACTCAATTTCAATGGGCAAATAATCTTCTATTAACCTAAAAAGAAAAAGCAGCCCATAAGGCTGCTTTTCTTTTTTCCTTTACAAGGATTATTTCTTTTTGTAACGGCTGTAGAACTTATCAACTCTACCTGCAGTATCAACAAGTTTCATCTTACCAGTGTAGAATGGGTGAGATGTGTTTGAAATCTCCATTTTCATTACAGGGTAAGTTACACCGTCAATCTCAATTGTCTCTTTAGTGTTTACACATGAACGTGTAATAAATACGTGGTCATTTGACATATCCTTGAAAGCCACTAGTCTATAACTTTCGGGATGAATACCTTGTTTCATTTCTATTATTGTTTTAAAAATTAATTTTCAGCGTGCAAATGTAGCAATTCATTTTGTTATAGCAAAATATTTTGCCGTTAAATTACTCCCTATTTGCAAATTTTGCCAATAATTTGAGCAATTCAAGGTATAGCCATACCAAAGTTACAGTAAGGCCGAATGCCCCGTACCACTCCATATATTTGGGAGCACCTGCAGCAGATGCCTGGCGGATAAATTCATAATCCATAAGCAGACTGAATGCTGCCACCGCAACTATTACAAGGCTGATACCAATACTTAGAGGACTGCTGTTGTGCAACATGCTCAAATTAACCCCAAACAGTGATACAATCCAACTTCCTATATAGAACACCATTATTGAAATGAGGGCAATGCTCAGGACCTTCATGAATGTGCCGTTAACTTTAATGAGTCCTGTTGCGTAAACACTGTACATTACCAGTGCTGTAACCAAAGTAAGTGCAACTGCATGAATTACAATATTTGGTGCGGTAAGTGCAAACTGCTCATTGAAGATGGCAGAGATACCTCCCAATGCAAGCCCTTCACCTGCAGCATAGATAGGGGAGAGGAACTGGGCTGTCTTTGGCTTGAATGATATTATCATTGCCATTACAAAGGCCCCTATAAGTCCGCCCCACATCCAGCCGGCAATAGCCTGCGGATTTGCAGCGGCATAATAAAGTTTCCATGTATATGCAGCACCTGCCACTACCATAAACAGCAGCAGTAATGTCTTTACTGCAGTACCTCCAACTGTCATAACACCTGTGTTGCCGTAAGCAACATTCTCTTTTCTGAATACGTTCTCGTTCAATACCGGATTTGCCATAATTCCTTTAATTATTAATATTTGTCGGGAAGCATCATTTAATCCTGAACAACTGTTCATCCTCGTACAGCAATGCCTTTTTGGCCTTGCGTATCCATTTCTGCTCCTCTACCTTTATATGCTCTTTAATATCGTGCCAATCTCCATTTCCTGCCACAAAGTCAATCAGTTCCTTATCTCCCAGCAGCAGTTCTATTGCCGTTCTGTCATTCCCTGCCTCATATTTGCCGGGGCGGAATTCAAAACCGGGACATGTGTCATGCACGAATCTCATCACGCGCAAATTGTGTGCCAGTGCATGGTACTGCATGTTTGGATTAGGGAGGAACTGGAATCCGAAACAGCACTCATCCTTCCATTTGTGGAAAGTAGGGATGAACCTGAGCCACCTTACCCATACACCCTCATCTGCAATAGGGGAGTTTGCATCATTCCACCCCTGCAGACCATGTTCCTTGCAGTATCCCGACAACTCCTCCATATAAGGTGCCCCGAACATCTCAAACGGACGGGTTGTACCCCTTCCCTCGCTCACATTTGTCCCCTCCCACAAGCATTGTCCGCTGTAGAAATGGGCTGTGAACAAGCCAGGGAAGTTTGGAGAAGGGGGGATGCTCCAAGGCATAAGGTCCTTGTTTACAGCAGATGCCTTGTATGAGATTATATGGAGAGGAAACTTTGCATTAATCTCATTGTAAAGCATATATGAAATCTCTCCAATTGTGAGTCCATGACGGTGCACAATACCCTCAATTCCAATGAAAGAACGGTATCCTGCCCTTAATGCAGTACCCTCCACCTGCCTTCCAGCCGGGTTGATGCGGTCTATTATATATACCGGCAAATCTATATCGTTTGCCTTAAGCACCTTGAACAGGTTGAATATGGTAGAGAGATAAGTATAATATCTGCACCCCACATCCTGCAACTCCACAATTAGTGCGTCTATCTCTGTAAGATCCTTGAGGCTTGCTGCCAAAGACTCCTCCTTACTCCCGTAAAGGGAGATGAACTCCACCCCCTCAAGAAGTTTGCTGTAACTGTCACCACTATTGAGTTTAACCTGGTCCTGCAACTCCCCGAACAGCCCATGCTCCGGCATAAACACCTTTGTAAGGTTCCCCATCCTGGCAACTGTCTCAAAAAGGTATTCTCCCGTACTCGGATGCCACGCTGTCTGGTTGCACAAAACTCCCAACTTGCCCCTCTTGAGAACAAGATCCGGCTGCTCAAAAAATGATGTTGTCCTGAATGAAAACATAAATTATTTATTATATATCAAGCATTGATTACATATCAATTTATTTAAGAAGATGATGCGCAATGATATGATTATTTCCTAAATATCTAATGAGAAAAATTGTTTCTCCTTTCTGCTCATGAATACTATAGAACACATACCAAGTTGTATTTTTATTCTTGCTAAATGAGGAATAAAATAAATCTTTGCCATATTTCTTAAAATATGAAGGAGCATGCTTCTTCATTTTAAGCGGTAAGTTTGTTTGAATATCCTTGAATAATTGTTCTGAATACTCTATTGCAGCATCTTTAAATCCCATATAACGCTTGTTATACAGTATTTCTGCAAGTTCTAGAAACTGGTTGACGACTTCTGGAAGAAATAATACTTTTATCATGCTATGTTGTGGCCCTCCTTACGCTCAAACATCTCATTCAACCCTTCACGCACTCGAGCAAGGACCTCATCAACTGTAATAGCACGATTTAAATCTTCATTTGAAGTAACATTCTGTGCAACAAGAACAAATGTTTCATTCTTGCCTCTCTGGATTACAACCTTTTCATTCTTTGCTATATCCAGATACTTTTTCATATTATTACGCAATTCTGCGGAACTGATTATAACCATAATTACTAATCAAATGTACATTATAGTGTACAAATATAAGATTAAAAAGTTAAATTACAATACAATTGCACCGCATTCAACTAGTTTGCTAATCCATACTTCTGCATCTTTATTTGCTAAAGCAGTTTCAATCCCATATCTGTTTTGCAAAAAAACTGCTGCATCTTCTGATGTAAATTCCTTGCCGCTGAACTCCTCCCAAAGCGCTGATGCACTCTCATTGAATGAGATGATCTTTGTCATATCTACGCCGTGGGTACCCTGCTTAACCACAATCTTCTCACCGGCTATTTCCCTTAAAATATAATTGTTGCTGAGTCTCATCTTCTTAAGTATTATTTGTAATTCTAGACGCAAATGTACTAAGAATTGTGCTCAATTGAAAGTCATATGTGGGGCCTTGCTGTTGCTTCTGTCCCCGTTTGGGGTATCTTTTCGGGAGGAGTGACTGCTGGAGGATGCTTTTCTCCCCGAATGGGGTATCTTTTGGGGAGGAGTGACTGCTGGAAATTGCTTTTCTCCCCGTATTGGGGTATCTTTTGGGGAGGAATGTCTGCTGGGGCTGCATTTCTCCCCGAATGGGGTATCTTGGCAGAATTTAAAATACCTGGGGGGGGGTAACAACCTAAAAACAGTAACATACAATTGTGTATTTGGCATGGGAAAGTAACAGGAGATTGTGTAAAATCATCTTGTTATATTATTTTACATTTTACTGTTTTTTTTTGGCGAGTTCTTGTTATTTTTGTAATTGTAATTTCTTGTTTTATGGTTCTGAAGAGAAGTGAGCAGATGCTTTTTGCCCTTTTGAGGAGTTCCCTGCATAATGTGCAGCCCGATTCTTTTACGTTTGAGGGTATTACTGGGGCTGATTGGAAGGAGTGTTATAACATTGCTTCCCACCAAGGTGTCCTTGCCTTGGCGTGGGAGGGGGTTCTGCTTTTGCCTAAGGAACTGCAACCTCCCAAGCCGCTTATGTTGCAGTGGGGGCTTTCTGTTGAGAAGTATGAGGCCAAGCATCGGAGGTATTGTGCTGTTGCTGAGGAACTGCAGCAGTTGTACAGGGAGCATGGTATTGCGTGCGTGCAGTTGAAAGGTGTTGGCTTTTCAGCAAATTACAATGTGCCGGCACATAGGGAGGGGGGAGATATTGATATTTTCACTTTTTCTGCCGATACTTCAAAAATGAGTCATGCCCAGGCCAATCTTTTGGCTAATTCCCTTATGCGGCAGCAGGGTATTGAGGTTGATATGCACGGGTACAAGCACAGCAATTTCTTTTACAAGGGTATTCCGGTTGAGAATCATAAGTTTTTGCTTAATGTTCAGATAAACAGAAAGTTCATGCCAATGCTGGATAATCTGCTCCGTAAATTGCTCAATCCTGTGGAAGTGGAGATGTATGGGGGTGAGTACAGAATTGTTGTCCCTTCTGCTGAGTTCAATATGCTGTTTTTAAGTTGTCATGCTTTCCAGCATTACGGGAGCGGTATTGCGCTGCATCATTTGTATGATTGGGCGGTGTTGCTCAAGAATTATGGTCTGGCAATTCCTCAGGAGGTGCAGAACAGGAAGTTCCTGAGGGCAATTGCAGCATTTACCCATTTGTGCAATACCCATCTTGGAACACAGGTTAATCTGGATTCTTTTCCCGATGGTTATGAAGATTTGTCGGGAGAAATGTTAAAGGAGATATTTTACCCTGTATATACTAAATATGTCCCGTACAGCAATAAGGCAATGATTTTCCTTTATAAGACAAGGAAGGTGCTACGGAGTGCCAAGTTGGCCAATGATGTTTTTGGTGCGTCTGTTTTTGGACGTTTATATGATTCTTTTATTGCACATGTAAAGGCACCTGAAACAATTTTCAGCAGAGGAGACAAATGATATGGTAAAAAGGGTTCTAAATCTGCTGCTTCCCCAGGAGAGGAAGAAACTGGTAAAGGTTGTTGTTTCAATCTTTATCAATGCTTTGCTTGATTTTGCAAGTCTGGCTTCCCTTATGCCGTTGCTGTTTTTCCTTTTGGAGGGTACCAATGAGGTTAAGGCTATCCTGGGGTTCTCCATGATTGCCTTTCTGCTGGTTTCCGTTAAAGGACTTGTTTCCATAAAGTTGGGCAAGTATCAGGCCTCCTATACCATGTCTTTGTACAAGAGACTCAGTTCAAGTTTGTTTTCAAATTATTACAATAACGGGTTGTTGTTCATTAAAGAGCAGGGGTACAGCAGTTTGGGACATTCTGTCAATTATATGTGCTATACTTTCAGCCAGGGAATCATATTTCCCCTGATGAAGATTCTGGCAGATTTCCTCCTTATTCTGCTGGTTACTGTGGCAATGCTTGTTTATGAGTGGAAGACAGTTCTTGTACTCTATTTGTCATTTCTCCCTTTTATGGCCGCATACCTTTTCTTTGTGAGGGACCGGTTGAAGATTTATGCAAAAGAGGATTTCAATGCAAAGAAAATGCAGGCAAGGATTGTTTCAGATGCCTTCCGAGGGTATCAGGACCTTGAAATAAACAACTCTTTTGGAGTGATGCTTAAATCCTTTAATGCCGGACTGGATACTATATCCACCAACCGGGCAAAAATGGATACTCTGCAGAGGATACCGCTTTTTATCTCAGAGTTTGCAATTATTGCAGGATTTCTTATTATGCTTCTGATTGGTGGAGGCAACACTTCCATAATCCTTGGCATTTTTGCAGTAGCGGCCTTCAGACTCATTCCTGCTTTGAGGGGGATACTTACCGGTTATAATACTATACAGAACTCACTTCCATGTATTGATGTAATTGAGAAGGGGTTGGAGAGTTGTAAAGTTGAATGTTCCAACGAGCAGCATATTCCGTTCAGCAATAATATACGGGTGTCTGACCTTGTTTTCAATTATGGGAATTCCCCTATAAATTTTGGCAGTTTTACCATTAGGAAGGGGGAATATGTGGGATTCAGAGGTTACAGCGGTATTGGCAAAACTACCCTGTTCAATCTTATTCTCGGGTTCCTTTCCCCTACAGCGGGAAAAATTGAGATAGACGGTAAATCTCTCACCCCTGCCAACAGGGCATTCTGGTTGCATAATATAGGTTATGTGCCGCAGGACCCTTATATCTTTGAGGGAACAGTTGCGCAGAATATTGCACTTGGAAAAGAGGATGCATCGCCAGAAAGAGTCCTGGAGGTACTTGAGAAGGTAAGATTGTTGGAATGGGTAAATTCTCTTCCCGACAGTATCAATACCACTTTGGGTGAAGGGGGAAGCAGATTGTCGGGAGGACAGAAACAGAGGATTGCCATAGCAAGGGCATTGTACAAGGGTGCCAGGGTACTTCTTTTGGATGAGGCAACCTCTTCTGTAGATATTGCTGCAGAGAGGGAGATCAATACCATGCTTTGTGAGTTGAAGAGTGTGCAGAATGACCTTACAATCCTTTCAATTGCCCACAGGGAGAGCACTTTGGCATTCTGCGACAGAATTATTGATTTGGAGGAAGTTGACCATGATACTCAAGTATAGAGTTGCTGACCATATTTTTGCCGTATGCGGCAATGAATTGTGTGAACGCCTCTCCAAGATTGGCGGATTTGCCCCTTTCCAGGTATCTGAGGATTTCCCGGATGAGTTCTCTTTTCATTTTGCTTCGGATTTTCCTGTTGGAGGGAATTTGCAATACAAGTTTGATTATGAGGATGTAGTTGGAGAATTTGGTACCGCAGGAGACGGATTTTTCTTAAGGCTGAAACCCCATCAGGAGGACCCCTTGCATTTGTGGTGCAGTTGGGGAGATACCAGAGTGTATATGTATGGGAATTTCTCTGTAAGGCTTTTCCGGTTTGCCCTTTGGATTGGATACGGGCTCATGACATGCAATAAGGGTACAATTGCAATCCACAGCAGTTGTATTGCAGCAAACGGTTCTGCTGTAATCTTTTTGGGAGAGAGCGGTACTGGAAAGAGTACACATACCCGTTTGTGGAGGGAGAATATTCCTGGAGCATTCCTGTTGAATGATGACAGCCCCATTGTGAGGGTTTTTGAAAACGGCAACGTTTGGGTATATGGAAGCCCCTGGAGCGGGAAGACACCTTGTTACAGGCAGGAGAGATACCCGTTGGCAGCGTGTGTCCGTTTGAGCCAGGCACCATACAACAAGATACAAAAACTGCATGTTATTAAAGGTTACGCAGCATTGCACCCTTCATGCCCACCTGAGTTTGCGTATGATGAGAGAATTTATTCCCATATAAGCGCAACTTTGGGATTGCTTTTAAAAGTGGTCCCTTGCTGGCATCTTGAGTGCCTTCCTGATGCTGATGCTGCCCTGTTGTCACACAATTCAATTTTTGAACGGTAGAATGAAAATAATCCCTAATGACATATTTTTTGCCCAGATAGAATCTGAATTGGCTGCCGGCAGGAGTGTATCTTTTAAAGTCAAAGGAAATTCCATGTTCCCTTTTTTGCGTAACGGCAAGGATACCGTTCATGTATCACCGGTAAAACGGCAACCGGTTGCAGGAGATGTTGTATTGTTCAAATACAAAGGACATCATGTACTCCATAGAATCATTAAAATTGAGGGAGACATTCATGTTATTCAGGGAGACGGAATTTATGCTTCCCAAGAGTGCTGCGGTAAAGAGGATATTGTAGGGTTGGTTACCCATATTTCCAGAAATGGTGGAGAACCTTTTTCCGTTGATTCCTTCTGTTGGCGGTTATGTTCCCAATTGTGGAGTATCTTTTCTTTTGCCAGAAGGTATCTGCTTATTTTTTTACGTTGTCTTTTTGTACAATAGTCTCATTATAAGTGAGTTAAAAAAACAAGAGTGATGGTAACCCATCACTCTTGTTTTATAAGTTATTAATATTCAGTTTATTGTACAAAAAGACAACGTAAAATTACAAAGCCAAGAAAGCAGCAGCAAATGCCAAGATAGCGTACAACTCAGGGAATACACCAAGGATAAGTGTTTTACCGAATACGTCGTTACCGTTAGCCATCTCATTGATACCGTTTGCTACCAATGAAGCCTGTTTGATTGCTGAGTAGAAACCAACAATACCAAGTGCTATACCTGCAGCAAGGATTGCCAAAGATGCATTTAGAGAAAGGGTCTCCAATACTTTTACTTTGTTAAGGGTAAGGAAGAATGCTGCAAAACCGTATAGACCCTGGGTTGAAGGCAATGCACAAAGGATCATTGCAGAACCGAAAAGGTCTGGATTTTTCTTAAGTGCGCCAATAGTGGCGTTACCGCCAATTGTTACACCAAATGCACTGCCGATACATGCAGCAGCCAACATAATGCCCATACCAGCATAGGCCAAGAAGAAAGGTAATTGTTCCATAATATTAAAAATTTTAAATTGTTATAATTCAGTTAGTTATTGTTCTCTTTCTTTAATGGGTTATAAGCCCTTCCGCCACCCTCAAATCCTGCATTCTTGTAGAACTCAATGAAAGTGAGTCGAAGCGGATGTACAAATGCTCCAAGGCATGAGAGCAGTAGAACAAATATATGTCCCACTACAAGCATGATTACCATAAGGAGCCAGCCTGCATATGGAATTTCTGCAAGGTTCATTGCAATGGAATTTACTACAAATCCCAGGATTCCTCCCGACGTTCCCAAACCGAATAGTCGGATATATGAGAGTACGTCTCCAAATACACCTGTAGAATCGTAAAGCGATGTAACACCTTTGAATAACCTTACAAATGGATTCCTTGCGTCTGAACTGAAGAACAGGATAAGAACAAGTCCGGCCAAGGCAACATAATTGATCCATGCAGGATATGTGAAACCTGCTTCCATTGATGCATATGCCAATGTTGCCCAAGCTATCCCTATCATCCAGCCGAAGCCACTGAGTGCAGCATTATAATTTTTCTTTATAAGGCAATATACAGCCTGAATACCTCTTGCAAAGATGATTTGGAAAATACCAAACAGGATTGCAAACCAGAACATCTGCATGTCGTTGAACAGCAAATCTGTAATATTCTGTGGCATAGGTACCAGTTCGTATATCTTTGCTCCGAATACTGTACCGTTAAGGGCGGGCATTATTACAGCACCGAGTCCAAGCCATGCTATCAGTTTGCCATAGTTTGCAAATGCCTTTACCTTAAAGTTTACTATGAGTCCGGTGATTATCAGTACAAGTCCGTATCCCATATCTCCCAGACAAAGTCCGAAGAAGAGCATATAGAATGGTGCAAAGAAGACTGTAAGGTCCAATTCGCCATATTTAGGGAGCATGTACAGATCTCCAATAGGCTCATAAAGTTTTGCAAAGAAATTGTTCTTGAGTTTGATAGGAGGGTTGTCCTCCTCTTTTGCTGCCTCCATAAGGTAATAGACGTTGTTGCTCTCAAGGAACTCAACAACCTGTTTGTCTATATCTGTAGGGGCAAATGCCTCAAATATTACAATTGTCTCATCTGCCTTTTTCTGTGAAGCCTCACTTGCAAGGTATAGGTCAAGGTTCTCAAACAGTTTTTCTTTCTGCTGTTTGAGGTCATCTATGCAGTTGGTCAGTGCAAGGATGTTCCCCTCTGTTGCCTGCGCCAGATCTTCACATTCCTTTATCTCCTTTTCAAGTATGTCAGCCGAAACGGCAGGGAATGCAGCCTCCTGCAGTTTCATCTTTGGCTTCTCATTTCCCTCCATCAGTACTGTAAAGTATGTTTTTCCTTCATACTCATTAAGTACATAGATAGGGTAGAGGTTCTCCCACTCCTTGTCGTATTTCTGGGTAGAAACAGCATAGAAGTATGGAGTATATCCAAGAGACTTGAGGTTCTCAAGGTCCTGTTCTGTAAAGGAACCCCAAGGCAAGGCAAGAGCATATTCCCCCTTGAGGGCGAACAGCCTGTTCTTGAGTGTTTCCTTCTGTGCAACCTGGCTGTTGAAGAATGACAGCAGATTATCCTGTTCAGGTTTTCCTGAAGGTATCTCCACGTTTTTCTTCAAGGCCTCTTCCTTAATTCTCTTGAGTTGGTTGACCGCGGCATTGTATTGTGCTATCTCTTCAAACTTCTCCATTGAGAATGAGTCAATTGCACGTTTCTGCCTGGTAACGTCTACAACACCTATTTCCTGGAGATTTTTCAGAAAATCTTCCACCTCCTTGTGGAATACCACAAAAGAGTATTTTGTCATTTTCTTAATCATTGTTCTCCTCCTCCTCTTCAATTAAGTGTCGGGTTTTTACTATCTTCTGAGATGCCTTTGAAAGATTTTCCTCATCTTCCATGTATCTCTTTATTTTCCTGATTGCCTCCTGATAACCTGGAATCTGTACCTTTTCATATAGATTCACCTTCTGGGTGGTCTTTTTACGGGTGAAGTCGAGTATCCTCATCTTCTCCCTGTAAATTTCAGATTCAATTCCAATCTGGGCAAGTTGCTGTAGAATGTCAACTCCGTCTGAATACCATAGCGGTCTCTTGAAGATGTCAAATTCGTTTACGGTATATTTCACCTCCACAAGGGCAGGGGTCTTTACACCGGCTACTTTCTCAATCTTAAGAACTACATCATCTACTTTTATCAGACCTGGAGTAAATTCATTCCACAATGCTGCCAGATACTCATAGGCTTTTAGTGAGGCATCAAGTTTTTCCATAAGTTCATCACTGGTTGCTTTGGCACGCTTTACCTCAAGCCTGAGGGCGCTCTCCTTGTTCTTGAGGGTAGGGAGGGCGTTCTTCCTTATCTTGAGTTGCTTGTTCAACTCATTCAGTGATGTCTTGTTATATTGGAATTTGATTGCCATACGTTAGTTGCCTTTCCAGTATTTGTCAACAAGGTTCTGTTTGATACCCAACTCTTCCGGTTTGAAATATTTGCCGAACAAGTCCCATGCGGTATCAAGCATCTGGTCAATTTTAATGTTTACATCAATAGCCAAAAGTTTGTTTGAGTAGTCTTTTGCATAGTCGAGACAACGCAAATCGTAGTCACTCAAATCAAAACCGTTCTCCAGTTTGGTCTTGGCATTTGCAGCATCGGCATACAGACGTACACCTGTATTCATAACCTGGCCGTGGTCTTCTCTTGTCTGCTTCCCGATAACCAACTGTTTCAGACGTGACAGTGAACGGAATGGGTCAATGATAACCTTTCCTGTGTCGGTATCGGTCCTGAGGAACAACTGTCCTTCAGTGATATAACCTGTGTTGTCCGGAATTGCGTGGGTAATGTCACCGTCGTTCAGAGTGGTTACTGCAATGATGGTTATTGAACCGCCGTCGGGAAGCTGTACTGCCTTCTCGTAGATCTTTGCAAGGTCTGAGTAAAGTGAACCCGGCATTGAGTCCTTTGAAGGGATCTGGTCCATACGGTTACTTACAATTGAAAGGGCATCCGCATAAAGGGTCATGTCTGTAAGAAGTACAAGAACCTTCTCGTTTTTGTCAACTGCAAAATACTCTGCTGCTGTAAGTGCCATGTCAGGAATAAGAAGACGCTCTACTGGAGGCTGCTCGGTAGTATTTACAAAACTGATGATCTTGTTCAATGCACCTGCGTTCTCAAACATCTGCTTGAAGTAGAGGTAGTCATCATTTGTAAGTCCCATTCCTCCAAGGATGATCTTGTCTACATCTGCTCTAAGTGCCACATTAGCCATTACCTGGTTATAAGGCTGGTCTGCGTTGGCAAAGAACGGAATTTTCTGGCCCGACACAAGGGTGTTGTTAAGGTCAATACCTGCAATTCCTGTAGGGATAAGTTGTGATGGCTGTTTTCTTCTGTATGGGTTTACTGAAGGTCCGCCAATGAACCTTTTCTCACCCTCTACTTTAGGGCCATTGTCAATAGGTTCACCGTAGGCGTTGAAGAAACGGCCAGCAAGATCCTCACTTACATTAAGTGAAGGTGCTTCACCAAAAAATATCACCTCAGAGTCTGTAGGGATACCCTCTGTGCCTGAGAAAACCTGCAATGTAACCAGGTCTCCCTTAATTTTTACAACTTGAGCCAACCTGCCGTCCACGGTAGCCAACTCATCGTTGGATACACCCTGTGCCTTAAGTGCAACGGTAGCCTTGGTAATGGCCTCCAATTGGGTGTATATTCTTTGAAATGCTTTAGTTGTCATGGTTGATCACTTTATTTAGTTGCTCAAGATATTTCTCAAAATCTGCGCTCTTGTACTGTGCATAGTTCATCTGGCGCATTATGTTAATTATATTCTTATAGTATGCGCTGCACTCCTCAAATGTCTCAAAATCTACAGGAGCATCACATACCTCAAGTACTTTGTTTAGCATGAACTCCTGACGGTCCATTGGGGTAGAACAGTCAATGCTGTCAAATGCATCCTGCTGGAGGATAATGAAGTCTATAAGTTCGCTCTTCCAGTATCTGTTGTGGTACTCCATAGGAACTCCGTCATCACCAAGGATGTTGATCTGCTCATAAGCCTCTTTACCCCTGAGGATGTAGTTCTTTGCCTTGTTCACTTTCTCAACCCACTGAGGGTCAACCTTTGCATTAAGGTATTCAGCAATCTCGGGATACTCAAGATATTTCGAGTATGAATCAATAGGGTCAACAGCAGGGTATCTCTTGCGGTCCGCACGGCTCTGATTAAGTGCGTAGAAACATCTTGCAGCCTTCTTTGTTGATTCAGTTACAGGCTCCTTAAGGTTACCGCCGGCAGGTGATACAGTACCTATAAATGTTACAGAACCTGTTTCACCGTTGTTGAGTTTTACAATACCTGCCCTTGCGTAGAAGTTTGAGATGATTGCAGGAAGGTCAACAGGGAATGCATCTGCACCAGGCAACTCCTCCATACGGTTACTCATCTCACGGAGAGCCTGAGCCCAACGTGAAGTTGAGTCTGCAAGAAGAAGCACCTTCAGTCCCATTGCCCTGTAATACTCACCAATTGTCATTGCTGTATATACAGAAGCCTCACGTGCCGCAACCGGCATGTTTGAAGTATTACAGATAATGGTTGTACGCTCACTCAATTTTCTTCCTGTTCTGGCGTCTATAAGTTCAGGGAACTCAGCAAAGATCTCCACAACCTCATTGGCACGCTCACCGCAGGCAGCCATAATGATTACATCAGCCTCTCCCTGTTTTGCAATTGCATGCTGGAGCACTGTCTTACCGCAACCGAAAGGTCCAGGGATGAATCCTGTACCTCCTTCAGCCATAGGGTTAAGTGTATCAATACACCTTACACCTGTCTCCATAATTTTATATGGCCTTGGTTTCTCTTTGTATCCTCCAATGGCAACCTTTACCGGCCATTTCTGTACCATTGTCACATTGTGGTCTTCACCATCTGCATCAGTTACAACTGCAATTGTATCAGATGCCTTGTAGTTTCCAGCACTTACAATTGATTTTACTGTATAGTCACCCTTGAATCCGAAAGGAACCATAATTTTGTGAGGCAGCCATCCTTCTTTCACCTCACCAAGCCAGTCTGCTGCAATTACCTTGTCTCCAACTTTTGCAATTGGTGTGAATTCCCATTCCTTCTCCAAATCAATAGGGGAGGTGTACTCTCCTCTCTGCAGGAACACTCCTGTCATTGTAGCCAGGTTGTTCTGCAAGCCGTCATAGTTGCTGGAAAGAAGACCGGGACCCAGTGTAGCCTCGAGCATAAAGCCCATAAACTCCACATCATTTCCTTTCCTAACACCACGAGTGCTCTCATAAACCTGAACGGATGCCATTTTTCCGTTCACCTTTATGACCTCTGCCATCAGCCTGGTGTCACCAAGTTTGATGTAGCATATTTCATTTTGTGCAACAGGACCATTTACCTCTACTGTCACCAGGTTGGCAATGATACCTGTAACTTTTCCTGTGGTACTCATAAATATTTATACTGTTTAAAATTTTTCTACTCCTTTGAAGGTTCCCCTCACTTCATCTACCAGCCTGCGGAACATCTCTTCACCCATCTGCCGGTCGAGTTTGTTCCATCTGTCAATCAGTTTGCCTTTTGCAAGGAATGCAAGGATGACATCCATATTGAAAGTGCCGTATGGGTTCATATCTGTAATGTAGTCCCATTTGAATTTGTCGAGCAACTGTTCCTTTTCAAGAATATTCCTGTTCTCAAATATTGTCTGCAATCTCTGCAACTGCTCCTCATTCAAATCGAGTACTGCATTATTGTTCACCTGAATCTTGTATTTTGCACCGTCCCTCTCCATTTTACCTGCCACAAAATCAACTTTGCGGTTTCTGATTTCCAGGTCAAGGGCAAAGTATTGCCTTATGAATGCATTTCTGCTGTTCATGGCAGCCCTGTAGAAGTGGGGATTCAGATTCTCCTCATTTGTCCCAAAGTCAAACCACTCTATCAGGCGGCGGTCTTTTTCATCGCTGCTCCAATAGATGGATTCCCTCACTGAATCGTATGAGAATCCCTTGTTGTCTGCATTAAGAACAAGTTCAGGAAGTCCTGCAATAATGTAATGATAATTTCCCATTATCTTTTTCAGGTTTAGTCAAAAAGGAGAGTTCTGGTTTTAGGTCTCAGATACTCGGAAATGATGTTCTCAAAATCCTTGTCTGTAAAACTCAACATATAACCTTCACCCTTAGGGGCAATCTTGAATCCTCCCTGGATATTTTTGCTGAACTGTACGTCAACACCTGCAGAGCAGATTTTAGCAAGGCTCTCCTGGGCAAATTTGTCAAGTTCATCTTTTTTTGCGGCTGGGAGGATAACCTCAAGTGCAACAGAATCTGTATTTGAAGGGTTGAAGGCAGCAACAATTGCCTTAACAATCTCTTTAAGGAACTCAGTTTCTGATACTGCACCCTTTACTGGAGCAAGTGTTCTGGTTACAATGGCATTCTCAATCTGCTGTTTTACTGCTGTAAATGTCTGTGCAGAAGCCATCTTTACATCATTCTCGGTTTTGGATTTTAGTTCAGCAGCCTCGGCCTGTGCTTTTGCCAGAATTTCCTGAGCCTGTTCCTTTGCTTGTGCAATGATCTGTGCAGCCTCATTTTTTGCATTTGCCTTCAACTGCTCAGCCTCCTGCTTTCCTTTTGACAGCCCCTCATTGTAGAGTTTGTCTGTCAATTCTTGCAACTTGTTTTGCATATATATATTCTCCTATTAATTTTTAAGAAAAATGACTACCAAAGTTATGCAATTTTATCCAAAATCCGCCCTTTCAGTTAAATTATTTATGTTTATTTTCAATTATTTTTATCCCGACAAACTATTGTACCTGTCGGGAATAAAAAAAACCGGGCCTTTCGACCCGGTTTCTATAGAAATATGTTGGTTTCCAATTATGCAAGGAATGCAAGAAGGATACCTGCAGCAACTGCACTGCCGATAACACCTGCAACGTTAGGACCCATAGCATGCATCAACAGGAAGTTTGATTTGTCAAACTCCTGACCTACATTGTTTGATACACGTGCTGCATCAGGAACTGCAGAAACACCTGCGTTACCGATAAGTGGGTTGATCTTGTTGCCCTCTTTGAGGAACAGGTTGAAGAACTTCACGAACAATACACCGGCAAATGTAGCAATTACAAATGAGAATGCACCAAGGATGAAGATCTTAACTGAACTCCACTGAAGGAATTTGTCTGCCTGAGTTGAAGCTCCTACAGTAATACCGATAAGGATTGTTACAACATCAATTAGCGGACCGCTTGCAGTTGTAGCAAGGCGTTTGGTTACGCCAGACTCCTTAATGAGGTTACCGAAGAACAACATACCCAAGAGTGGAATACCTGAAGGTACAATGAATGCTGTAAGCAAGAAACCTACAATTGGGAACAGACGTTTCTCGGTTGGAGTAACAGCCCTTGGAGGTTTCATCTTAATAAGTCTCTCTTTCTCAGTTGTAAGCAACTTCATGATAGGAGGCTGGATAACTGGTACAAGAGCCATATAAGAGTATGCAGATACCGCAATTGCACCCATCAAATCTGGAGCAAGTCTACCTGAAAGGAAGATTGCTGTAGGACCGTCAGCACCACCAATGATACCTATTGCACCTGCCTCTGTAGGACTGAAGCCCAAAGCAAGAGCAACAATGTATGCACCAAAGATACCGAACTGTGCAGCAGCACCAATAAGCATAAGTTTAGGATTTGAAATCAATGCCGAGAAATCTGTCATTGCTCCAATTCCCAAGAAAATCAACGGTGGATACCAACCCTGGCTAACACCTCCATAAAGGATGTTTAGTACAGAGTTCTGTTCATAAACACCTACCTGTAGTCCTGGAAACAAAGGAATGTTTCCAATAAGGATACCAAAGCCAATAGGGATAAGAAGCATAGGCTCCCAATCCCTTGTGATGGCAAGGTATATGAAAACCAATCCTATTAATATCATAAGGAGATGGCCAAGTGTTACATTGGCAAATCCTGTGTACATAAAGAACTGGCCCAAGTTGTCTAATATACTAGCTTCGTAAACCATAATTAACCGATTATTACAAGTGGAGCACCCTCAAGTACTGAATCTCCTTTACCAACTTTAATTGCAGTTACTGTACCGTCTGCAGTAGCCTCAATAACGTTCTCCATTTTCATGGCCTCAAGAACCATTACTTTCTGGCCTCTCTTCACTGCATCACCCTCTTTAACGCAAACTTCAAGGATTACGCCTGGAAGTGGAGATGTTACAGCCTGGCCTGCACCACCTGCAGCAGCAGGTTTGTTTACTTTCACCTCAGGAGCGCCTGATGATTTTGCTACCGGTTTAGCAACAGGGGCTGCAGCAGCTTTCTTGATTGGTTTCTCAAACTCAACTTTAAATGGAGTTCCATTTACCTCCACCTCTGCAACTGAGCCATCTACCTCGTTAACGGTAACAGCATAATCGTTACCATTAATTTTCAATTTATATTCTTTCATTATCTTTAATCTCTTTTAATGATTTATTTTTTTAATTGTGGAGTCTCTCTTAGTGTGTAAATCTTAGAACTCCAAGGTGAGTAAGATTTAGATACTTTATTAATGGTAAGTACTGTATACTCAACGTCATGTGCCTCATTGTCCTGCATGAACAAGTGAATGGCCATAGAGATAGCCGCATAAGTCTCTGCCGATACCTGACCAGATGTATCCGCTTTTTCCTTGCGCGAAGTTCCCTCCATAGCTTTGACAGCGTTCTCTGATTTTTTCCTGATATGGAATTTGCCAATTTGTTTGAATACAAGGAACAATATTGCCAAAGCAAGGAATGTAACACTCATTGCAGTCAAAGTAAGGAAGATACCGTTAGGGTCAACTTTTGACATTACTGCAGATTTTGACTCTCCATCCAATGTAGCGTTATTTGTACTTGGAGTAGGATTGTCCATGTTTATCCAACCGAATTTGGTTGTTTTGTCAGCCTTTGCTGCAGCATCTGCCTTTGAGTTTCTATAAGAAGTATAGAATGTTCCAAGTTCGCTGGCAGAACCTTGACCATCCATTTTTCTTCCATAGGACTTGTTTGGCTCCAATGCAGGAAATTCAACTCTGTCAATGATGGTTCTTCCATCAGCAGCAGTGAAAATTACCTCATTTGCACCATCCAATGTAAATCCAAGGTGGAAAGTACCTCTGTTGGCAATGCCGTCTGCCCAGAACAGAATGTGCTGGCGAGGCTGTACTTTGGTAAGGACATCCCCTTTAGGGATTCTGTACATTGTAAGGTTATTGGGATCTGTAGAGAGATAACAGCCCGCAATATCCACTGTACCATATGATGTGTTGAACAGTTCAATCCAACCGCTTCTGTAGCCATAATCATCCTCAAACCCCTCAGTATTGGTAACCAGTACCTCATTGAGACGCATGTCGGACATATTCTGGGCATTCAGATTAGAAGCGCAGACAAGAACTCCCAACAACAATATAAAACTGTAAAATTTCTTCATTTTTTTTGTTGTTTTAATTATAGAGGAAGGTTGTCGTGCTTCTTCGCAGGGTTTACAAGTTTCTTGGTCTGAAGCTCCTGAAGGGCTCTGATGATACGGAAACGAGTATTTCTTGGCTCAATTACATCGTCAATGTAGCCATATTTTGCAGCGTTGTAAGGATTTGCAAATGCATCTCTGTACTCCTGCTCTTTCTCTTTTGCAAAAGCTTTAGGATCAGCAGCCTCTTTCATCTCCTTACCGTAAAGAACCTCAATTGCTCCTGAAGGTCCCATTACTGCAATCTCACCTGTAGGCCATGCATAGTTGATGTCACCACGGAGATGTTTAGAACTCATCACACAGTATGCACCACCGTATGCTTTTCTAAGAACAACTGTAACTTTTGGAACAGTAGCCTCACCGTAAGCATATAGAAGTTTTGCACCGTGAAGAATGATTCCGCCGTACTCCTGCTGTGTACCAGGCAAGAAACCAGGAACGTCAACAAGTGTTACCAATGGAATGTTGAAAGCGTCGCAGAAACGTACGAAACGTGCAGCCTTTCTTGAAGAGTTGTTGTCAAGAACACCTGCCAATGCTTTAGGCTGGTTAGCCACGATACCAACTGACTGGCCGTTGAAACGGGCGAAACCTACTACAATATTCTTTGCATAGTCTTTGTGTACCTCAAGGAATTTACCCTCGTCAACGATAGCACCAATTACCTCATATACATCGTATGGTTTGTTAGGATCATCTGGAATAATCTCATTCAATGAATCCTCAAGTCTGTCGATAGGGTCGTTTGTCTCAACATATGGAGCCTCCTCAAGGTTGTTCTGAGGAATATAACTCAATAGAGCCTTGATAACCTCAAGACCTTCCTCCTCATTGTCAACTGCAAAGTGAGCAACACCACTCTTTGAAGCGTGAACGCTTGCACCACCAAGCTGCTCCTGGGTAACATCCTCACCTGTAACTGATTTTACAACTTTAGGACCTGTAAGGAACATGTAACTTGTACCTCTGGTCATAATGTTGAAGTCAGTAAGTGCAGGAGAATACACAGCACCACCGGCACATGGACCGAAGATTGCAGATATCTGAGGGATAACACCTGATGCAAGGATATTTCTCTGGAAAATCTCAGTATAACCGGCAAGAGCATTAACACCCTCCTGAATACGTGCTCCACCTGAGTCGTTAAGACCGATAACTGGGGCACCCATTCTCATACCTTTATCCATTACTTTACAGATCTTCATTGCAAAGCTCTCTGAAAGGGAACCTCCGAATACTGTGAAGTCCTGTGCAAATACGTAAACCATACGGCCGTCAATTGTACCTCTACCGGTTACAACACCGTCACCAAGGAATACGTTCTTCTCCATACCAAAGTTTGTACAACGGTGTGTAACAAACATATCGAACTCCTCAAAACTTCCCTCATCAAGAAGCATATTGATCCTTTCACGAGCAGTATATTTGCCTTTTTCGTGCTGTGAGTCAATTCTTTTCTGACCACCGCCAATGCGTGCTTTCTCACGTAGAGAAATCAGCGCTTTTACTTGTTCGAGTTGATTGCTCATTTTTATAAATTATGTTAGGTTTAAATTAAATTACATTTTTGACGGATCCTCGCAAAGTTCTGTAAGAACGCCGCAGGTTGATTTTGGATGAAGGAATGCAATGTTCAAACCCTCAGCACCTTTTCTAGGGGCTTTGTCAATAAGTTGAACCTCTTTGGCAGCCAACTCATCAAGAGATGCCTGTACGCCGTTTGTTGCAAATGCAATGTGGTGTACGCCCTCACCTTTCTTCTCAATGAATTTTGCAATTGTACCCTCTGGAGATGTGCTCTCAAGAAGTTCAAGTTTGGTCTGTCCAATCTTGAAGAAAGCGGTTTTAACTTTCTGGTCTGCTACTTCCTCAATTGCGTAGCATTTCAAACCAAGTTTCTCCTCATAATAAGGAATGGCAGTCTCCAAAGATTTAACTGCAATGCCAATGTGCTCAATATGTGTTAGTTCCATATCAATATGTTTTTAAATGTTAGAATATGTGCATATTATCTTGCAAATGTAATAAATATTCAAACCTTTTCCCAAAAAACACAATTAAATTTCTCCCGACAGGGGAACATTTTCAGACACTTTTGTTCCTCGAGGTGGATTTTTCTGCGGTAGGGGAACATTTTCAGACACTTTTGTCCCCCGAGGCAACATTTTTCTTCGTAGGGGAACATTTCGGGGTATTTTTGTTCCCCGGAGAGGGGTAGTTATAAAAAAAGAGTCTGGGATAGGATCCCGGACTCTTTTTCAGTTGTATGCTGATTCAATTGTATGCTGAGTTTTACTCAGACATGTCCATAGTGTGGTACACGTTCTGAACATCGTCATCTTCCTCAAGTTTGGCAAGAAGTTTCTCAACATCTGCCTTCTCCTCTGCAGAGAGTTTCTTTGGCTCTGAGGTAGGGATTCTTTCAAACTGACCCGATTTTATTTCAAATGTGTTTGCCTCAAGGTATTTCTGGATTTCTCCGAAAGATTCAAATGCACCGTATATGGTAATAGTATTCTCTTCCTCGTCTCTAAAAATCTCATCTACTCCGTAGTCAATCATCTCAAGTTCCAGCTCTTCCATATCCAGACCCTCTTTGTTCACAACATTGAACACACATTTGCGCTCGAACATGAAGTCAACAGAACCGGATGTACCCAATGAACCGCCAAATTTGTTGAAGTAACTTCTTACGTTTGCTACAGTCCTGTTGTTGTTGTCTGTTGCTGTCTCTACAAGCACTGCAATTCCGTGAGGTGCGTAACCTTCGTAAACAATCTCCTTATAATCTGCTGTGTCTTTCTCAACTGCACGTTTGATAGCCCTGTCAATGTTGTCTTTAGGCATATTCTCACTTTTTGCAGTCTGGATGAGAGTACGGAGTCTTGGGTTAGTGTCGGGATCCGGACCACCTGATTTTGCACAAATGGTTATCTCCTTGCCAAGTCTTGTAAATACGCGGGCCATATTTCCCCAGCGTTTCAGTTTTCTCTCTTTTCTGAACTCAAATGCTCTTCCCATATTGTCTGTTGTTTTCAATCAGCCGCCGCTGTTGCCCAGCCGGGGCTGACTGTATGTTTGTCATTAATAATGAGTCTGTTTATTTATTTTGCGTTCTGGATGCGTGAGATATATTTGTTGATCTCATATCCCTCTGGAGACTGTGAATATTTTGTTTTTATCTCCTCGTACAGTTTCAATGCCTCAGCCGGTTTGCCCATTTCCTCACAGATGATGCCTGCTTTAAGCAGATAGTTTGCTGCAAGAACATTGTCTGAAGCGGCTGCAGCAGACTTGTAACTGTTGAGTGCGCTCTCAAGGTTGTTCATTGCTGCGTATGCGTCACCAATGCATGCAAGTGCTCTGGCAGAGAGAATCTCATCTTTGCCGTTGTATTTCTTGAGGTTTGAAATGGCCTCATCATAGTTGCCCAACTGCAAGTTGCAGATACCTGCATAGAAATATACTGCCTCACCCGATTTTGTACCGTAATCGCTGATAATCTGGTTGAATCCAAGAGCATTTCCATCTCCATTGAGCGCTTTCTCAAAGTCTCCGTTTCTGAAATACTGCTCAGCAGTGAATGTCTGTGCCATAGCCTCCTGTTGTGCAGGAAGTGTTACAAAGTTGTGGTACAAAAGTACTGCGGCTACAATAGCAATAACTGCTGCTGAACCGTAAATGATGTGGTTTTTGTAGGTTTCAAAGAATTTCTCGGTCTTTGAGAGAGCCTCCGATACATTAATTTCAGGCTCCTGAACGTTCTTGTTAGTTGACATATGTATAGTTTTTTCTTATTTTCAAAACAGGGTGCAAATTTACAATAATTTGCCAAATGACAAAGTTTAATTTGAACATATTGTCATTTAAGTATAAGTTTATGCACCAATACTCCACCCAGCATCTTGTTAAGGTTGTGGATTATCTCCTCTTTCCTGTAGTACATCTGGGTGCGGAGGATTGAGGAGTTTACTGCGCAGTAAAGTACTCCATCCCTGAAAAACTTGTTGGTTGTGGCCCTTGCGCCGTTTTCCCCCACAACAATATCCCACGCCTTGAATATTCTGGCCCGTTGTAGCCCCTCTTCAAGACGCTCCTCCTTTATGAATTCCGCAATTACGGCAGATATCAGTTGTGTATTTTCCCTTTTCATCCCTGAGTGCTGAAATTGCCTGCCGAAACTTCAAACGAGCGGCATTCATCAGTAAATCTCTCCACAATGTTCTCCATCCTCACCTTATTGCTGTCCGAAATGAAAATCTGGCCAAAATGGTCTCCTGCAACAAGGCTCAGAAGGTATTCTACCCTCTGCATGTCAAGTTTGTCAAACACATCATCAAGCAGCAGGATAGGGGCTACACCGTGAAGTTGTTTCATTATATCAAACTGTGCAAGTTTCAGTGCAACGAGGAAACTCTTCTGCTGCCCTTGGGAGCCGCATCTTTTGAGGGGCATATCATTAATTGTGAAATCAATCTCATCTTTGTGTACTCCCGACGAGGTGTATTTTAACATTGCATCCTTCTGACGGTCACCTTTGAGCAGATTTTCAAGGGTATCTTCCTGCAGATGAGATATGTATCTGAGTTTTACCCTCTCCCTGCTTCCGCTGAGTGCCGCATAGTACCCATATACCTTCTCTTCAAGGTTCCTGCACAGTTCATCCCTTTTCCTGTATATGTAATCTGCATTTGTGGAGAGTTGCCAGTCAATTGTATCAAGAAGTTCCCAGCAGATGCTATCCATTTTCAGCAGTCTGTTCCTCTGCATGAGCAACTGGTTGTACTGCTGCATCCTCTTCAGGTATTCCTTGTCTATCTGTGAGAGTATGAGGGTAAGGAACTTGCGTCTCTCTTCACCGGCTCCGTTTACCAGAACGGTATCGGCAGGTGAGACCATTACAATAGGATATCTCCCTATATGCTCGGATATCCTTTTATATACTTTGGAATTTTTCTTTACAATTTTCTCCAAATCCCTTTTCATCCCGATAGATATGAGATCTTCTGTATTGTCATCCAATACATAGGAACCGTTAAGGGCTGCACATTCCTCACCAAACTTGAAAGTATAGGCATCCGTACTGGAGAAAAAACTCTTTGTCATGGACAAATAATAGATTGCATCCAGCAGGTTGGTCTTTCCCTCACCGTTGTTCCCCGATATGCAGTTGATCTTCCGGGAAAATTCCAAATTGCCTTCCCGGATATTCTTGAAGTTTGTGACCGATATTCTCCTTAAATACATAACGGTGCAAATATACTTCTTTTTTGGATATCCGGGAATTGCAATCTGAATCCTACAGACTGAGTTTTACCCCAAAGTAGAGGCTCCTTGGCATCATAGGGCCGTAAATGTATCCTGAGTCCCTGTCAACTCCGCTGTCAAAGTCGTCCTGGAATGAGTTGAAGATGTTCATCATTCCCCCGTTAACTTCCATATTTACACCTGGATATATTGAAAATTCTTTAGAGATTTTCAGGTTTGCATCAAAGAATGACGGTGTCTTTACAGCCATGTCAACATTTGTTCCAGAACTCTCCATGTGCTGAACCAGCATCTCTCCCGAGTAGGTTCCGGTAAGTGATATGGAGAATTTTTTAGTTGGGGTATACTGCATTGTAAAATATCCGTAAATGTCGGGAGTACGGAACATCCTTTTCTCTGGGGCAACATCAGGGTTCTCGCTCCACTCTTCTGGCTGTTTGTATCTGCTCCTTTGGTATGTGAGGCCAGCCTGAAGCATAAAATCTGAACTGAATACCGCTTTTCCCTCAAGGTTCATTCCCGCTACTGTTGCACCGCTGCCGTTGTAGCGCTCCTGTACCTGATTCCCTTTAGCGTCAAATTCTTCAAGCATCCTTATTGTAAACACATCCTTCAGTTCTGTGTAGAAGAGCTCCATCATTATGTTTGTCTGTACAGATGCAAAATTGTGATACCAGTCTGTAGAGAAACTGAAACTGTTGGAACTTTCTTCCTTAAGGTCATCTGCCAAAACGGTGACAACCCTCTCTCCACCTACAATTGCTATGTGGAAATCCTCATCAAACGCTTGTGGAGCCCTGAATCCTGTTGAGTATGAAAGGCGGAAGTTGAGCATTTTTGAAGGGTTGTACCTTATGTTTGCCCTTGGTGAGACAATTGCGTTGTCAACAAGAGAGTGCTTGTCTATTCTGGCACCAAGGAGGAATCCCCATTTGTCTGTTCTCCACTCGTTCTGCAGAAATGCAGAGTAAATGTTCACCTTTTGTGTTACATCATGTTCATACCCAATTGTTATATCATTAAGGTAGTTGTAGTTGTATTCCAGACCTGCTGTAAGTTCTGCAGGCATGAACCAGAGTTTTGTAAAAGAATGTACATACTGTCCTCCACCTACAACTACAATGTCATGGGTACTGCCGTAGGCATTCGGGTCCATGTTGCTTCCGTAGTAACTGTCGCGTTTTGTATCTCTCAATGCGGCATATACATTGTATTTGTTCTTGTAGTCCTTTGACCATGCGTCATAAGTAATGTTTCCGGCATTTATGTTGTGGTCTGTCTGTTCTGCAATATATGACTGGTGTGCAGGTACATCCAACTGGTCGCCTCCACGTCTGAACTCGTTTGTTGAACTGTATTCTGCCCTAAGTTTTGAGTTCTGAGTAAGGTTATAGAAAGAGTTGATTCCCAAAGTTTTGGCATCTATGGTACCTATCTCTGTAAAACCGTCACCATTGTGGTCATAAGCCTCCCTGTTCCTGCTCTGTCCGTAAATGAAGAGTCCGGATTTTCCGTTACCGTTCACTACCGATGCATTTGCGGTAGTGTTGTTGTCAAATGAACCGCTGTTTCCAATAGAAACAATATTGTGGCTCACCTCTGCAGAGTTTGTTACAGGGTCCTTTGTAATGATGTTGATTGTCCCTCCAATGGAAGAAGAACCGAACAGCGCCGAGCCGCCGCCCCTCATTACCTCAACCCTGTCAATCATCGTTGCAGGAATATGTTCAAGACCATATACACCTGCCAATGCGGAGAACACCGGTTTTGAGTTCATTAGAATCTGTGAGTAGTGCCCGTCGAGGCCGTTTATCCTTACCTGGGTAAATCCGCAGTTCTGGCAGTCGTTCTCTACCCTTACCCCAGGCTGGTAATTGAGTCCGTCTGCAAGTGAAGATGCACTTACAAGTTCAAATATCTCCCTGTTCACAACATTTACAAGAGTGGCGCTGTGCCTTTTCTTTGTTTCGCTCCTGTTTCCGGTTACAACTACCTGTTCCAGTTGCAAGTTGTCTTCCTGTATCTCAAAATTTACATTATATGTACTGTTGCCGCTAAGGGTGATTTCCTTTATTTCTGAAATGTATCCTATTCCTGATGCTTCAATTTCAAATGTGCCGGAAGGTATGTTTGTGAGTTTGTAGTGTCCGCTTGCATCTGTGCTGGTGATAATGTTTGTCCCTACAAGCCTTACATATATATATGGTATGTGTTCCTGTGTCTTTTTGTCTATAACATGGCCTATAATGTGTGAATCGTTTTGAGCCACGCCAAAGGTGCATGCTGCCAATACGGCCAGCAATGCAAATATCATTTTTTTCATTGATTTCTGCGTTAATGGTTACAACAATAAGTAGGATGCCCCCTTTAAGGTTGCATCAGACGGTATGTATATGCTTTAGCAGAAATATGGAGGTGCTCTGGAAGAGTTGTCTGTTAAAAGTGCATCTGTGTAATTGTCAATTATTTTAAAATCAATAACTGAAATTACATTAGTGTAGAGCAGAGGCAGGGTAGTCTCTTCCTGTGCAATTCCGGCGGCGGTATTGAACAGGAGAATTGTACGTGCCTCGTCGGGATTATGGTCATTGCTCTTGAATGGGTGGGCGTGTGAAATGCTCTCTCCATCAATCACGTGATTGTGGAGGAATGCCCCGTTGAACACAAAGTGCAGAGCCAGGTATATGAATAATGCGCACCTTATGTATGTGACCTTTTTTCCCATGTTTTTGCTTAAGGAGTGCAAAAGTAGTGTTATTTTATTTGATAAAAAAATCTTTTTAGTGCCGTTTTTTAGGTATTTTTGCTTTAATTTAAATATGCATTATGAGAGAAAAATATACTGAAAAACGTATTGTGAGTTGTTATGAGGCCAATGCAAACCATCTGTTGCGACCTGCAGCAATGCTGGATATAATGCAGGAGGCTGCCGGAAGGGATGCTGCAAATCTCGGTTTCGGATATGATGATATGATTGCGGGCAATACTGCTTGGGTATTGTCGAGAATAAAACTGATATTTCACAATTACCCCAAGTGGAGGGATGAGGTAACTCTTAAGACATGGCACAAGGGTGCCAACAGAATCTTTTACCTGAGGGATTTCCAATTGGAAGATTCTGTGGGGAATGTTGCTGTTTCCGCAACCACATCATGGCTTATCATAGATCTTGCTTCCCGACGGATGGTGAGAAATTCCACTCTTGCCGAGAATTTTGACAATTCAGCGATGGGAGATGCAATTGCCGAGCAGGCGGAGAAGGTTTCTTTGCCAAAAGGTGCAGAGCCGGAACTTGTTGATACACATAAAGTGGTATGGAGCGACATTGATACAAACGGTCATGTAAATAATGTGAAATATGTTGTATGGGCGCTGGATTCGCTTGATTATGACTTGGTTGCGTCCAAATCTGTAAAGGAACTCCTTGTAAATTATGATTGTGAAGTGCTTCCTGGACAAAGTGTTGATCTCTACAGGTTTGTTGAATCAGGAGACAATTGTATTTCATGTTATGTTGTTGGAAAAGTAGGGGAGAAGTGCGCATTCAGTGTAAAAATGATATTTTGAGATGAAGATAGTTGTAGATAAGGATATCCCTTTTATTTGGGGAGTGCTTGAGGAGTTTGCACAGGTGGTTTATCTGCCGGGGAAAGAGATTGTACCCGAGGTGGTTAAGGATGCTGATGCCCTTGTTGTGCGTACACGCACAAAATGCAATGCCTCTTTGCTTGAAGGTTCCTCTGTAAAGTTCATTGCAACGGCTACTATTGGTACAGACCATATTGACCTTGAATATTGTGCTGCAGCAGGGATTGCAGTGAAGAATGCTGCAGGTTGCAACTCGGGTGGAGTTATGCAATATGTCTTCACATCTTTATTTGCATTGGCCCGGAAAAATGATATTATTTTAACCGGAAAGTCGGTCCCCGACTTTAAAATTGGAATCATTGGTGTTGGCAACGTTGGCACAAAAGTTGCAGCATTTGGTGAATATCTTGGTTTTGAGGTTTTAAGATGCGATCCAAATAAAGAGAGAGAGCAAACTTTGGCTTTCAACAGAGGTGAAATTCCACTTAAAGATTTTAAGGATTTTTACTCTTTGGAGTATGTTCTTAAACAATCAGACATTATCACTTTACACACAGATCTTAACCCAAGCAGCAGAGGATTGGCAGGGGAGGAGTTCTTCTCCAAAATGAAGGAAGGTGCAATCTTTATAAATTCTTCAAGGGGAGAGGTTGTACATGATAAAGCATTGAAGAAATACAGGAATAAATTGAAGGGATTGATATTGGATGTATGGAATGGCGAACCTGATATTGACCTCGATCTTCTGAATATGGCAGATATTGCCACTCCACATATTGCCGGGTACTCTTATGAGGGAAAAGTTAATGGTACTACAATGGCTGTTAAAGCACTTGCAGAGTATTTTAATATTGAACCTCTGAAAAATTTCAGGATTACACCTCCCGACAGAAATACAAATTTCTTCAATAAGGAGAATCTCACTCAAAATCAAATTAGTGAATATTTTGAGAATATTTTTCCTATCTTTGAACATTGTGCGGATTTGAAGCGGAACCCGCAGGATTTTGAAAAATTAAGATCAAATTTTAAATACAGGAGAGAATTTTATGTTATCTGAAACTCAAAAACAACAGATTGAGGCCAGAGGTATCTCAGTTGATACTTTCCAGGCCCAGTTGGAGAACTTTAAAACAGGTTTCCCATTCCTTACAATTGAAGCTGCCGCTACACCTGCCAAAGGTATAAAGGTGCTTTCTGCAGATGAGCAGGCAAAATATATTTCAGTTGCTGAAGGTTATAAAGGAAACGTTTGCAAATTTGTACCTGCTTCAGGTGCTGCAACCAGAATGTTCAAGGATTTGTTTGAGGCTGCAGATGCCCTTAAAGCCGGTGAGAAACTTAAAGAGGGTTCTCCTGCTGCAAAATTTGTTGAGAATATTACTTCATTCCCTTTCTTTGATGCAAAGGCTATCCTTAACCTTACTCTATTAGACAAGGCATGGAACTATGGTGCTATGCCTAAGGGGCTTATCCAGTTCCATAAATATGAGAACGAGAACAGGACTCCATTTGAGGAGCATCTTGTAGAGGGCGCCCTGTATGCAAAAGATGCCAATGGTGATGTAAGGATGGTAGTTACTGTTTCAGTTGAGCACCAGAAAGGTTTTGAGGACCTTTACGCACAGGTTAAAGAGAAATATGAGAAACGTTTCGGCTGCAAATATCATGTGACTTTCACTAACCAGTCTCCTGCTACTGATATAGTTGCAGTTGATATGGAGAACAATCCGTTTACCAAAGATGACGGTTCATTGCTGTTCCGTCCTGGCGGACACGGTGCCCTCCTTACCAATTTGAATGACATTGATGCTGATGTTCTTGTAATAAAGAATATTGACAACGTTGTAAAGGAGTCTTTGCTGGATGAAACTATCCGCTGGAAGAAGATTCTTGTAGGTAAGGCAACAGAACTTCAGGAGAAAGTTTTCGGATATCTCAAACAGTTGGATGAGAAAGGTGCAGATGCCCCTCTTGCTGAGATTAAGGCATTTATGGAGGAAGAGTTCTGCGTTTCTGTGCCACAGATGCCTGAAGCAGAACTTGTTGCTGTACTTAAGGCAAAATTGGACCGTCCTGTACGTGTTTGCGGTATGGTAAAGAATGAGGGTGAGCCTGGCGGTGGCCCTTATGTAATAAAGGATGAAGATGGTACTACTTCGCTCCAGATTCTTGAGGCAGCCCAGATTGACAAGAAGAACCCTCAGGCTGTAAATGCAATGCAGGGTGCAACCCACTTCAATCCGGTTGATCTTGTTTGTGCTGTGAAGAACTATAAGGGTGAGAAATATGACCTTCTCAAACATACAGACCCTAAGACAGGCTTCATATCAGAAAAGAGTTTCCAGGGAAGACCTCTCAAGGCTCAAGAACTTCCTGGTTTGTGGAACGGTGCAATGAGCGACTGGAATACCCAGTTTGTAGAAACACCTCTCATTACCTTCAACCCTGTAAAGACAGTGCTTGACCTATTGAGGGAGCAGCACTGTAACAGATAGAGGTTAAGTGCAATTATATTTGAGGGCATTCTTTTATAGGATTGCCCTCATTTTAATTTGTCGGGAGTGTAATTATTACACTTTTTTTGCTATTTTTGCAGATTATAGGAAAATTAAAAATTAATCGATTAAAATATAAGAAACTATGATTACAGCATCTGCTATTTCAGCTTTCCAGAGCATTGAGACTCCTTTCTACTACTATGATATGGAGTTGTTGGACAAAACTTTGGACATTTACACACAACAGATTAAGAAATATGGCTATCATGCGCATTTTGCCCTTAAAGCTAATGCCAATCCAAGAATTCTTGAGAAGATAAAGAATGCAGGTCTTGGTGCAGACTGTGTTAGCGGTAATGAGGTTGCTTTGGCCATCAAGTCAGGCTTTGGCGCTGAGAATGTTGTTTATGCAGGTGTAGGTAAATCAGATAAAGAGATTAAGACAGCCCTAAAGGCCGGTATCTTCAGTTTCAATTGTGAGTCAGTTCCTGAGGTTAAAGTTATCAATGACCTTGCTGCAGGTATGGGTAAAGTTGCAAAGATTGCTTTGCGTATCAACCCTGATATTGATGCCCATACCCACAAATATATCTCTACTGGACTTAAAGAGAACAAGTTTGGTGTAAGCCCTTGGATGTTTGAGGATTTTGCAAACCTTTTCAAAGAGTGCAAGAATGTTGAACTTATTGGTCTCCACTTCCATGTAGGATCACAGATTTTGGACCTTGGTGTTTTCAAGACCCTTTGCGGCAGAATTGCTGAACTCCAGAAATGGTTTACAGACAGGGGTATGAATATTGCCAACCTTAACCTTGGCGGTGGCTTGGGCGTTGATTATGTAAATCCTAATGAGAACCCTATTGCTTCATTTGAGGAGTACTTCAAACTTATCAACGAGAATCTGATTGTTGCGCCAGGCCAGAATGTACACTTTGAGCCAGGTAGGGCAATTGTTGCACAGTGCGGTCACCTTATTTCAAGGGTTCTTTATGTTAAAGTTGGACAGAAAAAGAAATTTGCAATTCTTGATGCAGGTATGAATGACCTTATCCGTCCTGCTTTGTATCAGGCTCACCATGCAATTGAGAACCTTACTTCCCCTTACAAACGTAAGATGAGATATGATGTTGTAGGCCCTGTTTGCGAGAGCAGCGACCAGTGGGGCAAGAACATTATGCTTCCTCAGACAAGCAGAGGTGACCTTGTTGCCCTTCATACTGCTGGTGCTTATGGTCAGGTTATGGCTATGAAATATAACCAGAGGGATATTGCAAAAGCGTACTATTCAGACGAACTGTAATTCATGCCACGCGTTAGTTCTAAAGACAAATATACAGAACAGGTTTTTGAATTGTTCAAGCGTCGTGGGCTAATGCTCAATATGGAGCAGATAGCCCACGAACTTGGACTTACCAAGAAGACACTATACAACAATTTCAACAGCAAGCCTGAACTCATTGGAACTGTTTTGCATTACTTCTACTCCAAACTTGAAAAGGAGATCAATTGTGCCTCAGTCAAAAGTGAAAATGCAATTGAGGCTCTTTTCAAAGTATCGGCAGTTATTGCAGAGGAGATTTCCAAATTGGGCAATTTGTTGCTGAAAGATATCTCATTATACCAGTCATGTCCTGCCATTTTTGCCTTTACTGACAGGATGAATTTCTATTCCCGCCTTATTCAGGAGAATCTCAAGTCTGGAATAGAGGAGGGGGTATACAGGGAGACACTCAATATAGAGTTTTCTACACTTTTCTATACATCTGCCATAGATTTGTTCTACAGATGGGATAATGAGCATGGTTTCAAGTATTTTGAAGATACTATACTCTTCCATAAGGAACTTGTTGCACATCATCTGCATTCTGTTGTAAATGAACGGGGCTTGAAATTGTTGGAGAAGTATAAATAATAGTAATGGAGGAAGTTTAAATAATATGTTTGAAAATTTAATTGATAGATTGGAGAGTTCCTTCAAGATCCTTAAAGGTGAGGGAAAGATTACTGAGATTAATGTCGCTGAAACCCTTAAGGATGTAAGGAAGGCTTTGTTGGATGCGGATGTCAGTTATAAGATTGCCAAAACATTTTGTGATGATGTAAAGAAGATAGCACTTGGCCAGAATGTCCTTAAAGCGGTTAAGCCAAGCCAGATGATGGTTAAGATAGTTCATGATGAACTTACAAAACTTATGGGATCTGAGGCTACCGACATTAATATAAAGGGTGAGCCTGGTATTGTGCTTGTTGCAGGTCTTCAGGGTTCCGGTAAGACAACTTTTTCAGGCAAATTGGCCCTGAACTGCAAGACAAAGAGGTCCAAGAAGGTACTTCTTGTTGCCGGTGACGTTTACAGACCTGCCGCTATTGACCAGTTGAAGGTTCTTGGTGAGCAGATTGGGGTTACTGTTTACACAGAAGAGGGTTCTAAAGATCCTGTATCAATTGCACGCAATGCTGTATCAAAGGCAAAGTCGGAGGGTTATTCCCTTGTTATTGTAGATACGGCAGGACGTTTGGCTGTTGATGAGCAGATGATGGATGAGATTGCGGCCATAAAGAATGCAGTGAATCCTACAGAGACCCTGTTTGTTGTTGACTCAATGACCGGTCAGGATGCTGTAGAAACAGCCAAGGCATTCAATGACAGGCTCGATTTTGATGGTGTTGTACTTACAAAACTCGACGGTGATACCAGAGGTGGTGCTGCACTTTCCATAAGAGCAGTTGTAAACAAGCCTATCAAGTTCATTAGTGCAGGCGAGAAGATGGAAGCCCTTGATGTCTTCCACCCAAAACGTATTGCAGACAGAATTCTTGGAATGGGTGACGTGGTTACCCTGGTAGAGAAGGCTCAGGAACAGTTTGACGAGGAAGAGGCCAAGAAACTCCATAAAAAACTTATAAAGGATCAGTTTACCCTTTCTGATTTCTATGACCAGATTCAGCAGATAAAGAAGATGGGCAACATTAAGGACCTTGCTTCAATGCTCCCGGGTGTGGGCAAGGCTTTGAGGGATGTTGATCTTGACAACTCTGCCTTTAAGAGTGTAGAGGCAATAATCCTCTCCATGACACCATATGAGCGCAATAATCCCAATGTTATAAATGGAAGCAGAAGGAGGAGGATTGCAGAGGGTAGTGGAACTTCAATTGTGGAGGTGAACAGACTTTTGAAACAATTTGAAGACACAAGGAAAGTTATGAAGGTTATGGCAGGTGGCGGTGCCAAAAACAAGGCTATGAATGCCATGAAGGCTATGCAGGGGATGAGGAGACGTTAATTTAACAACAGATTTTCAAATATGGTTATTCTAGATGGTAAGGCAACTTCAGAGAAAATCAAACTGGAGATTGCCCAATTGGTTAAGGAAAAAGTTGCTGCAGGCGGTAAAAGGCCTCATTTGGCAGCCATTCTTGTAGGTAATGACGGAGCGAGCCAGACATATGTAGGCAACAAGGAGAGGGCATGTGCGCAGGTTGGCTTCAATTCCACATTGCACAGATTTCCTGCTGAGATTTCCCAGGAAGAACTTATAAAGAAGATTCAAGAGATAAACGGAAACGATGATGTTGACGGTCTTATTGTACAACTTCCTCTTCCAGAACATATAGATGAAGATGCTATTATCAATGCTATTGACCCTTCAAAGGATGTGGATGGATTCCATCCTGTGAATGTGGGTAAAATGACATTGGGGCTCCCTACATTTTTACCTGCTACACCATATGGAATTCTCAGACTGCTTGATGAGTATGGTATTGAGACTTCAGGCAAACATTGTGTGATTATTGGACGTAGCAATATAGTGGGTAGACCTTTGGCAAACCTGATGTCATTGAAGGACTATCCCGGTGACTGCACAGTTACAATTTGTCATAGCCGTACCAAGAATATTGACAACTATACAAAACAGGCTGATATAATAATTGCCGCTCTTGGTTCTCCTGGTTTTGTTAAAGGTGATATGGTAAGGGAAGGAGCTGTTGTAGTTGATGTAGGTATAACCAGAGTTGCTGACACTTCAAAGAAATCAGGTTACAGGCTTGAGGGCGATGTTGATTTTGAATCAGTAGCATCAAAGGCATCCTATATTACACCTGTTCCCGGTGGTGTTGGCCCAATGACAATTGTCTCGTTGATGGTTAATACCCTAAAGGCAGCAGAAGGTAAATAAAGAGAAGAGTTTACAAAAGTTTAATGGGGATGTGACTCAAATTCCCCGTTTGTGAATAAGTAACCCCCGTCAGAATTAGTGATGTGACCCCCAAAAGTTGGACGGTTTAACATTATTAAGATGCAGACTTAGATTGGAATAGAGCTCGGTATTGTACCGGGCTCATTCCTTTTAGCCTCAGTTTGATTCTATCATTATTGTAGTAGCGTATGTACTTAACCAGTTCTTTTGCGAACTGCTCTATACTATCCCACTCCTGCAAA
>SUYL01000047.1 GCA_015060445.1 Bacteroidales bacterium
CAGAATTTATATGGGGAAATTTTGCAAGGAGCCGGGTTATGAATTCATAACTCGGTTTGTTTCTTCCCGACAAAATATGGGAGAGTCCTGAACGCTGCACTCCAATAGTGTCTGCAAGTTTTGCCGGAGTGAGGTTTTCGAGCTCCAAAAATTGCTGTAAACGGTTATTCATAAATGTAAAACTTGATTGGTACAAATGTAAGCAATTATTTTTACAAATAGCAATAGTTGCAGCAAAGTTACTTTTGTGACATTAAATTACAAAAGTAACCTACAAGTACCTGTCACACGGATTCGCTACTCTATACATCTACCTAAACCATTGCAATATGTAATACTATATAAAACACTGAAAATAAGCATAATAAAATTGTAAAACACAGCCCTTATAACGGGTTTTTCCCGAATATGGCCTCAAAAGGGCTTCTATTTATTTAAACAAAACTTTAAATAAATATCGTAAGTTGCTGATATATAAGGTAATAAAAATTACAATCAGATAGAATAATTTTCTGTTATAAGAGGGATTTTACAAAATTATATAGGCTGTGCGGGCGATGTTGTGATGTTTACAATAATATTGTATCTCGGTTTATAAATGTAATTTACAAAAGTAAACAAAAACTCAAATTTCAATTATTTTTTGTTTGAGGTACATTTATATACCTTTGCACAAAATAATTGATTGTGGAGCCTAAAATTAAGATTCAGGATTATTCCTATAATTTACCTCAGGAGAGGATAGCCAAATATCCTTTGGAGAAAAGGGATTCTTCAAAGTTGCTTATATATAATAAAGGTGAAATAAAGGAGAGCATTTTCCGCACACTCCCCTCCTTTATACCTCAAGGTTCACTTATGGTGTTCAATAATACCAAGGTTGTACCGGCAAGATTGTTTTTCAGGAAGGAAACAGGTGCGTTAATTGAAATTTTCTGTCTTGAACCTGTCAATCCCAGTGATTATGCGGTCTCTTTTGCCTCTTCTGGATGCTGCAGTTGGAATGTAGTGATAGGAAATGCCAGAAAATGGAAATCTGGAGAGGTTTATCTCATGTGTGATAATGCAGATTCAGAGGCTTCAAAACTCAATTTAAGGGCTGAACTGATCTCCAAAGGTCAAAATAACGGTTCAATTGTAAAGTTCATATGGGATGGAGGTGCATCATTCTCCGAAGTGCTTGACATTTGTGGCAGAATACCTATTCCTCCATATCTGAACAGGGATACGGAAGCACTTGATTATGAGAGGTACCAGACACTTTACGCTAAAATCAAAGGATCTGTAGCAGCCCCTACAGCGGGGCTCCATTTTACAGGAGAAGTGTTTGAAGCACTTGAAAATAAATGTATTGAGAAAGAGAATGTATGTCTGCATGTTGGCGCCGGTACATTTGTCCCTGTTAAAAGTGAGTATATTGCGGACCACAAGATGCATACAGAGCCTTTTGAGGTGTCGCTTGCATTTCTGGAGAAACTCTGTTCTTTGAAGGATGGGCAGAAGGTTGTTGCTGTGGGAACTACATCTACCAGAACCCTGGAATCTCTCTATTTTATTGGTGTACAATGTATTGAGAACGGCAGGCCTGGCCCGGTAGAGCAGTGGGAGCCATACCGTAAGGAGTATGTATACACCATGAAGGAGGCTATAGGGGCAATTGTTTCCTATTTGCAAAGCAACAATATGGACAAACTTGTGGCCAGAACAGGCATAATCATAGTCCCTTCATATAAATTCAGGGTTGTGGACATGCTTGTAACCAATTTCCATCAGCCTCAGAGTACCCTTTTGCTGCTGATTTCTGCCTTTATAGGGGGAGATTCATGGAAAGATGTTTACAATTATGCACTTGACAACGGGTTCCGGTTTCTCAGTTATGGAGACAGTTCCCTTTTATTCCGTCTCTAATGTGGTGTGCCCTGAGAGGTAATAGAGTACCTGCATTCCCCAACTGGACATAAACGGACCACTTCCAATCAGTTGTGGCTCAATGTTATATATCTGTTGCTTGAATGCTTTCAGGTATACTTCGTTCCCTCCTGTAATTTTGTATAGCAACAACAGGTTGTCTGCCATTATTGCGTTTGAAGAGAATGTATTGTAATCTATTACAGGGGCCCTTTTTACCGGTATTTTGGATTCATATCGGGCTGTTTTGCTGAACATTCCCTTAGCCGGCTGGTAATGGTTGAATATGATGTATGCTGTATATGTCTTTGCCAGTGATATGTATTTTTCATCCTTGGTCAATATGTAATAGTTGAGAATTGAGTTGAGAAATAGGGCATAATCATACAAGTCTGAATTAGAGTACTCTACATTAGATGATGTAATGTATTTATATAACTTGATGCTGCTGTTTTTCTGCCTTTGCAGAATGTTCTCCATAATCTCCCTTGCCAACCCAAGATACTCCTCTTTTTCCCCTTTGGGAGATATTTTTGCCATGTAGCAGAAGGCTGTGGCAGTTTTACAGTTGTAACCGGTCATCACTCTCTTGTCGTATATTATCTCACTGCTTCTGGAATCCCGTATTTTCTTAAGGATATCAAGTTCTTCATAGGTTATTTCCCAATATTTCCTGGTATTTGATATTGTCTGGTACTCATTTTCCCCCCTTTTATTATCCATTCCCAATGCTGCGGCAATGCTCTTCCATCTGTCGGGGAATACTTTCTTCAATTCTTTAAGTGAATATTTGTAATATTTGGATTCTGAGGCTGTTTTGCTTAGAGTAAGATATGTTGCATACCCTTTCCCGTTAAGGTTCATCCTGCTCTGAAGGAAGTGTGTTATCCTTTGTGCGGCCTCTTTGTATATCCTTTTCTTAAAGTATTTGTATGCGCTGGCAAACAGTATGACGGCATTGGCGTTTTCGTAGAGACTTTTTTCGTAGTAAGGTTGTTTGAAGGTATAGTCCTCTGCCTGGCTGAATACTCCGCCGTCTATAGGGTCAAATTGTGGAGAATAATACACATGTTGCAGAGTCTCCTCAATGTATTCCAAATACTCCGCAATGCTGTATTCATGTGCATATTCAAGGATAAATGTGAGGTTTCTGGTAGTTATGGAGTAAGGACTGCGGCTCATTTTGGTCTCTTTGTCCAAGAATCTTGTAGACCAACTTCTTATGTATGCATGGAGCAGTTTTGCCGAGATCTTTTTTTTAGGCTCCTTGTGGGTAACTATACTGGATGATTTAAGCCTCTCTGTAAGGTATTCGGCGGCAAGTTCCAGTTTGCCTCTCTGGTTTTTGAATGATTCTGTAAGGTTTCTGGCAATATGCATGAAATCACCTGCATCAAGGCTTGAGAATGAGATTACAGGCTTTATTCCTGGCAGTGAGAATATGTTTATATGGTTGGATATCTTCTGCTCGTTTATAAGAAGAAGGTCCATTCCAATAAGATGTGCTTCCGGAACATCCTCTGTATCAAGGGCTACTGCAATGAAGTTGCGGTTTATGGTCTCTATTACTTCCGGATTTGAAAAGAGTGCGTATGAGGCATTCCTTTTTTCAATGTCTGAAATGTTGCCTATGTGCACAAATATCATCTTGTCATCCCTTATGGCCCTCTTGAGTGTGGCTTCGCTGAAAGGATTCCATTTTATCTCCCCTTTAAGGAGTTCCTTTATGTATGGAGATGCAGTTTTATACATTGTCAGATTACAGTCATTTAATTTTATTATCTTTGTAATGTAAAATTACTGAATGTAATGTAATTATGTTCCTATGACAGTCAGAAATCTATACAAGACATTGGCATTTTACATCTGTATGGCTCTTGCGGCAGTGGTAGCCTTTGGTCTCTTCCCCCGATACAGAATAAATGACAGGAATTCTCAGGAATTCTCTGCATATAGGGTTTCTGACGATATCAGGGTCATCAGTAAGGAACCACACTCTATACAACACACAAAAGAGAGAAAAGTTCTGGCAGAATTTCTTTTTCATAGGTTGCAGCAGATGGGTGGTGATACCCAAATAATTGAATATGATACAATTCCAAGCAAAATAGGTGGCAAATTTTCTTATGCAAATATTTATTCCAAATTTGAACCTGAGCATGGTATTCTTCCCGACAGGGGAGACTTTACTGTAAGTTATCTCCTTCTGGTTGCCCATTACGATTCCCGCTACAGGCAGATTGTGGGGAGGGATACGGTCTTTTCATACGGTGCTGCCGATGACGGGTATGGGGTTGGAACAATTCTGGAACTTGCAAACCTGGCTCTTGTGTACAGGAGTGAGTGGTATCAGGGGGTAAAAGTACTCTTTACCGATGCTGAAGAGCATAATCTCGACGGTATGCGCAGCGCTTTTGCGGAGAATCCCGAGGTTTTTGAAGGGGTGAATTTTGTGATTAATGTTGAAGCAAGGGGAGTAAAGGGGCCTGCCCTTCTTTTTGAAACTTCTCCCGGTAACGAAAAACTTATGGAGTTGTATGCCCATGCCAATAATCCGTCGGGATTCTCATTGACTTCCATGGTGTACAGATTCCTTCCAAATGATACGGATTTTTCTGTTGTAAAGGATTCCATCCCCGGTTTGAATTTTGCGGTAATTGACAATCTTCATTACTATCATACCAATCTGGACAATTATTCCAACATTTCCCTTGAGTCGTTGCAGCATTATGGAGACCAGTTGGCACCTGTAGTGAGGGAGTATCTTACAAATAAGGAGTATTCCGGGGCTGATGCCCTGAAAGGGGAGGATGATACAGTTTTCTTTGCGTTGCCTGTGCTTGGCCTCTTTGCTTTTTCAAAGGGTGGATATGCGGTGCTCAATACTCTTTTTTACCTTTTCTTCATATTTGTATGCTTCATCTATGTGAAGTACAAGATGGTTCCCCTTAAGGGGATTTTGAGGGCTTTGGTGCATGTTGTGCTGTTTGCGTTTGTGGCTTTGGCCTCAGGTACGGCTGCCGCCTATATAAGTGCTTTACATACAGGATTGCCGGTTGAACTTACAGACCTCAGGTATGTGCCGTATGACAATAAAATGGCATTGGCATTCGTGCTTGTATTTGCGGTGTGGATACTTGTGTTTTCAAGGCTTCAGGAGAGGAGGTACAAACTGTACGCATGGAACCTCCTGTTGGCATCACAGATGCTCCTTGGCGCAATATGTGCTTTGCTGCTGTTTTTCTGTGGCGAGAATTTCTTCTTCTTTGTTCCGTTTGCATTCGCCACCATTGCTTTGTTTTTCAGCATTGCCAGGAATTTCAAGTGGCTTTATCTGGTCTCATGCACCGTTGCCGCATTTGTGGCTCTTTATTTCATGTATCTGCTATATGTGGCCCTTACAATAGGGTTCATAGGTGGTCTTATGTTCATGGCAGTTATTTATCTCTCCCTCATAATCTCGCAGTATTACTGCATGAAGAGGAGTATCCTTTAAATTGATTGTTTCATTTTTTTTGTCTAAATTTGCACAAAACTACACCTACACTATACATTATGGATTTTTCAAGATTTGACGATATAAGGCCTTATAATGATACGGAAGTGCATCCGGCGTTGGAAAGGATTGTTGCAAACCCTCTCTTCTCCAATGTGGCCCAATATATTTTCCCTGGGCAGGATGAGGATGTTTTCAGGCAACTTCTCCTCTCATGCCACACCAAGGAGGATTTTCAGGTAAAGGTTATGTCCCAGATTGTAAGCAGGATACTTGCCGGGACAGCCAAGGAGGTAACCTTTACAGGTCTTGAGCATTTTGAAGGAGGCAAGAGACATCTTATTGTTTCCAATCACAGGGACATTGTCCTTGATTCTGCTATAATACAACTTATACTCTATAAACATAATGTTGATACTACCGAGATTGCGGTTGGGGACAATCTTATTACATCTTCATTCATTGAGGATATTACAAGATCCAACAAAATGATTAAGGTAATTAGAAGTTCCAATCCGAGGGAGGTTTATACCACATCAAAGATACTGTCTGAATACATCAGGCATAATGTGGCTAACCAGATAAGTTCTGTTTGGATTGCCCAGAGAAACGGAAGGACAAAAGACGGTATAGATGTTACAGAACAGGGCCTTCTCAAGATGTTTGACATGAGTGGAAGCGGTGATTTTGTGAAAGATTTCACTGAGTTGAGCATTATGCCAACTTCAATATCTTATGAATACGAGCCATGCGACATCTTTAAGGCTATGGAGATGTATATAGGCCGCAGACAGAAATATGTGAAGGCAGAAGGGGAGGACCTCAAGAGCATTCTTACCGGTATAATGCAATTCAAGGGTAATATCCATATCTCTTTCAATGAGCCTCTTACGGCTGATGAAATCAATTCTGCAGCATGTTTGGACAAGAACGAGCGTTTCAAGGCTCTGGGCCTTGCAATGGACCGCAAGATCATTTCTGAGTACAAACTCTGGAAGAACAATTATATTGCATACGATATCCTCAATTCTGCCAATGAATATGCATCTATGTATTCAGTGGAGGAGAAGGAGGCTTTCAGAACCTACATGGAGAACAAACTTGTGGATATGGATGCAGACAAGGCAGAGTTGGAGCATATTTTCCTTTCAATCTATGCAAATCCTGTTGTAAGTTACTGCGGGCTCAAGTAAACAGAATTTCCCTCATTTTTCTGCTATTTCTGCGGTTGGGGAACGTTCTGGGGCGGATTTGTTCCTCGGGTGGTGTATTTCTGCGTTTGGGGAACGTTCTGGGGAAGATTTGTTACCCGGGTGAGGTGAACTGGGAGTGGCCTGTCGGGAAACAAATGGGGCCGGATAAGCCGGCCCCATGTTTGTATAACTTGTTTAGTGTTGTCTTATTTTCTGTAGTCGTAGAAACCAACACCAGTCTTTCTGCCGAGCAATTTTGCCCTAACCATCTTTCTAAGAAGTGGATGAGGTCTGTATTTGCTGTCACCGAACTCATTGTAAAGAACCTCCATGATTGCAAGACATACGTCCAAACCAATAAGGTCAGCCAATGCCAATGGACCCATAGGGTGGTTTGCACCAAGTTTCATAGCCTCGTCAATCTCCTCTTTTGTTGCTACGCCGTCAGCCAAAATACCGATACCCTCGTTTACCATAGGGATAAGGATTCTGTTTACAACAAAACCAGGAGCCTCGTTTACAGTTACAGGAGTTTTGCCAATCTGTTTTGAAAGTTCAACGATTGAAGCGTGTACCTCGTCTGAAGTCAACTGGCCTTTGATAACCTCTACAAGTTTCATCATTGGAACCGGGTTGAAGAAGTGCATTCCAATAACTCTCTCAGGACGGTTTGTGTAAGAAGCAACCTGAGTGATTGACAATGATGATGTGTTGGTTGCCAAAATTGCCTCCGGTTTGCAGATCTGGTCCAAAGTCTTGAAAATCTCCTCTTTGATTGCCATATCTTCAGCAACAACCTCTACTACTAGATCTACATCTGCAAGATCCTCGTATACTTTTGTATCTTTGATTCTTGCCAATGTTGCATCTCTGTCTGCAGCCTCCATTTTGCCTTTCTCTACCATTTTTGCAAGGCTTTTCTCAATTGAAGCGTGAGCTTTTGCCAATGAAGCGTCTGAACGGCCTTTGATGATTACATCGTGGCCTGCTACTGCAAATGTCTGGGCAATACCGTTACCCATTGTTCCGTTACCTACTACTGCTACTTTCATAGTTCTTTAAATTTTTAAAATTATATATTTTTTATTTGTGTCCCTGGAATGTGGGGCTTGTTATCTGTTTTTGAATTGTGGAGCCTCTTTCTTGAGGAATGCTGCCATTCCCTCTTTCTGGTCTTCGCTTGCAAAGCACAGTCCGAAAAGGTTTGCCTCAATGGCAATTGCTGAATCCATATCTGTCTGGATACCAGTATTTATTGCCTCTTTGCTGTATCTTACTGCTATAGGGGCTTTTGATGCAATTTTGTTTGCCATCTTCAAAGCCTCTTCCATAAGTGTTTCAGGCTCTGCAAGTTTGTTTACAAGGCCAATTCTGTATGCCTCTGCTGCATCAATGATGTCTGCAGTGTAAATGAGTTCTTTTGCTATACCCATCCCGACAATTCTTGGAAGTCTTTGGGTACCCGAGAATCCTGGAGTGATCCCCAAACCAACCTCAGGCTGGCCGAATTTTGCCTTTACAGAGGCAATTCTTATGTCACATGCCATTGCAAGTTCACATCCTCCGCCCAACGCAAAACCGTTTACGGCAGCAATTACAGGGATTGGAAGTTTTTCAATCTTTCTGAATACGGCAGCACCCTGCTCCCCGAATGCCTTTCCTTCTGCGGCACTCATGGTGCTCATTTGCGAGATGTCTGCACCTGCAACAAATGCACGCCCCTCTCCTGTGATTATTACAGCCTTTACCTCCTTGTCTTTTTCAATTTCAGTGAATGCTGCATTCAACTCGCTCAGTACGGTTGAGTTCAATGCATTCATAGCCTGTGGATTGTTGATTTTTACAATGCACACGGCATCTTGTTTCTCTACAATTAGTTTTGTGTATTCCATAGTGTATATGATAATTTACGAATTTTTTACGGTTATATCCATCTTTGGAACAGGAGCATACAGCCCGTTCTTAGGGAATTCATTGTATATCTGTTCGTTGATATCAAAGAAAAGGTCCCAGTAGTCATCAACTTTAACCCAGCATCTGAAAGATAGGGTTACATATCCTGTACCGAATTCTGTGAGATATACATGAGGCTCGGCAGGGTCGTTCACGACAGCCTTGTGTGCCCTTATTATTGCAAGACCAGTGCTTTTTGCCTTTTCCAGGTCTGTGCCGTAAGGAATTGACATGTCCCAGTTGCACCTTCTTATTCCGGTTGTGGAGTAGTTGTTTATTGTGCCGTTTGACAATGCTCCGTTAGGAAGTATGATCTTCTTGTTGTCGGGAGTATTGATATGGGTTGATGTAATCTCAATTGCTGTTACAGTTCCGCTGTATCCCTGTGCCTCAATGTAGTCACCAACTTTGAAAGGCTTGAATACAAGTATCATTATTCCGCCTGAGAAGTTCTGGAGTGTGCCGCTCAATGCCATACCTATTGCAACACCGGAACCTGCAAGAAGTGCCACAAATGATGTGGTGTCAACTCCAAGTACGCTGATTGTGGTTACTATCAGGAGTATGGAGAGTGATATGCTTGTGAAACTGAGCAGGAACGAGGTGAGGGATGCATCCAGACTCCTCCTTTCGCAAATTCTGCGGATGATTCTCTTGATCTTTTTTATGAGCCAGGCTCCAATGATGTAGATGAGTATTGCAGCCAGTATCTTAAGACCGAATTTTACGCCATGTTCAAGGCCTGTGGATATAAGTTGGTCTACAGGTGTCTGTATGATTGTCCTTATTGTCTGGTCAAGGACTGCAGCAGGCTCCTTTAATGAGTCTGCAGGCATTGTCTGTGCTTGAAGAAGATTGGTAATCAACATGGTTATAGTGTTTTAAATGTAAAATGACCCTTTGTTCAATACAAATGTACTAACATTCCTCCAATTATTTAAATTTAAATTTCAAAAATTGTTAAATTTATAACACGTTTGTTATTTGAAATCACATTTTATTTACCTAATTTTGCCTTGCTGATTAATGTAGCATGGCAGAAATGCTTTTTTGACAAAATTTTTAATTAAAAATATAATGAACAAAAGAATTTCTTTGCAGGATGCCGTTTCTAAAGTAAAGGACGGCATGACAGTAATGGTTGGCGGTTTCTTGGCTGCCGGAAGTCCAATAGCAATTCTTGACGAATTGGCAAAAAGTGGCGTAAAGAATCTTACACTTATCTGTAACGATACCGCTTTCGCTGACGTTGCCCATGGAAAACTTATTACTAACAAACAGGTTAAAAAAGTTATTGTTTCACACATTGGTACAAACCCTAATACCAGTGAGCAGATGAACTCAGGCGAGTTGGAGATAGAGTTCAGTCCTCAAGGTACCTTGGCTGAGAGGGTAAGGGCTGCAGGTGCAGGTTTGGGCGGTGTTCTTACCACTACCGGTATGGGTACAGTTGTTGCTGAAGGAAAACAGACTGTTGTTGTTGACGGCAAAGAGTATCTTCTTGAGAAACCTTTGAAGGCTGATATTGCACTTTTGGGTGCTACATTGTCTGATGAGGACGGTAATCTTGTATATGTTGGTACAACCCAGAACTTCAATCCTCTTATGGCTACAGCAGCTGATGTTGTGATTGTAGAGGCTGAGAAAGTTGTAAAAACAGGTGAGATTGCTCCTGAGCAGGTTCATACCCCTGCAATTTTTGTTGACTATATTTACTCAAAATAAACATTTAAAATACTATCACTATGACTAAGAAAGCTTTGATCAGAGTTAGAATGAGTTGTCATGATGCTCATTATGGTGGAAATCTTGTTGACGGCGCAAGAATGTTGAACCTTTTCGGTGACGTTGCTACTGAACTTCTTATCATCAACGACGGTGACGAGGGGTTGTTTAAGGCTTATGACAATGTAGAGTTCATGGCTCCTGTATATGCAGGTGACTATATTGAGGCTACCGGAGAGATTGTTTCTGCAGGTAATTCTTCAAGAAAAATGGTTTTTGAGGCAAAGAAAGTTATTGTACCTCGTCCGGACATTTCTGATTCTGCTGCTGACGTTCTTGAGGAGCCAATCCTTGTATGTAAAGCAAGCGGTACTTGCGTAGTTCCTGTAAAATGCCAGAGAAATAAAAAATAACAACTGAATATGGCTAAACTTATTATAACAGCCGCAATTTGCGGTGCTGAGGTTACCAAAGAGCAGAACCCTGCAGTTCCTTATACAGTAGAGGAGATTGTAAGGGAGGCTAAATCAGCAGTTGAAGCGGGTGCAGCAATTGTTCACCTGCATGTTAGGGAGGACGACGGTACTCCTACACAGAGCAAAGCACGTTTCAAAGAGTGCATTGATGCAATTTACAAGGAGTGTCCTGATGTGATCCTTATCCCTTCTACAGGAGGTGCTGTGGGCATGTCGGCAGAGGAGCGTCTTCAGCCTACTGAACTGTTCCCTGAAATGGCAACATTGGATTGCGGTACATGTAACTTCGGAGACGATGTATTCGAGAATACAATGCCTATCATGAGGGCATTCGGCAAGAGAATGCTTGAAAACGATATCAAACCAGAGTACGAGTGCTTTGAGATGGGTCACCTTGACACAATCCTCAATATGGCAAAGAAAGGCCAGGTTCCAGGTGCTCCTATGCAGTTCAACTTTGTACTTGGTGTTCCAGGATGTACTCCTGCAACAGTACAGAACCTTTGCTGGTTGGTTAATGCAATTCCTGCCGGTTCAACTTGGACTGCTACCGGTATTGGAAGACATCAGTTCAACCTTGCTGCTGCTGCAATTGCAATGGGCGGTAACGTAAGGGTTGGTTTTGAGGACAGCATCTATATTGAGAAAGGTGTGCTTGCAAAATCAAACGGCGAGATGGTTGCCAAAGTAGTACGTATGGCAAAAGAGTTGGGCAGGGAGGTAGCAACTTCTGCTGAGGCCCGCGAAATTTTGGGTTTGAAACCAAGGAAATAAACAGTTTAAAATACAATAAAAATGAAAAAAGGTAATAAATACGGTGTACACCGCGTAATTGAGCCAGTTGGCGTTCTTCCACAGCCAGCCAACAAAATTGACAACAATATGGACGAGATCTACGATAACGAGATCTTGATTGACGTTCAGACACTTAATATTGATTCAGCTTCTTTTACAGATATCCACAACTATGCTAAACAGCAGGCAGGTGAGGGTGCTACTGAGGCTCAGATACTTGAGGAGGTTAAGAAAGAGATTTTCCTTAACGTTGAGTTGCAGGGCAAACACCGTAACCGCCGTACCGGTTCAGGTGGTATGCTTCTTGGTAAAGTTGAGAAAATTGGTGATGCCCTTAAAGGTAAGATTGACCTTCAGGAGGGTGACCGCATTGCAACATTGGTTTCTTTGTCACTTACTCCACTTAGAATTGATGAGATTCTTGAGATCCGTGCAGATGTAGACCAGGTTGACATTAAAGGTAAGGCTATCTTGTTTGAGAGCGGTATTTATGCCAAGATTCCTGCTGACCTTCCTGAGAAACTTGCATTGTCTGCCCTTGACGTTGCTGGTGCTCCAGCACAGACTGCAAAACTTTGCCAGTATGGCCAGAACGTAGTTATTCTTGGTGCTGGTGGAAAATCAGGTATGCTTTGCTGCTACGAGGCTAAGAAACGTGTAGGTGTAACAGGTAAAGTTATTGGTTTGACCAACTCACAGAGAAGTACTCAGCGTATCAAGGATCTTGGATTCTGTGACGTTGTAGAGAGCATTGGCGGTATGACTCCAGTTCAGGTTAATGAGCTTGTTTCAAAACTTACCGGCGGTAAGATGGCTGATGTTACCATCAACTGTGTAAACGTTCCAGATCAGGAGATGACAGCAGTTCTTTGTACAAAGGATGACGGTGTTGTATACTTCTTCTCTATGGCTACAAGCTTTACTAAGGCTGCTCTAGGTGCAGAGGGTATTGGCTCAGACGTTAATATGATTATTGGTAACGGTTATACCAAAGGTCACGCAGAGTTTACCCTTCAGGAGTTGAGAGAGTGTGAGGCTTTGAGAAAAATCTTTACTGAACTTTACGCTTAATTTTAAAACCATTTAACATACTGATATGGCATCAAGAAGATTTGAGTTGTTTCCAAATGTTACCGATGAGCAGTGGAACGATTGGAAATGGCAAGTAAAAAATAGAATTGAGACTCTTGAGGATTTGAAGAAATACGTTTCTCTTACTCCAGAGGAGGAAGAGGGTGTTAAGAAGACTCTTCAGACTTTGAGAATGGCTATCACTCCTTACTATGTAAGTTTGATTGACCCTAATAACCCTGAGTGTCCTGTAAGAAAACAGGCTGTTCCTACAGGTAAAGAGACTTACCAGTCTCCTGCTGACCTGTTGGACCCTCTACATGAGGATGAGGATTCTCCAGTTCCAGGTTTGACCCACAGGTATCCAGACCGCGTTCTTCTCCTTATCACCGACATGTGCTCTATGTACTGCCGTCACTGTACAAGAAGACGTTTTGCTGGCCAGAAGGATGGTGAGAGCGCAATTGAGAGAATTGACAGGGCAATTGAGTATATTGCAAAGACTCCACAGGTTAGAGACGTGCTTCTTTCAGGTGGTGACGCTCTTATGGTAAGCGACGAGAGACTTGAGTACATCATTTCACGTTTGAGGCAGATTCCTCACGTTGAGATTGTACGTATTGGTTCAAGAACTCCAGTTGTTTGTCCTCAGCGTATTACTGATGACCTTGTAAACATGCTTAAGAAGTATCATCCAGTATGGTTGAATACTCACTTCAACCATCCACAGGAGGTTACAAAAGAGGCTGCCGAGGCTTGTGCAAAACTTGCTAACGCAGGTATTCCTCTTGGTAACCAGACAGTTCTTCTAAGAGGTGTGAACGATTGCGTAAACACTATGAAGAAACTTATGCATGAGTTGGTTAAGATGAGGGTTAGACCTTACTACATCTACCAGTGTGACCTTTCAATGGGTATTGAGCACTTCCGTACTCCAGTATCTAAAGGTATTGAGATTATTGAGGGCTTGAGAGGCCATACTTCAGGTTATGCAGTTCCTACATTTGTAGTTGATGCTCCTGGTGGAGGCGGTAAGACTCCTGTTATGCCTCAGTATGTTATCTCACAGGCTCCTGGTAAAGTGGTTCTCAGGAACTTTGAGGGTGTTATCACTACTTACACTGAGCCTACAGATTACAAGAACGAGTGCAACTGCCAGTATTGTCAGGCTAACAAGAGCAAGTCTATTGAGGGTGTTTCTTCATTGCTTGAGGGCAGAGGCATGGCAATTGAGCCATCTGTATTGAGCAGAAAGGAGAGATCTAAGAAATAGCATGTAAAAATATTCTGTCTATGCCTTTCATAAACGAGATCCTCAAGTATGACAGTTTGTCCATTGTGGGCTTGGAGAAGAATGTGGGCAAGACAGAGTGTTTGAACTATATCCTGTACAGGTTACCGCTGCACCAGATGAAAGTGGCGGTAACCTCTATAGGTATAGATGGAGAGAATAAGGATCAGGTTACTTCAACCAGAAAACCTGAGATATTCTTGAGGGAAGGGATGTATTTTTCAACTGCTGAGGCGCACTACAAGGAGAGAAGACTTGTGAGTGAACTGGTTGAGATTACAGATGAGAGAAGTTCTTTGGGCAGGATTGTTACAGCAAAGGTATCTGTAGGGGGGAAGGCGCTAATTTCCGGACCTTCGTCGGGAGTATCGTTGAGAAGATGGGTTGCAGGTGTCCAGAAGTTTGGGATAGACCTTACCATTATAGATGGTGCAATTTCAAGGTTGAGTTCCGCTTCTCCGGCAATCAGCAAGGCTATGGTGCTTTCTACGGGTGCGGCCTTTTCTTCAAACATCAATACATTGGTGCAGAAGACAAAATTTGTGGTTGAGATGATAGGGCTTCCAAAATTGGATGATGGGAGCAGAGATGCCTTGTGCGATATTGAAAGTGGAGTGTGGGGCGTTGATTATGAGGGGAATATAATAGATTTTAAATTGACTTCGGCTTTGGCTCTAAGTTCGTTGAAGACGGATATTACTGCGGGTATGAAGTTGATTTATACTGTTGGGGCACTTACAGACAAACTGCTGAATCTGGTTGCAGATTCCAGGAATGTGAAGGAGGTGACCCTTGTGGTGAAGGATTTTACAAAGATTTTTGTTGGTGAACAGGCCTACAGAATCTTTTGTGCAAGAGGTGGAAAGATAAAGGTTCTGCAGAAAAGCAAACTTGTTGCTGTGTGTGTGAACCCAACTGCTCCGAACGGCTATGTTCTGGACAGTGATATTTTGTGTGAAAAATTACAGGATGCCCTTGGGCTTCCGGTTTATGATATAGTTAAAAACAATTATGACATTTAAGTCTGCGCTTGACATAGATTGTGGGTTAAGGTATATGTATGAGACATTGGATCTGATGTCTCCATGTGGCAGGAAAATGCTTTTGGAGTCTGTTATGATGCAGACAAAGAGGGAGTTGGATTTTCATTACCGCAGACTTAATGAGATTTATGACAAGGATTGTTCAAAAATAGCGCTCAAACTGATGTGCCTGAAAGATATACACAATACTTTGGGCAGATTGGAACAGGGTGCCGTTTTGGATGATATAGAGTTCTTTGAGGTTAAGTATCTGGCAATTGTTTCAGGGGAGGTCCTTGATTTATTGGAAGAACAGAAGATTATTGCAGTGGGATTGCCTCATCTGGAAAAAGTTGTTGAGATTCTTGATCCCGACAATCTTAAGATTCCTTCTTTTTATGTATATGATTCTTATTCAGAAAAATTGAGGGATGTAAGAAAGAGGATGAGGGCACTTCAGGGGGATGGGGAGGAACTTCCGGATGATAAGAGGGCTGAACTTGCTGTATTGTTGCAGGAAAATGCAGACCTTGAACTTGAGATAAGGGGAGAATTGTCGGGAAAACTGAAAGGTTATGCAGGCGATTTGCAGTTGGCATTGAGAAATCTCTCTTTTTTGGATATTCTAATTGCAAAGGCCGGACAGATGAAGAAGTTGGGGTTGTGTTTCCCGGTAGTTGTGGAGGAGGGTGAAACTTTCTATAACGGAATGTTCAATCCGGCAGTAAAGGCTCTTCTTAGTGAGCAGGGAAAGGAATATATGCCGGTTGATATTTGTTTTGAGGGAGAGCCTGTTACTATAATTGGGGCCAATATGGGAGGAAAGAGTGTTGTACTAAAATGTTTGGCCCTCAATCAGTTGCTGGCTCAGTTCGGTTTTGGAGTTGCAGCGCACGACTGTTGCGTAAGCCTTGTGGAAGAGGTTTCATTGTGTATTGGCGATGAGCAAAGCATTGTAAAAGGGGTCTCTTCTTTTGCAGGTGAGATTCTGGCAATTGATGCTGTGATAAGGAAAATCAGAGAGGGAAGAAATATCCTTGCCCTTGTGGATGAACCTGCCAGGACCACTAATCCTGTTGAAGGGACTGCCTTAGTTGAAGGACTCCTTGAAGTTGTCGGGAATATAAAGGGTGGATTTGTACTTACTACCCACTACAATATATTGAATGACAAGGTTAAAAGATATAGAGTGAAAGGTTTGAGGAGTGGTGTGATGGATTATACACTTGAAGTTACCCATTGTGGTGATGTGCCTCATGAGGCTATTGCAATTGCAGAGAGCCTTGGTATTGATCCTCAGTGGATTGAATGTACTAAAAGAAACTTAAATAACTAACATACAATTATATGCAGAGTAAATTAGGATTGGATTTTAAAAAGGTTGAACATGCCAAGTCGTTGGCCAAGGAGATTGCCAATGAGGTTCAAGCCTTTGTTGAGTCTAAGACAACTGTAGCTGTAGAGCGTACATTGTGCAGACTTATGGGAATTGACGGAGTTGATGAAAATCAGGTTCCGCTTCCAAACGTGGTTGTAGATGACCTTAAATCTAAAGGTGTCCTTGGTGAGGGCGTATTGTTCTATATTGCCAATGCAATGGTGAATACTGGCCTGAATCCTCAGGAAGTAGCAGAGAAAGTTGCTGCAGGCAATTTGGATTTGACCAAAATTGAGGTTGCAGACAAGGCTGCCATTGAGGCTGTACTTCAGCCGGTTATTGATGCCAGCATTGCCAAGATAAGAGCAAGAAGAGAGAGAAGGGAGAACTACCTGAATACAATAGGTGAGGGTCCAAAACCTTACTTGTATGTAATTGTTGCTACCGGTAACATCTATGAGGATGTTGTTCAGGCAGAGGCTGCTGCAAGACAGGGTGCTGATATCATTGCCGTTATCCGTACAACCGGACAGAGTTTGTTGGACTATGTTCCTTACGGTGTTACAACTGAGGGATTCGGCGGTACTTATGCTACCCAGGCCAACTTCAAGATTATGCGTGAGGCAATGGACAAGGTTGGTGAGGAACTTGGCAGATACATTAGAGTATGTAACTACTGTTCTGGTTTGTGTATGCCTGAGATTGCAATCATGGGTGCATTCGAGGGATTGGATGTTATGTTGAATGATGCCCTTTACGGTATCCTCTTCCGCGACATCAACATGCAGAGAACACTTATTGACCAGTTCATGTCGAGAGTAATCAATGGTTTTGCAGGTGTTATCATCAACACAGGTGAGGACAACTACCTTACAACTGCTGATGCTGTGGAGGCTGCGCATACAGTTCTTGCTTCTGACCTTATCAACGAGCAGTTGGCTCTATTGGCAGGTCTTCCTGAGGAGCAGATGGGTCTTGGCCACGCATTTGAGATGGATCCTATGTTGGAGAACGGTTTCCTTTATGAGTTGGCACAGGCTCAGATGGCAAGAGAAATCTTCCCTAAAGCACCGCTTAAATATATGCCTCCTACAAAATTCATGACCGGTAACATTTTCAGGGGTCATCTTCAGGATGCATTGTTCAATATGATTGGTATATGGACAAATCAGGGTCTTCAGTTGCTTGGTATGCCTACTGAGGCTATCCATACTCCATTCATGAGCGACCGTTTCTTGTCTATTGAGAATGCAAAATATATCTTCAACAATATGAAGAGCATTGGAGAAGAGATGGAGTTCAAAGAGGGCGGTATCATCAGAAACAGGGCTAAAGAGGTTCTTGACAGCGCAATTGCACTTCTTGAGCAGATGACTTCTGAGGGATTGTTCAATGCTTTGGAGAAAGGTATTTTCGGTGATGTGAAGAGAAGTAGAGTTGGTGGTAAAGGTTTGGACGGCGTTGTTGAGAAGGGTGCCAACTATATGAATCCATTTATTAACTTAATGAAAGGGAGAAAATAATTATGGCTGGTGGACTATATTCAATGTCGGCAAAAGATTTTGACCAGACTCTAGATTTGGCAAAAGTAAAACCATACGGTGATACAATGAATGACGGTAAGGTACAGGTAAGTTTCACTCTTCCTGTTCCTAACGGTGCTGAGGCTGAGGAGGCTGCAAAACTTCTTATGAAGAAGATGGGATTTGAGAATCCTCTTGTAGCATTTGCTAAAGAGCTTACTCCTGGCTTTACATTCTTCAACTGCTACGGTAACCTTACACATACAGTAGATTATTCAAACATCTATGTTCCTAAGGTAGAGAGCAACACTATGGATATGCATGAGTGTGATGACTACATTAAGGAGAACATTGGAAGGAAACTTGTTCTTGTAGGTGCAAGTACAGGTACCGACGCACATACTGTAGGTATTGATGCCATTATGAACATGAAAGGTTATGCAGGTCACTATGGTCTTGAGAGGTATGACATGGTGGAGGCGTACAACCTTGGAAGCCAGGTTCCTAATGAGGAGTTCCTTGCAAAGGCAATTGAACTTAAGGCAGATGCAATCCTTGTTTCACAGACAGTTACCCAGAAGGATGTACATATCCAGAACCTTACTGAACTTATTGAACTTATGGAGGCTGAGGGCTTGAGAGACAAGATGATTGTTGTTTGCGGCGGTCCTAGAATCAGCCACGAGCTTGCAAAAGAACTTGGTTATGATGCAGGTTTCGGTGCAAACACTTATGCAGATGACGTTGCTTCTTTCGTTGCTCAGGAGTTTGTGAAGAGAAACAAATAAAACTAACTTATATACATTATGGACAAAAATCAAATTAGAGAATTTATCGCCAAAAGGGCAGCTCTAGAGATTAAAGACGGTGATGTAGTAAACTTGGGCATTGGTTTGCCTACACTTATCCCTAACTTTTTGCCAGAGGGTGTAAATGTTACATTGCAGTCTGAGAACGGTTTGCTTGGTATGGGTCCGGAGCCTGAGAAAGGTACTGAGGATCCGCATTGGGTAAATGCAGGCGGTGGTTTCATCACATACCAGCCTGGTGCTGCTTCATTTGACTCTGCAACAAGTTTCGGTATCATCAGAGGTGGTCACGTAAACGTAACTTTCCTTGGCGCACTGGAGGTTGATGAGAAAGGTGACTTGGCAAACTGGATGATTCCTGGAAAGAAGACTCCTGGAATGGGTGGCGCTATGGATTTGCTTGTAGGTGCCAAGAAAGTTATCCTTACTATGGAGCATACAGCAAAAGGAAACCACAAGATTCTTAAAAAATGCCGTCTTCCACTTACCGCTGCAGGTCAGGTGAATATGATCATTACCGAGATGGGTGTTATGGAGATTACTCCAGAGGGCATCGTTCTTACTGAGATCAATCCTGAGTTCACTGTAGAGCAGGTACAGGAGGCAACAGAGGCTAAACTTATCATTTCTGAAAACTTAAAACAGGTTAACTTAAATTAAATAACTAAAGTATGAATTTCGGACTTACTAAAACACAGCAATTGTTCCAGCAAATGATTAGAGAGTTTGCTGAGAAAGAGGTAAAACCTCTTGCTGCAGAGGTGGATGATACTGAGAGATTCCCTATGGAGACCGTTGAGAAAATGGCTAAACTAGGTCTGTTTGGTATCTACATTCCTAAAAATTACGGTGGTGCCGGTGGTGACCACATCATGTATTCAATCGCTGTAGAAGAGCTTTCACGCGTTTGCGCTACTACTGGTGTTATCCTTTCAGCACACACTTCATTGTGTATGTCTCCTATCTGGGAGTTCGGTACTGAGGAGCAGAAACAGAAATACCTTCCAAAACTTGCAAGCGGCGAGTGGATTGGTGCTTTTGGTCTAACTGAGCCTAATGCAGGTACTGACGCTTCTGCACAGCAGACAACTGCAGTAGAGGATGGTGATGACTATATCCTTAACGGCAGCAAGATTTTCATTACCAATGCTGGTCCTGCTCACGTTTATGTTGTTGCTACTATGACTAATAAAGCTCTTGGAAACAAAGGTATTACCACTTTCATCGTAGAGGCTGGTACTCCTGGTTTCTCAATCGGTAAAAAAGAGCACAAACTTGGTATCAGAGGTTCTGCTACTTGCGAGTTGATTTTCGAGAACTGCCGCGTTCCTAAAGCAAACATGCTTGGTA
>SUYL01000006.1 GCA_015060445.1 Bacteroidales bacterium
AACTTAAACCCAACAAACTATGAAGTACATTCCTTCTATCGCTTTTGAGGAGATGTCAGGCTCCGCAAAAGGAGTGACCGCAGCCAAGGTCCGCGGTCGCAAGTACATCCGTAACCGTGGCTACGGTGGCGGTGTCAGAACATCTGCACAGGCAGCTGTCAAGTCAATCTTCAAGCAGCTCTCACAGAGCTGGAAGAACCTCACCAACGCACAGATCCTGGCGTGGAATGCCTTGGCTCAGACCCAGGCTGGAAAATCCGTTCTCGGTACCTCAGCAAAGATCTCCGGAGCCAACCTCTACTCACGTCTGAACTACTGGATCGTGTTCTGCGGTGGAGAAGCCCTCTCCAACCCTCCGGCACTCCAGGGCGTTGAAGCTCCGACCGAAGCCGTCGTAACCCTCACCCCAACCAAGTTCACATTCGAACTCGAAGGAGAACCGGACAACGCAGCTGACCTCAAGCTCATCATAATGGCATCCGCCCCACAGTCCAACGGTGTAACCCGTGCCTACGGAAAGGCAGTCCAGATCGCCCAGCCTCTCGAAGCAGTCTGCGAAGAGTACGACATCAAAGAAGACTTCGACAACAAGCACGGCGCCCCTAACGCCGCCGCCCCAAAGGTCTTCATGAAGTACTTCTTCGTGAACACCAAAACCGGCGAAAAATCCGGCGAAATGCTCACCCTGGTCAGACTCGACGAGGACGCACCAGTAGAAGGCGAGTAGTCCTTTCCTCCACAAATTATATTGACAAGCCCGCAACGTTCAACATTCCGCTGCGGGCTTTTATGCATAATAAAATCAGATGATTCAATTCAGAAATCACCGTAAAAAATCAGTAGGATATTTTGGGACTATACCGAAAAACTATACAAAAAACCTTATCTTTGTATCGGAAACCGTACGGAAATTTAACGAATTTTTTGTACCTCTCTTGTACCTCAATAAAATAAAAGAGCTCTAACTCTTTGACTTTTAATTAGTTAAGAATTAAAGCTCTTTTTGTGCGGGCGAAGGGACTCGAACCCCCACGTCGTCAGACACTAGATCCTAAGTCTAGCGCGGCTACCAATTACGCCACGCCCGCGTTCCGTGATTGGGACTGCAAAGGTAGGAATATTTTTTACAAATGCAACAGCACCTGCAAAAATTATTTCATCCCTGTAACATCATAAAATGCCACTACACAATCCTGATACCCCCTGTCTACTGCAACGGTAGAATGCGGAAGTATCTTGTAAGACAAGTCCTCTCCCGTTTCAATGGTATATTTTACATACAGGTTCTGTTCCTTGTTCTGTATCTCCACAATCTTAATTACTGTTCTCTTCTCTGTAGAAGGGCCACAAACTGCTATTACAAACTGGCTTCCAAAATCCACAGAAGGACCTGCCCCCCTAAAAAGTTCCTCAAATCTGGCCTTATCATATACAACCACAGGGGTAAGTTTATCCGGTTTAAGGACACAGGCACAGTTTATCTCCTCAAATGGTACACTTATGTAGTTTTCTTCTGCTTCACAGGCAACAAGCCCCAGCATCATAATTACGGCAACTATATATCCAAATGCTTTTTTCATATCCAAACCTTATTTTAGCAGATGTAAAGGTAGAAAATTTTCAAATATTTTGTATTTTTACAGAAACCAAATTTGAGCAAATACCATGCCCCACGATATTGCAATAACACTCCCCATAACAGATCCCACCTGGATTTTCTTCCTGGTGCTTCTGATTATCCTCTTCGCTCCAATGGTTCTGGAGAGGCTCCGCATCCCCCACATCATAGGGATGATTCTTGCCGGTGTTGCCATTGGCGAGTTCGGATTCAACATCCTTGAGAGGGACAGCAGTTTTGAACTTTTTGGAGAGGTTGGGCTCTATTACATAATGTTCCTTGCAGGTCTGGAGATGGATATGGAGGACTTCAAGAAAAACAAGTCCAAAGGGATCATTTTCGGACTCCTCTCATTTGCCATCCGTTTTGGAATTGGCATGTGGAGTTGTTTGAAACTCCTCAATTTCGGCCTTACCACCTCCATACTAATGGGGTGCATGTACGCCTCGCATACCCTCATCTCCTACCCTATCATAAGCCGCTACGGTCTCTCCAGACTCCGCAGCGTAAACATCACAATTGGAGGTACCATCATAGTTGACACCCTTGCCCTCATAGGGCTTGCCATAATAAGCGGCATGTACAAGGGAGACACCTCCGGAATGTTCTGGGTAATGATGGGAATAAAGGTAACCCTTCTCACCGCATTTATAATTTTTGTCTTCCCGATAATTGCAAGAAGGTTCTTCCGCAACTACTCCGACAACATAATGCAGTTTGTATTTGTTCTTGCTATGGTATTCCTTGGGGCGGGACTCATGCAGTTTGTGGGGATGGAAGGTATCCTCGGTGCATTCCTCACCGGTCTGGTGCTGAACAGGCTCATTCCCCATGTATCTCCGCTGATGAACAGGCTTGAATTTGTCGGGAATGCAATATTCATCCCATACTTCCTCATTGGTGTAGGAATGCTTATAGATGTAAATGCCCTTTTTGCAGGAGGACAGGCCCTTAAGGTTGCCGCAATAATGACAGTGGTGGCCATTGGCAGCAAATGGATTGGAGCATTTGCCACCCAGAAGATTTTCGGGATGAAGAAAAATGAGAGGAACATGATTTTTGGTCTCAGCAGTGCTTCTGCCGCCGCTACCCTTGCCGCAGTTCTTGTGGGGCACGGAATAATAATGGAGAACGGAGAGCGCCTTATAAACGATGATGTACTCAACGGAACCATTGTAATGATCCTCTTTACATGTATAATAAGTTCTCTGGCAACAGAACGCTCGGCAAGGAAGTTTGCACTGGAGGAGAAACTCCATTTCAATGATTCCAAAGATGACACAGATGATGTTCCTGAGCAGATACTAATTCCTGTGGCAAACCCTGAGACCACCGAGAACCTCATAAACCTGGCCCTTATGATAAGGGACACAAAACTTGGCCGTCCGCTTGTGGCCCTGAGCGTGATTACTGACAACAAGAACATACAGGAGAGGAAACAGCAGTGCGGAAAGAATCTGGAAAAGGCAGCAATGATTGCAGCCTCGGCGGATGTAAAGGTTACCCCTGTTTCCAGGTACGACCTTAACGTTGCCTCCGGCATCATTCACTCGGCAGAGGAATACAACGCAACCAACCTTGTAATAGGTCTGCACTGGAAGGCCAACATAATAGACTCCTTCTTCGGGAAACTTACCGAAGGTGTGCTGAAAGGGACATATAGAGAGGTTATGATTGCCCGTTACCTGGTACCTTCAACCACAATCCGCAAGATTCATGTGGCGGTACCTCCTCAGGCAGAGTATGAGGCAGGATTTGTAAAATGGATAGACCACCTGAGCAGGATGGCCTCCCAACTGGGATGCCATATTGTCTTCTACGCAGAGTCAGACACTCTCAAATACCTCAAGGAGGTTGCTGCAAAATTCTCTGCCGCCGGGTTGGCACAGTTTGAAGAGATGGAATTCTGGAACGATTTCTACAGAATGAAGGAAAACATGTATGACACCCATCTGGCAGTGATAGTTTGCGCCCGCAGGGGTTCAATTTCATACGACACCTCTTTTGAAAGGCTCCCTTCACTCCTTTCAAAATTCTTCCAGGAGAGCAGTATGATAGTCCTCTATCCGGAGCAGCCGCACCAGGAAGAGGGTCACAGGACATTCTCAGACCCTTTGGGGCACAACGAGTACCAGCATTACGACAAAGCCCGCGAATGGGTTACCGACCTTTTCAAAATGGATGATGATAAAAAAGAACATTAATCCCGACAAATAAAAGATACAGATATGAAACCACAACAGTACTCAATTGGAATCTTCATTGACGGAGGATACTATGCCAAAATAAACGAAGGATTGCAGAAGCAACTCTCAATGCGCCTGGATATAAAAAGCCTTTTCCAATACATAAGAGAGAAGATATCCGGAGCGTATGACATTCCCACAGCAGACATACAGATAACCGAAGCTCACTACTTCAGGGGGAGATACAGGGCCGGTGATGCCAATGAGAAGCATCTGCTCTACTTAGAAAGGGCTTTTGAAGATACCCTTATAGAGAATGATGTGGTATTCCACTACAAACATCTGCGCGAACTGGAGAAACGGGATGGAATTACCGTTGTAGAGAAGGGGATTGACGTATGGTATGCCCTGGCAACATACGAACTCTCAACAATCCGCAATTTTGATTTTGTAATCCTTGTTACAGGAGATGCAGACCATGAGATGCTTGCCCGCAAACTCAATGCCCTAAAGACAAAAGTGGTACTTCTTACCTGGAATGTGGGGCCACAGGCATCAACCTCCCGCCTGTTGAAGGAAGAGGTTGGCTGGCATCTGGAGTTGCGCGATGAATGTGCTGCAGACAAGACCCTTTTGAACAAAATATGCAGGCCTTTATAGGACCTGCATATTTTTATGTCTTAAAGGATTATCTGTCGGGAAGAGAATTATCCTCTACAAAAACCTCAATACTCCTCCGCTCTCTCCTACAGACATCTCCACCTGGCGGCCCAGATAGATGCTGGCATTAGGATGCTCATGTCCGCAAGGGAAATTGAACATTACAGGTATTCCAAGTGGCGCGGTATATTCATTTATAAGATCAAGTACATTTCTCTGCCACTGGTCCTCCTCACGGGTATCTGTAAAGTATCCCACTACAATTCCCTTGCATTTTGCAAGGTGCCCGCACTCACGAAGGTGCCACAATTTGCTGTCTATGGTGTACATCCTTTCATCAATATCCTCAATGAACAGGATTGTAGGCTCATCAAAGTTGTGGTCATTTGGGGTTGCCACAAGGTTTCTCATAAGGGTAAGGTTTCCACCTATCAGACGGCCCTGCGCACTACCTTTCACATTGTACTGGTGAGGATTTGTAGTATATGCCGCCACATTCCCAAAGAGGGCATCCTTGAGTGAATTCTGTGAGAATCCGTCAAATTCCTCAGTAAATGTTCCGCACATTGCTCCGTGGATTGACTCCAACCCCATCTTCTGGAGCGCATAGTGGAGAATTGTAATGTCTGAATAGCCTACCAGCCATTTTGGGTTCTCCTTAAAGAGTTCCAGATTAAGGTTCTTTATAGTGTGCATTGTCCCATACCCGCCCCTTATTGAAATTATGGCCTTAACCTCAGGATCCTGTATCATCTCCTGAAGGTCCTGGGCACGCTGCAGATGTGTACCTGCAAAATCTCCAGGATAGGTTGCTGTAAGATTCTTTCCAAGTTTCACTTTAAGCCCCCAACTCTCCAGTTGTGCCTTCCAGTTGGCAGCCAATTGCCCCTGTGACGGTGCCGATGCTATTGCTATTACCGCTACGGTATCTCCTTCCTTTAAAAATTGTGGTCTCATACTATAATTTTTTTGTAAAGATACGATTTTTTTAGAAAGTCGGTCCCCGACTTAACTCGGGGACCGACTTCTTTTCCCGTTTTTTACTATCTTTGTTATGTTATGGAGAAAAAGGCATATTTTGCAGGAGGATGCTTCTGGGGGACAGAACATCTGATGCAGCAACAGGAAGGGGTTAAGGAGGTTGTTTCCGGATATATGGGTGGCCATATTGAAAACCCCACATACCAACAGGTAAAGAGCCGTACAACAGGCCATGCAGAGACTGTGGAGGTAACTTACAATCCGGAGGCAGTAAGTTATGAGACACTTCTCAAACTGTTTATGGAGATTCATGACCCTACACAACTCAATCGCCAAGGTGTGGATGAAGGGCCACAATACAGGTCTGAGATATTCTATCAGACTCCCTCTGAAAAGGAGTGTGCAGAGAGAATCATAGGGATACTGAAAGGGAAAGGGTATGATGTTGTTACAAAAGTTACCCCTGCCGGCAAGTTCTGGATTGCAGAGGATTACCACCAGAACTATTGTCAGGTGCACGGCATAGAGCCAGAGTGTCATGTAAGGGTAAAAAGGTTCTAAGATCAGAGACCTCTGATCCATACAGCAATCTCTTCCAGCACATCCTCAGAGATTGTCTCATCTATCTTTGCATATTGCAAGGAATTCTCCTTTGTGCAATTCTGGAAAAGGTGGTTCTTGCGGGGATACTCCTTAATTAGATTCTTTTTATTGCCGGGGAGCAATTTCTGCAGCACCTCAAGGTTTGCCTGAGCCGGAACCTGCATATCCAGGGAGCCGTTTACCGCCATTACCGGGCACTTTATCTTCCCGATAGTTTCTGCAGGGTCATACGCTACAAACCAGTCGAGCCATAAATTTTCATTTGAAGCCACCAATGCAAGATTAAGCATAAGGTTCAACGGCAGAGAGATGGAATCCCTTCTGCACATCTGCTGTACAAACTGCTGTGCGTCGGGAACTGCCCCACCACGCAATCTTACAGAATCAATATCACTCAAGAGGCTCCCATTGAAACGTGCAATCCTCTCTGCATACACACCCCTCAAAGCCTTTCCATAATTGTCTGCCCACTCTTTTGGGGCTCCATGCTGCTGCAGGAGAGCCTCATTCTGCCACACAATGCACTCTACCCCTTGAGTAGCCACACCGGCAAGGGATATTATAAAATCTGGAATACCTTCTCCTGCAAGCATAAGGGCTACCGTTCCCCCTTCACTGTGCCCCAACACTCCCACTTTTCCAAATTTCTTCAGTCCTCTCAAATATTCCACTGCCGCCTGTGCATCAGATGCAAAATTCTCTGTAGTAAGCCCCACAAGGGGACCTTTGGAGCCTCCGCATCCCCTGTCATCATACCTGAGTGAGGCAATGCCATGATGTGCCAGCCAATCGGCAATCACCGCAAAAGGTTTGTGACCAAAAACCTCCTCATCCCTGTTCTGGATACCGCTGCCGGTAACCATAACCACAACCGGAACCTTGCGCCATTTCATCCCCTCATACCCTACGGGATATGTAAGGGTGCCGGCCAGGGATGCACCTTCTGCCCGGTTTTCAAACACTACCTCTACACTCTCATAAGGAAAAGGCTCCACAGGTGTCTGTGGGCGCTGCGGCTGCTGCGAAAACAGCGGCGCAGCCACAATATGCAGCAACAGTAACAATATGGAAAGTCTTTCAGTCATACAATAAAACACCGTTACGGTCTCAAGCCGCTTCCACCCTGAATTGTAAGGGTCTCCCCAGTAATGAATGATGCATCATCAGAGGCCAGGAATACACAAGCCTTGCCTATATCCTCCACAGGATCCGCAAACCTCCCCAAAGGTATCTCCTTAATGGTCCTCTGGAACAGATCCGGGTAACTCTCCTTCCACTGCTGCAGGCTCTCTGTCATAGCCAGAGGGCACACCACATTCACTCTCACCCCATCCGGCCCCCACTCAGTTGCAGCCACACGGGAAAGTCCCCTTATCCCCTCTTTTGCCGCCGCATATGAACTCTGCCCGGGCTTCCCGAAAAGTCCCGCACCCGATGCAAAGTTTATCACAGATCCCCTGTTCTCCTTCAGATATGGGAAACACTCCCTCATATAAAAGAAAGCAGCATATACTCCCGACAACAACGCCAGATCAAAATCCTCCTTTGTATGCTCTACCAGAGACAATCCCGATTTTGAAACCTGAGCATTGTTTATAAGTGTATCTATCCTGCCAAAAACCTCTACTGTTTTGGCAACAACATTTTTTACAGCACTCTCATCTGCGCCGTCGGCTACAACCGGCAATACCTCAACGCCCCACTGGGCACGCAAATTCGCAGCGGAGGCCTCAAGCCTCTCCAGATTTCTGCCGGTAATTACCAGATTGCTCCCTTCCCTTGCAAAAGCGGTTGCAAGTCCGTATCCTATCCCCTTACCACCTCCTGTAATAAGAGTAACTTTTCCATCAAACTTTCCCATACTTTCTCTTTTTACATTATCAACAGCAAGATAGTAAGAATTGTTGGAATATTAAATACCTCAAATATGGTATTTAGGGGCTAAAACAGGGCCAGATTGGCAAATCCCGGCACCAGTTCCCCCTTCTCAATTTTATGTATAATCTCCACCACCTTGTCATTCATAGGTGTAGGGCATCCTACCTTGCGTCCATAAGCAGAAACAACACCGTTTATGGCATCTACCTCAGTAAGTTTCCCCTTCTCCAGATCCTGGAGCATACTGGCCTTAAGCAGGGCATGCTTGCGGATGGCAATAGGGATTATGAAACTGGATATTGCCTTCTTAACAGGATTGCGGTAATCCAGCAGTTTCACAATATCCTTTCCCTGTACAGGCTCTATTCTAATGCCGCCAGCCGCGCACACATCTATGCACTCCTTTATGAGTGCCTGAACAATCTTTCGGGAAGCCCTCTCTTTGGCTGCCTGGCCAAAAGTGCAGCCCAACACGGCGCTCATCCCGGAGAAAGCAGAATTTATAAGGAGTTTGCTCCAGCGGGTTCCTATGAAGTTGGCATCCAGTTCTACAGGTCCCATCATCTCCAGAAGCCCCTTTACCTGCATCAGTTTTGGGTTTTCCCCACCTTGCAGACTTCCCAATGAAAAGGTAAGGCTGTCGGGAGAACTGGTAAGTTCACATACTCCCGGTTCCTTGAGGGTTGCACCCCATGCAACAGTACATCCAAGCACCCGGTTTTCCCCCACAATCTCCCCAATCTGCAGTTCGGGAATCCCGTTCTGCAGGGTTACAACAACTCCATCGGGAGCAAGGAAATCCTTGAGAAATGTTACCACCTCCCCGTTGTGCTGCTGCTTGGTCATAAGAAAAATGATATCATATATACCCTCCATTTTGTCGGGAGTATATGCAGTCACCTTCTGTACAAAATTGAGGGTACCGGTAACCGTTGCCCCCTTATGCTGCAGAGCCTCTATGTGTGCCCTGTTGCGGTTAATCAGTTCAACCTGCCCGCCGTTTTTTGTTATGAATGCCCCCAAAATGGTACCGAGGGAGCCCGCTCCGTATATTGCCGCTCTCATGCTCTTCTCCACTATAATTATTTCAATATCTGCGCTGCGTGGTCTTTTGTATTCACCTTTTCAATAATATCCACAAGGATACCCTCCTCATTGAAAATGAATGTCTGGCGGAGCGTACCCATATAGGTACGGCCGTAGAGTTTCTTCTCAGCCCACACCCCAAACACCTGCTGCATCTGTGTTGTGGTATCTGCCAGCAATGTAAAAGGGAGGGAGTTCTTCTCAATGAACTTCACATGCGATGCCGCACTGTCCTTGCTAACTCCCACAACATTGTACCCGGCCTTCTGCAATGCCTGATAATTGTCCCTCAGATTGCAGGCCTGGGCGGTACATCCGCTGGTATTGTCCTTGGGGTAAAAATATATTATGGTCTTTTTGCCAATGAAATCTTTTGAACTTACTGTATTGCCGTTCTGGTCAACAACCTCAAAATCCGGCATTTTGTCTCCAATCTCCAACATATGACTTTGTTTTAATTTCTCCTTATTTTTTCTGTCTGAACAACCATTTCATAAAATCCGGATAATTGAAGGCCGGATTCCAACTGTTGTGGGTACACCCAGCAAACTCAATATACTCCACATCCAAACCTGCATTGCGCAACGCCTTGTAGGCCTCCCTTGAGCCCTCTACGGTAACTGCCTGGTCATTGTCCCCGTGGAAAATTCTCCACGCAACCCCCTTGGTATTTATAAGCCTCCGGGGATTTACCGAACCGCAGATTGGGATGGCAGCGGCAAACTTTTCGGGATACCTTGCAACAATATCATATGTAGCAATACCACCCATTGAAATTCCCATTATATACACCCGCTTAGGATCCACATTTGGAAGAGCAATGTATGAATCAACAAGTTCCAGCAGCAGGGTAACTATAGGTGCCTGTGGTGGATCCAGCGGCATATCTGCAGGAACAAGGGTCTGCAGACCCGGCATATAGGCTCCAGGAACCCCTGCAGGACACTGGGGAAACAGCACATAGGCAGGATACTTCTCCCTGTTCACCGGATTTATGAACTGCCCGCTGCCGTGGAACAGCTGTGCCTGATTGTCACTTCCCCTCTCGCCGGAACCGTGCAGGAATATCACCAGCGGATACTTCTTCCCCTTCTGGGGATTTTCCGGAGTAAGGAACCTGTACAACAAAGTATCACCTGTTGTCTTTGAAACAAACTCCCCTTTCTCATAACTTAGCGGCTGAGCCTGCACCCGCACAGCCCCCGCCACAACCATAATGGCCAAAACCAATAAAATTCTTCTCATAGTCAAATATTTTTGTCTGTTGTAAAGTTAGCATTTTTTTCTTTGTAACGTCGTCTTTTTGTACAACTCATTGATTATCATCCCTAGTCGCATTAAGCAATATTATTCGAAGTAATTGCAATGCACAAATTGAGGAGGAACCTGAAATAAAAAACACTTTACGCATAGAACGGGCCATCAAAGAGATAACCCAACAGGAACTGGCAGAAGCAGTTGGAGTTTCCCGACAAACAATCAACTCCATTGAAGCCGGCAAATACGTCCCCTCAACCCTCCTATCCCTTAAGATTGCCCGCTACTTTGGAAAACCGCTTGAACAGATATTCCAACTGGAGGAGGGGGACTGAGACAACTGTTATGGTACAATGATTTTGCATATTTAAAACTTGAAATCATTGCTGTCCGGTAAAAGTTCCGGACGATTATTATAAAGTTTAACAATTAAAACAAACTTGGTTCGGTAGAACCATCCAGTTCATTGACAATATTGTAGTTAGGTTTTGCAAAGAGGTCTTTGATGTTGGTAGTAT
>SUYL01000048.1 GCA_015060445.1 Bacteroidales bacterium
AGAATTTCTCTTTTCCAACCCTCTCCTTGCGTTTGAACGGGTAAATCCTGTTCACTGTAAAGGTAAGGTTCGGGAGTGTTACAGCGTATGAACTGTCACGTGAGTTCTGGCTGTGCAGCGCATTAATGGAGAGGCTGAACGGAGTCCCTGCCCAGGTCTTTCCAAATGATATGGATGAAGATATCTGGTTCTGCAAAGCAGTCTGTATGTCAGTCTGGTTGTTGTATTTGTTGTATGAAGGGCTGGAGAAGTTAACCGATGCCCTGAATGTTGTACCGGGCCTTGCCTTCTGGTCCATTGCGTGGCTCCACTGCAGGGAGAAGTTCTTTGTCTGGAAGAAATCGGGCTGTCCTTTCTCTCCGCTCTGGTCGTTCTGGTATGCAATGCTCAGGGTACCGTTGTATTTGTATCTCTTGTTGTATCTTGCATTGAGTTGTCCTGCCCAGGATCCCATAGAGTAGATGTCACCGGTTGCTGCAACATCAAAGTGGTCACCGAATACAAAATAGTATCCGAGCCCCCTCATAAAGAATCCCCTGGCAGCCTCCTCTCCATAAGTAGGCATAAGGAGACCGCTGGCCCTTCCTCCGAATTTGGGTACAAATCCGAACGGGAGTGCAAATGGGGTAGGGACATCCTCCAGAACCACATATGCGGGGCCGAATACTGTCTTCTGCCCTCCATTCTCATCCTGAATCACCTTTGCAGTGGTCATCTGCAGATAGAAGTGGGGGTGCTCATGGTCACAAGTGGTATATTTTCCCTTGGAGATGTTTATGGAGTTGTCGGGCATCTTCTTTATATATTTTCCATGAAGGAACCCTTCCGCCTCCTGGGTAATCATATTCTTGATCTTTGCCTTCTCCGAGTTGAAATTGTAATATACACTCTCCATCTCATAGGTCTTTTCCCCCTGCTTCATCTTTGGCTGGCCAATGATTGTACCGCTTGTGTCGGGAAGACCTTTTGCAAACACGGTCTTTGAATCCACATCAAATGCCATATACTCGGAGGAGATTTCCATGTCGCCGTAGGTGACTTTCACATCTCCATAATAGTATATCATCTTCCTCCCGTCAACGTTGAAATCCTTTACAATGGAATCCCTTCCTCCCGAAAACACCGGAGCCTCCAGTGTGCTGTTGTTGATGAGGGTATCTCCTCCCACTGTATCACCTTTTACTGCAAGTGTGTCAGTGAACAGAGTATCCTGCAGCCTGGCAAGAGTATCTGATGCAGGGGCCCTGAGGTTCTGTATCTTTGTCCTTATTGTATCCAGACGGCTGTTGACAGAGCAATGCCCTTCCACATGGGAAAACATTGCAGCCAGCACAGCAACAACTGTATATTTTATATTATTTGCCACTTTTGGAAGCATAATGTGCCTGATAATCTTTTATCTCTATTGGATAATTTTTTTGTACTTTTGCAAAACGCAAAAATAACACTTTTTTTGCAACTAATATGCCACTTAAACTTAAAGTCCCAAATATTATTTTGTGTGCGTTACTGCTGGTACTGGCACAACTGCCCCTTCAGGCAAGGCAGGTGGGGGATGCCATGCGAATAAAGACAGTGGTGATAGACCCCGGACATGGAGGAAAGGACCCTGGTGCCATAAGCCGGAACGGCAAGTATAGGGAGAAGGACATTACCCTTTCGGTTGCCCTCAAACTGGGGAACCTCATAAAGGCCAGTTATCCCGACATTAAAGTCATATATACCCGCAGCACAGACAAATATGTGGAACTTTCACGCAGGGCGGAGGTGGCAAACCGCAACAAGGCCGATCTTTTTATCTCCATACATGTAAATTCGGCCAAGGCAACTCAGGCCAGAGGTACGGAAACCTTTGTAATGGGAGCCCACAAGAGCGAGGACAATTTTGAAGTGTGTAAACTGGAGAACTCGGTAATTGTAATAGAAGATGATTATCAGACCAAATATGAGGGGTTTAATCCCAATTCCCCGGAATCATATATAATTTTTTCCCTTCTTCAGAATGTGCATCAGGAGCAGAGCATAAAATATGCTGCACTTGTGCAGGGACAATTTGCCAAGGGACCAATTCCCGTAAACCGTGGGGTAAAGCAGGGCGGACTTCTGGTGCTGTGGAAAACCACAATGCCCTCTGTCCTTACAGAACTTGGATTCATCTCAAACTCCAAGGACTGTGCAGTGCTCATTACCAGGTCTGGCCAGGAACAGTTTGCCAGAAGGCTTTTCAATGCCTTTGTGGCATATAAGAAGAACTATGAGGGAGTGGCGGTTGTTGCTCCGCAGAACCCGGCTGTGAAGGAGACTCCGCAGAAACCGGCTGTGAAGGAGACTCCGCAGAAACCGGCAGTAAAGGAGACCTTGCCGCAGGAGAGTGCCTTGCCGGAGCAGAAACAGCCGGCAGAAACTGTTGTGAAGTCTGTTTCCGGTGATTTTTATGCGGTACAGATACTCTCTGTGGCCAAGCAGTTGAAAAAAGGGGCATACGATTTGAAGGGAAGGGATGATGCCCAGTTTATAAAGGTTGGGAATCTGTACAAATACTATATAGGGAGGTATGCCCAGCGCAAGGATGCAGTAAAGGAGATGGGACAGTTGCGCAAGAAGTTCCCGGGAGCATTTGTAATTCATATAAAGGATAACAAGATTGTAAAGTAATATGGAAAAATTCAAACTTACCAAGTTGCAGGCCATAGGATTGTTTGTCCTGCTCACACTCATAGCGGCATTTGCCGTTATAAACTTTTTGAGGGGAGAAGACCTTTTCAACAAAACTACAACCTATTTCGCAAAGTTTGAAACAGTTGACGGGCTTGCCGTAACAGGCCCAATATACATAAAGGGATTGAAGGTTGGAATGGTTGAGGGGATAGAGTATGATATGGAGCGCGACCTGTTTGAGGTGGAGTTCAAGGTAAAATCCAAATTCCATATTCCATGCAATTCTGTAGCGGAAATCTATAGTGCAGATATTATGGGAAGCAGGGCTTTGAGGATAAATATGGGCAAGTCTGACATTTTTGCAAAGCAGGGCGATACCATTGCATCCTCAATTGTACCTGATATGGTAACAGCACTTACCTCCGAAATAATGCCGTTGAAGGACCAGGCCGTAAAACTTATGGACGAAATGGGGACAACTCTTGAGAGTGTGAATATGCTCCTTGATTCAAATGCCAGAAAAGATTTGCAGGGCTCTTTTGCAAATCTCAACAGGACTTTGGCCAATGCGGCCAAATTGAGTGCAACCCTAAATGGACTCTCCCCTGAACTTAGGGAGATGGTGAAGAATCTCCAGGTGTTGTCGGAAGGTTTGGGAAGCAGCGCATCCGATATTCAGGGTTCGCTTGAAAATGTGAACACAATTACCTCCCAATTGTCAAAGGCCGATCTTGGAAAGGCGGTTGAAAGTCTGGTGGCATTGTCTGAAAGATTGCAGGATCCAAATGGTTCTGTGGGGAAACTGCTTACTACGGATTCCTTGCACAATGCGGTTACAGCATTGGTAAAGGATGTTGACCAACTGGTAAAATGCATTACTGAGCAGCCTAAAAAGTACATTAAAGTGAGCGTTTTCTAATCTGGAAAATGCCCTTTTACGTATGTTGTAGATTATTAGATACTTAAGTTATAACCGCTTGATTATTAAGCGGTTATATTTTTGTTAAAATTTTTACTGCTGATTTATAGCATGTTATAATGTTTTTGAAAAAAACAATAGATTTTTAATTTTTTTATAATAAATTTTTCCTCACTTTTGTATCGCAATCGCAAGCAAAATATTCACAATAATTAACCAGAAAACTTAATGAACGGTTCCCAACATATACAGGTATGGAATAATTGTCTCCAGATGATTCAGGGGGTAATAAATCCTACCCAGTTCAAGACATGGTTTGCTCCAATCAGGCCGGTGAGTCTTGTAGGGAATACCTTTACCATTGAAGTACCTTCTGAGTTTTTTAGGGAGTTCCTTGAGGACCATTATATAGATTTCCTCAGCAGGGCATTGAGAAAGGAGATTGGAAACGATGCAAGATTGATGTACAAAGTTCAGGTGACCAAGGATTCACATGTAACTGTACCGGCATCTGAAGTTGCAGCCCCAAAGAACAAACCTGTTCCGGTGCCGCAGAGAGATACGAGTCTGTTGAACCCTTTTGTGATTCCGGGGTTGCAGCAACTCGACATTGATCCCCAACTCAACCCCAACTACTGTTTTGCAAACTTTATTGAGGGCGACTGCAACAGGTTGGGAAGATCTGCAGGCCTTGCCATTGCAAAGAGCCCGGGAAAGAATGCATTCAACCCGCTGTTCATATATGGCGGATCAGGGTTGGGCAAGACCCACCTTGCACAGGCCATTGGAATTGAAATTGCATCAAAGTTCTCCGACAAGATAGTGCTTTATGTTACAGCAAACAGGTTCATGACACAGTACATGGATGCCGTAAACGTAAAGAACAAACTTACAGATTTCCTCAACTTCTATCAGATGATAGATGTGCTCATATTGGACGATGTACAGGAGTTTGCGGAGAAACAGGGTACACAGAATGCCTTTTTCCATATTTTCAATCACCTTCACCAGAGTGGAAAACAGTTGATCCTTACATCTGACAAGGCTCCGGTAGACCTTATGGGGTTGGAGCAGAGGCTCCTCTCCAGATTTAAATGGGGTTTGTCTGTAGAACTTACACCCCCTTCATACAACACCCGTCTGGAGATTCTTAAGGCAAAGAGTCTGAAAGATGGAATTGAGTTGCCGGAAGATGTGCTTGATTTCCTTGCGTCAAAAGTTGTGGGAAGTGTAAGGGAGATAGAGGGGACTTTGGTCTCGCTTATTGCCCATGCAACACTCAGCAGGGAGACAATTACAATGGATCTGGCAAAGAGGCTCACCGACAAGATTGTAACACCTGTTACCCAGGAGATATCACTGGACAGGATTCAGGATACGGTGTGCAGTTATTTTGGAATTACAAGGGATTTGATGCTCTCCAAAACAAGAAAGAGGGAGATTGTCCAGGCCAGACAGATTGCCATGTATTTGGGAAGAAGCCTTACAAAAGTCTCATTGGCGGCTATAGGAGCCCAGATAGGGGGGAAGGATCATGCAACTGTACTTCATGCATGCAATACGGTGAGCGATCTGATATCAACGGACAGGACCTTCAAACAATACGTTGCAGACATAGAAAAACTTTTAAAGGTGGAACAATAGAAAAAATGTATTAAATTTGGGAAAATTTGATACATTTTTTTTATGAAGACACAACAGATACTTGATACCTTTAAGGATATCCTTAAGATTCCACGTGAAAGTGGTCACGAAGAACACATTATAGCGTATTTGCAAAATTTCGCAAAAGAGCACTCCCTGGAGTGCCATACAGATTCCGCAGGTAACGTACTTATAGTAAGGGAGGCTGCTCCAGGCAAGGAGAATGTCCCTACAGTGGTTTTGCAGAGCCATTCAGATATGGTCTGCGAGAAAAATGCCGGTGTTGAACATGACTTTACCAAAGATCCTATTGTGGCTGTAGAAGAGGATGGATGGCTAATTGCCAAGGATACAACTTTGGGTGCAGACTGCGGCATTGGAATAGCGGCCCAGTTGGTTGCCCTTACAGATCCCAATCTCAATTGCGGCAGGATAGAGGCCCTCTTTACAGTTAGTGAAGAGACCGGCCTGGATGGGGCAATGGCCCTCCAGCCAGGTTTCATTACCGGAAAGACCCTCATAAACCTGGATTCTGAGGATGAGGGTGAACTGTTCATCGGTTGCGCCGGCGGTATAGATACAACTGCCAAGTTCAAATATTCAACATATCCCGCAACAAAAGAGTATGTTAAATGCGAGTTCAAGATTTTTGGTGCGCAGGGTGGCCACAGCGGAGATGACATAGACAAGAACCGTGCTAATGCCAACAAGATTCTTGCCCGTTTCCTATACAGGGTATTGGCAAAGCATGATATTGAACTTTATGAAATAGACGGCGGCAACAAGAGGAATGCCATTGCCCGTGAGGCATACGCCGTTATAGGTTTTGCAAAAAGATCTGAAAAGGCAATCCTCAAGATTTTCAGGGAAGTCATAGAAGAGGTTAAGGATGAGTTCAGAGTGAGCGATCCTGCCGTTGACGGTATTGCAAGGGAGGTTGGAATACATGATATGAATGAGGGGACATGTTTCGGTACCCCTAAAAAGGCCATAGACAAGAATACTGCCGCATCATTGATATACTCCCTGTATTGTGCCCCTCATGGTGTACTTGCCATGAGCAACGATGTAAAGGGGCTTGTTGAGACCTCTACCAATCTTGCATCAATAAAGATGCTTAAAGGAAATGTGATAAGAATTGGTACAAGCCAGAGAAGTGCAATAAACAGTTGCCGCAGATATGCTGCAGAGATGGTGGAGGCATGTTTTGAGATGGCAGGGGCAACCGTTACCCATGAGAGTGAGTATCCTGGCTGGAAACCGAATGTAAATTCAGATATTCTTGAAATATCAGTTGCAGCATACAGGAAACTGTTTGGGGTGGAGCCGGTAGTAAGGGCAATCCACGCAGGATTGGAGTGCGGACTGTTCCTGGACAAGTTCCCTGGTCTGGACATGATATCGTTCGGACCTACACTTAGGGGAGTACATGCACCTGGTGAGCGTCTTGACCTTGCTTCATTGGACAAGTTCAGGATGCTGCTTGAGGAGATTCTGGTAAGTTTAAAGTAATTGCAATATGAGTATTTTATTGGCACCTTCCATGTTGTCTGCAAATTTCGGACAACTGGATAAAGATGTTGAACTTGTGAATGAGGGGGCTGCAGACTGGTTCCATCTGGACATTATGGATGGAGTGTTTGTTCCAAACATCTCTTATGGATTTCCTGTAGTGAAGGCAATGGCCAAAAAGGCCAGAAAACCCCTTGATGCACATCTTATGATTGTGGATCCCGACAGGTATCTTTCAAATTTTGCAGAACTTGGAGTTGAGTGGTTGAGTGTCCATTATGAGGCATGTACCCATCTGCACAGGACAATACAGGCAATAAAGGCTCTTGGTATGAAGGCAGGTGTAGCACTTAATCCGCATACTTCCATTACCCTTATTGAGGATATACTCATGGATGTGGATTATGTTCTCATAATGTCTGTAAATCCAGGATTCGGAGGGCAGTCATTTATAGAGAATGCGTTGGACAAAGTGCGCAGGCTCAAGAAGATGATAGATGAAAAAGGGGCAAAATGCCTTATTCAGGTAGATGGCGGAGTGACAACAAAAAACGCCAGGGCTCTTGAAGAGGCTGGCGCTGACGTCCTTGTTGCCGGAAGTGCCGTATTTGGGGCACAGGATCCTATGGAGGCAATGAAACTTATAAGAGGATAAGGCAGGTGTAGCCTACCAGAAGTCCCACAGCAATATTGATGAGTTTCGCTTTGGCGAAACTCATTTTGCTTTCTGCCAACAGCGGCAGGGCACTGTGTCCGTCCTGTACAATTGAATTTACCAGAAGTACATAAAAAGGGAGTACACCCTGTGCAAACAGTGTTACAAATACAAGGTGCGGCCCCGATTCCGGAATTATACCTATAAGTATTGCAAGCAGTATTACAAATGCCATGTTGTGGTTTATCCAGTGTGCCACATCAAGATACTGCATACCTATATTGCATACCAGAAGGGTGCCGAATGTCCAGAGGAATATGGATACCATGTGCCTTTTTATTACATGTTTCCACAGATGGTCCTTTATGAAATGCTCATTTGCGGTAGCGGTGAAGAAGAGGGTGATGATGCTGATTATGGCAAACACTATATTTATGCTCTTCTCATTGAGGATATTCAATGTAACATCGCCATGTGCATACCCGTGGGAGTGTGTATGCTCCTGCTGGCATGCATCAGTGTGTACATGTGCATAATGCTCTTGTGATGCATGTGCATGGGTGCATTCTGCCGTGTGTACATGGGTGCATTCTGATGTATGTACATGTCCTGTGGCATCTGCTGAGTGGTCATGGCCGCAGGCCAGAATTCCCATTATTACGGCGGCTATGAAACAGGCTATACCGCACATTATTGCAATCCTCTCTTTTGAGGGGCGCAACATAACTTTATATGACTCCAGACGGAATATGGAAGGTATCTTCCTGTCTTCCCCTGCAGGGGTGTCGTGTATCTCAAAATCGTCGGGACAAAGGTCCTTCTGCGGATTGCGGTAAATGACATAATCTACAATCACTCCTGTGATTATTGAAATTGCAAAGAGTATCCCAAAGAGGATGAGCCCTTCCCGCGGAATCATTGCCATAATGACAAATGCCTCATCTCCCGAGGAACTTATCATCATAGCAACCAGTGCCCCAAGGCTCAGGAGTCTGTGGGTATAAAGGGATACGGTTGCAAAACCTCCTATGCACCCTGGTACAAGCCCAAGTAGAGATCCGAGCAGGATCTGTTTAATCTTGGAATTCTGTATCCTTGAAAACCAACGGCCGTGGGAGTGGATATTGAAATACTCAATCATCAGCATCATTATGAGCACAAGCCCGGTAATGAGGATGCTGTTCCGCAATACGTCAATGAATAAATGCCAGGTCATCTTTACTTGTTCAAACTCCTATACTTCTCCAGCAGTTCACCGGCGGCAATGAATGATTCCATTTTACCCTCCAGTACTGCATCTTCATAATCAACCATGAGTTTCTCTATTACAGGATTCTCATAGAAACTGTTCTTTAGTGATTCGTTTATGCTCTCATACATCCAGAACCTTGCCTGCTGGCGGCGTTTGTGCTCATAGTAGCCGTTGCCCTTTACAAGATCAAAGTATTCCTCTATCTTGGCAAGGATCTCCGGCAATCCCTCTTTGGTTACAGATGAGGAGGTGAGGGCGGTAGGTACCCAGGTTGACTCTGTAGGAGGGAACAGGTGAAGGGCGTTGGCATACAATGCGCGGGCCATGGATGCCTTTTCAACATTGTTGCCGTCTGCTTTGGTTATGGCAATGAGGTCGCTCATCTCCATGATACCCCTCTTTATTCCCTGAAGGTCGTCTCCTGCACCGCTGAGCATCAGCAGGAGGAAGAAGTCGCTCATTGAGTGTACTGCAATCTCAGACTGTCCTACACCAACGGTCTCAATGAATATTACATCGTACCCTGCAGCCTCACACAGGATTACTGTCTCACGGGTTTTTCTTGCTACGCCACCCAACGAGCCTGCGCTCGGGCTGGGGCGGATGAATGCGTTGGGGTCGTTGCAGAGGGTCTCCATACGGGTTTTGTCACCCAGGATACTTCCCTTGCTCTTCTCACTGCTGGGGTCAATGGCCAATACTGCCAGTTTGTGCCCCTTTGAGGTGATGAAACTTCCGAATGCCTCAATGAATGTACTCTTTCCGGCACCTGGTACACCTGTGATTCCTATCCTCATGGATTTTATTCCGCTCTTTACAGCATGCTCCTGGCACGCTGCAATAATCTTCTGGGCAACTTCCCTGTGGGCTGGGAGGTTGCTCTCAACCAATGTTATTGCCTGACTGAGGATTGTTGTGTTCCCGGAGGTGATTCCGGCCATATATTCCTCTACAGAGAGTAGGGAAGGTTTCTTTTTGAAGAAATTCTTTATATATGGATTTATGATGGGTGGCTGTTCCACACCTTCATTCACTACCAATGCGGTATCGGGGTTTTCGTGGCATTTAGGAGGCCACTCTCCAGTTGTTGCGCTCATATCTTTAACTGTTAATTGTCGGGATTATGAAAATTATTCTACTGTACCTGTAATGAAAAGGTTTACAAGGGGCCTGTTTGGAGAATTGGTTATGAGGGTGAGGGTGTAAATGACTTCACCGCTGCAGTTCTTTGTATCCAGAACAGCCTCCAGGGTTGATTTCTCTCCGGGATTCAGACCTGTTTTTGTGATTATTTCAATTTCAGGCTTTTTCTCAATTTTATGGTATTTGAGGAGTGTGTGTCCGGTGTTTCGCAGGTTGAATGTGGCCTTTACTTTCTCCCCCTTCCTTACTGTACCGAAGTTGTAGGAACTGTTCTCTGCCAGGAGCATTGGCGCCCTGTTCTTCTCCTCTTTTGAGATGCCTGAGAAATTGTCAATTATCATGCACTCAATTGAAATGGGGGTTGCCGCCCTGGTACCGTTGCACACAACATATGCGGTATAGGTAGTGTTGCCCCAGTTTTTTGCTTTCCGTGTGTCAATTGTGTAACTGATATCTGCTACCCCATTCCCGGGTATTGTGGCAGGATCTATTGAGAGTTCCAGCCCGGCAGAAGCCCCTGCAAATTCAACTTTCACACTTTTTCCCGATATGTTTGCAATCTTGAAGTTGCCGCTTTTGGCATTCCCTTGTGCAATCTGCCCCCCCCTTATTACATTGTTCTTTACTCCAAGGGGGCCTATTGCTGTAGGGAACATCTCCTTTACCGAGCGTTCATTCTCGTATGCCAGACCTGTGATTCTCAGTATTATAGGTTTGGTACTTGCAGAGGTGTATACGGTAAGGGCCTTGTCAAAAGGGTAAGGGCCCTGGTCATTGAGGTAAGTTACCTCCACCTTGCCCCCCTCTCCCGGCATTATGGGCTTTTTGGGCCACTTTGGAGTGGTACAGCCGCAAGAGGAGAGGATATTGCTTATGACAACCGGCTTGTCTGATATGTTCCTGAACTCAAATGAGCAGTGTTTTGCCCCTTCGTTAACGGAAATTTTACCGAAATTGTGCACTCTCTTTGTAAATTCAATGGCCTGCGCTGGTGCGCTTCCTCCCTGAGCCACAGCGTAATTGCTGAAAAATGCGGCTATCGGGAACAACAATATGTATAAAAATCTTCTCATTTCACCAAGTTATCCTACAAAGATAGTGCAAAAACACTAAATTTGTGGTGGATTTAAACTAATAAAATATGAAACCACTATTTAAATTATTTGTTGTGGCGGCCGCTCTTGTTTTTGCCGCCGGTTGTGGAAGCAAATACCAGTATGAAACAGTAGAGGGTGATTTGCTTGATGCAAAAATCTACACATTGGACAATGGACTGAAGGTTTATATGACCGTTAATCCCGACAAGCCGCGCCTTCAGACATATATTGCCGTAAAGGTTGGTGCCAAGAATGACCCAAGTGAGACAACAGGTCTTGCACACTATTTTGAGCACCTTATGTTCAAAGGTACAGAGCAGTTTGGTACCAGTGATTATGCATCAGAGAAACCTTTGCTCGACCAGATAGAGCAGGAGTTTGAGAAGTACAGGCTCCTTACTGATGAGGCTGAACGTGCTGCTGCATACAAGGTGATTGACAGTTTGTCTTATGAGGCTTCAAAATTTGCCATCCCTAATGAGTATGACAAACTTATGGCTGCAATTGGAGCGCAGGGTACAAACGCATATACCTCTTATGACCAGACAGTATATGTGGAGGATATCCCGAGCAACCAGATTGAGACATGGGCTAAAATACAGGCAGACCGTTTCAAGAACAATGTAATAAGGGGATTCCATACAGAGTTGGAGACTGTGTATGAGGAGAAGAACATGTCACTTACACAGGACAGCAGAAGGGAATTGGAAGAGATGCTTGCAAAACTTTTCCCTAACCACCCTTATGGAAAACAGAGCGTACTGGGTACCCAGGAGCACCTGAAGAACCCTTCAATCACAAACATAAAGAACTACCACAAAGAGTGGTATGTTCCAAACAACATTGCCATCTGCGTTTCAGGAGATTTTGATCCCGACAAGATGGTTGAGATAATTGAGAAATACTGGGGTGACTTCCAGCCTAACAAGAACCTTAAAAAACTTGAGTTCCCTCAGGAGACTCCTCTAGCAGAGCCTGTTAAAGTTGTAATGGAGGGACAGGAGGCACCGTTCATGTATCTTGCATGGAGATTGCCTGCAGCAAACTCTGAGGATATGCCTGCACTTACAGTAATGGAGAATATCCTTAACAACGGCAGTACAGGTCTTATAGATGTGAACATAAACCAGGCGCAGAAAGTACTTGGCGGTGCCGGTGGCGGTGTAAATGTCTTTGCAGACCACTCTTGCTTCATTATCTCTGCAAGACCTAAACATGGCCAGACTCTTCAGGAGGTTGAGGATCTGCTTATGGAGCAGGTTGAAAAACTGAAGAAGGGAGAGTTTGACGAGTCAATGATCAAGAGTGTGATCAACAATTACAAGAAATATGAGATGTCCTCAATGGAGAGCAATGCAGACAGGGCTGACAAATTTGTAACTTCATTCATCTATGAGATTCCTTGGGCAAATATGGTTGCAGAACTTGACAACATGGCCAAAGTTACCAAAGAGGATGTTGTTGCCATGGCAAACAAATACCTTACAGACGGTTATGTTTCTATCCATAAAGAGCAGGGCAAGGCTCCTCAGACTGCAGCAATAAGCAAACCTAAGATAACCCCTATCCTTACCAATAGGGACAAACAGAGTGACTTCCTTGTTCAGGTTCAGGCAGAGGCAGCCGCTGCCCAGCCAATTGAGCCAGTGTTTGTGGATTTCAGCAAAGACTTGCAGAAAGGTAAGGCAAAGAGCGATATTGAGGTACTTTACAAGAAAAATGAGAAGAACGACCTGTTTACCTTGAGCATTCAGATTGACTTTGGATCCAACGACAACAAGGCCATCTCATTTGCTACAGGTTACTTCAACTTCCTTGGGACAGTTGAGAAGACAGCAGCCCAGATAAAGAAGGAACTTTATGACCTGGCTTGTAATGCAGGTGTAAATGCTGCAGGTGAGAAGGTTTATATTGGTGTATCGGGTTTGAGCGAGAATATGGAGGCTGCCCTTGCAATCATTGAGGACAAGATTGCAAATGTGAAGGGTGATGACGCTGTACTTGCAAACTACAAAGGGAATATCTTCAGGCAGAGGATAAACAGCAAGACCAACCAGAGGGCTTGCTACTCAATGCTTACCCAGTATGTAAACTACGGAAAGAACAACAATGCAACAAATGTCCTTTCAAACCAGGAGATACAGGCACTTACATCTGAGCAACTGCTTTCAGAGATAAAGAATGCCCTTGGTTATGAGCAGACCATCACCTACTATGGTCCAATGGCCATGGAGGAGGTTATAGCAATTGTTGACAAGCACCACAACATCCCTGAGAAACTTGAGAAATATCCTAAGAAGGAGGATGTAAAACTCCAGGTTGTGGATGAGCCTAAGATTGTGATTGCCCCTTACAATGCAAAACAGATCTATATGATACAGTATTCAAACACAGGCAAAGAGGTGTTTGATCCTGCCCAGAACAACTGCATTGTGACTATGTACAATGAGTATTTTGGTGGTGGTATGAACTCTATCGTATTCCAGGAGATGCGTGAGGCTCGCGGTCTGGCATACTCTGCAAATGCAAGATATGTTACCCCTGGCAAGGAGAGTGAAACTTATTCGTTCACTACATTTATTGCAACCCAGAACGACAAGATGATGGATGCCATTAATGCATTTGATGAAATCATAAACCAGATGCCACAATCAGAGGCTGCTTTCAATATTGCCAAGGAGAATCTCATTGCATACCACAGGACACAGCGCATGTTGGGAGCAAGTGTAATCAATTATTACCAGAACCTGAAGAAACTCGGGTTTGACTGTAGCGTTGACCCTCGCAAGGCAGAGTTTGAGAAGGTACAACAATTCACCCTTCAGGATGTTATAGATTTCCAGAACAAGGTAATAAAAGACAGGAAGTATGTGATTGGTATCCTTGGAACAGAAAAAGATTTGGATATGAAAGCCCTTAACCCAGAGAAATATGGCAAAGTGGAGAGGGTTTCATTGGAAGATATTTTTGGATACTAACAAATAGTTACTATCTTTGCGCCGGTTTAAACACAATTTACAAACAATAAAATTTAAAGTCATGGCTTACAAAATTACAGAGGATTGCGCAGCTTGCGGTACTTGCATTGACGAGTGTCCAGTAGGTGCTATTTCAGCAGGTGATATTTACAAAATTGATCCTAACATGTGTACTGATTGCGGTACTTGCGCAAACGCTTGCCCAATGGGTGCTATCGTACAGGCTTAATTTTTAATAAGCAAGTATTTAAGGAGGTGGCTCAATTGAGTCACCTCTTTTTTTGTGCATATTTGCCAGACGGCCCCCAGCCCCCAGCCCGGTGCCCTTTTAGTCTTCCTTTCTGCAGATTAGTGCATTCTTCTGTACCTGCTTTGCAGCATAACTGCTGATTAAGTATTCCTCAACGGCATACCGTAATTCATTGTCCTTACAATACTGTGGCGCAGATATTCCTGGCAGTTGCTCTTAAGGATAACGGCCCCATATTGCCCCGTTGTCCTTAAGAATATTCTTAAAGCCTATTGAAACGCGCATGCAGAGCGTTATTTGCAAATGTGATAAGGATAACGAATTGCATCATCTTTACAGAAGTGATCCAAGGCCAGTTATCTTAACGAATAGTGTGTGTAGGCAGTTGGTTTCTGGAGCATGTGCAGGCGAATGGCTTCATGGAATGTGTGCAGACGGATGGCTTCATGGAGTGTGTGCAGGCAGTTGGTGCCTGGAGCGTGTGTAGGCGGATGGCTTCATGGAGTGTGTGCAGGTAGTTGGTACCTGGAGTGCGTGCAGGCGGATGGTGCCTGGGAATTGATACCGGAATTGGTTTATAGAGATGCCCTCAGAATATGCCGTTTGCCGGGAGGGCCAGGGAGGCGTTCAAGGGTGAATCCTGCGTTGCGAAGTGCCTGTTTCACTGTCCCTTTGCTGCAGTAGGTAAGGAGTATGGTGCCGGGTGCACAGCCGGAGGCAATGGCGCGGAATATTGCCTCATCCCACAATTCGGGTTGGGTGGCAGGTGAAAATGTGTCATACAGCACAAGTGCCGGATGGGCGGAGTGTTTTGCTTCCCGATAGTATTCCTGCGTAAGTCCGGCAATGTCTGCACAGGATTTGTGCAGAATGAATGTCTCTTCACCTACGGAAATGTCTTCTTCCCAGGGACAATTGTGCATCTGCAGGAAAGTTTCCTTAATCGATTCTGCGGAAATGTCAATTGCAGAAATGTTATGGTGAGGGGGTGCCGGTGTATCGGCAAGAGATTTGTCGGGAGTGAAACCTGCCTTCTCCGCAATTATATTGTGGTAGTTGAGTTGTTGTATTTCAGGGAGGGATATTGGGTATTTCTCTATTCCATAGTAGCAGATGCGGGGATAGGGGAGCCCTTGCATCCGCCGCTGTTGTTGCCATACCCATGAGAGGATGCAGTTGAGCCCTGTGCCGAATCCCACATCAAAGATGTTCAGGTATCCTGAATTTTCGCCAGTGGTAGTGCAGGCATTGCCGGAAACCTCGCCGGCTCTGCGGAGAACAGGTGGAAACAGATGCCCCAAGCCATTCTGGATATAGATATGCTGGGCCTCGGTGTATGCTCCGTTGCGGGAGTGGTATGTTTCGTTGAAACGGGTGAGTTGCAGTGTTGAACTGCCGTCGCCGCTTGTTGTTATATTATGTTCCATTTGTCTGCCTCTGCGGGGCGATGTTTCTCTTTGTTTGCAATGCAAAATTAGGTATAATTGTTTAGAATTGCTATATTTGCGAGTTATTGGCACAGTGTGTGCTTGTGCCAGTAATGGCCCGGTGCATTTGAGCCAATAATGCCCAGTGCATATGTACCAGTAATGGCACGGCGCAGATGTGCTGGCAATGGAATGGATTATAAAAACAGTTGAGAAGATAAAGATATGGGATTTTCAGATTTATTGAAGAAGATGTTCGGCTCCAAGGCCGACCGTGATTTGAAGGAGATCAGACCAATTTTGAACAAGGCGCTTGCAGCTTATGAGCAGATTGAGAAGATGTCGGATGACCAGTTGAGGGCAGAGGCCCAGCGCATTAAAAAGGTGATTGCAGACCGCATTGCAGCGGATGAGGCAAAGAAGAAGGAACTCAGGGGGCGTCTTGAGGATATGACACTTTCTGCAGATGAGAAGGAGCGTATTGCAACAGAGGTTGACAAACTTACCAAGAAGATTGATGAGCAGATAGAGGTGGTGCTTATGGAGGTGCTTCCGGAGGCGTTTGCAATTATGAGGTCAACTGCAAGGAGGTTTAAGGAGAATGCAACAATAAAGGTGCTGGCTACAGAGGCAGACCGCGAGTTGAGCACCAAGGCAGATTTTGTTACCATTGAGGGTGATTATGCCATCTGGAAGAATACCTGGTTGGCAGGGGGCAATCCTATTACCTGGGATATGGTCCATTATGAGGTTCAGTTGATTGGCGGTATTGTACTGCATCAGGGCAAGATTGCAGAGATGGCTACCGGTGAGGGTAAGACCCTTGTGGCAACTCTTCCTGTATTCCTCAATGCCTTGGCAGGTAAAGGTGTACACGTTGTAACTGTAAACGACTACCTTTCAAAACGTGACTCTGAGTGGATGGGGCCCCTTTACCAGTTCCATGGCCTTAAGGTTGACTGTATAGACAAGCACCAGCCTAACTCTGATGCCCGCAAGAGGGCCTACAGGGCCGACATTACATTCGGTACCAATAACGAGTTCGGTTTTGATTATTTGAGGGACAATATGGCAATATCGCCTGAGGACCTTGTTCAGAAGAAGCACCATTATGCTATTGTGGATGAGGTTGACTCAGTTCTGATTGATGATGCCAGAACACCTCTTATCATTTCAGGTCCTGTTCCAAAGGGTGAGGACCAGCAGTTTATGGAGTTCAAGCCGTTTGTGGAGAGACTATATACCCAGCAGCGTTCCAATGTTACCCAATTGCTCAATGAGGCAAAGAGACTCATTGCTGCAGGTGACAAGGAAGAGGGTGGAAAGATACTCCTCCGCGCATACAAGGGATTGCCAAAATACAACCCTCTCATCAAATACCTCAGTGAGCCGGGCATCAAGCAATTGCTCATAAATACCGAGAATTTCTACATGCAGGACAACAACAAGCAGATGCACCTGATTACAGATGATCTTCTGTTTGTGATTGATGAGAAACAGCGCTCGGTTGAACTTACAGAGAAGGGTCATGAGTTCATTGCAAGGGGAACCAATGACAACAGGTTCTTTGTTCTTCCCGACGTGGGTGCAGAGATTTCTGAACTGGAGAAGATGGAACTCTCTCCTGAGGAGAAAATGCAGAAGAAGGATGAACTCCTTGCAGATTATGCACTCAAATCTGAGCGTGTACACACCGTGAACCAGTTGCTGAAAGCATACACAATGTTTGAGAAGGATGTTGAGTATGTGATTATGGACAACAAGATTAAGATTGTGGATGAGCAGACCGGCCGTATCCTTGACGGAAGAAGATATTCAGACGGTTTGCACCAGGCCATTGAGGCAAAGGAGAATGTGAAGGTTGAGGCTGCAACACAGACTTTTGCAACCATTACTCTGCAGAACTATTTCAGGATGTACCACAAACTTGCAGGTATGACCGGTACAGCCGAGACAGAGGCAGGTGAGTTCTGGTCTATCTACAAACTTGATGTAGTGACTATCCCAACCAACAAGCCTGTATTGAGGAATGATGAGGAGGATATTATCTACAGGACAAAGAAAGAGAAATACAATGCTGTAATTGAGAAGATTGTTGAACTCAAGAATGCAGGAAGGCCTGTGCTTGTAGGTACAACATCAGTAGAGATATCTGAGTTGCTCAGCAGAATGCTCAAACTCAGGGGTATAAAGCATAATGTGCTGAATGCCAAACAGCACGCTTCCGAGGCTCAGGTAGTTGCCGAGGCCGGACAGCCTGGTGCGGTTACAATTGCAACCAATATGGCGGGTCGTGGTACCGATATCAAACTTGGTACAGGTGTTAAAGAGGCAGGCGGATTGGCAATCATTGGTACAGAGAGACACGACAGCCGCCGTGTCGACCGCCAGTTGCGCGGTAGGGCAGGACGTCAGGGTGACCCGGGTTCATCTACTTTCTATGTGTCGTTTGAGGATGACCTTATGCGTCTGTTCGGTGGCGAGAAGATGACCAGAATCATAGACCGTATGGGTATGAAGGAGGGTGAGGTACTCCAGCACTCAATGCTTTCGGGCTCAATTGAGCGTGCCCAGAAGAAGGTTGAGGAGAACAACTTCGGTATCCGTAAGAGACTTCTTGAGTATGATGATGTAATGAACTCCCAGAGGGAGGTTATCTACAACAAGAGGAGGAATGCCCTTTACGGTGAGCGTATAGAGGTGGATGTGAAGAATATGATAGGTGACTATGCAGATATTCTTGCCCAGTCAAAGGATAATTATGATTACGAAGGGTTCTCATTTGAACTTATGAGACAACTCTCCATTGAACCTTCATTTGATGAGGCATATTTCAAGAAGGCATCTGCAGATGATTTGTCGGAGAAGATTGCAGAATCAATAAAGGAGGTTATTGCCAGAAAGACAGATGTTATGGTTAAACAGGCATGGCCAATCATTGAGCAGGTTTACAAGACCCAGGGGGCAACATACGAGAATATTGCACTTCCTGTATCTGACGGTGCCAAGATAATGCAACTGGTAATCAACCTCAAGAAGGCATACGAGAATCAGGGTATGGAACTTTACAGGGCTATGGCTAAATCTGTTACCCTTGTATTGATAGATGAATACTGGAAAGAGCATTTGAGGGAGATGGACGACCTCAAACAGTCTGTACAGAATGCAACATATGAGCAGAAGGATCCGCTCCTTATCTACAAGTTTGAGAGTTTCAACCTGTTCAAGGGTATCCTTGAGAAGATAAGCAGGGATGTCCTTGCATTCATGACAAGGGCACACATTCCGTTGCGTGGTAGCAATGAGGAGATTCCAATAAGGGAACAGCAGCAGAGGAAACGTACAGATCTTACAAATATGCGTACAAGCCGCAATGATTTGGTTACCAATGGCGGCGAACCAAAATCAAATGCACCTGTACATGTAGAGAAGAAAGTTGGCAGAAATGACCCTTGCCCTTGCGGAAGCGGCAAGAAATACAAGAACTGCCACGGTAAAGAGAACTAAAAACTTATAGCACAATATGGAAAACACTTTTGATGTAGCAGTAATTGGCGCAGGCCCGGGTGGTTATGTAGCAGCCATCAGAGCGTCGCAGTTGGGTTTCAATACCGTTGTAATTGAGAAGGCAGAACTCGGAGGAGTATGCCTGAACTGGGGATGTATCCCAACAAAGGCCCTTTTGAAAAGCGCACAGGTATATAATTATACAAAGCACCTTGCAGATTATGGCGTGGAACTGAGAAATGCAGACGGTACTCCTGTAGAGGCTGATGCTGTAGTTTCATATGCAGACATAAAGAAAGTTGTTGAGAGGGAGAGGGGTGTTTCAGCCCAGATGAGCAAGGGTATTGAGTTCCTCTTCAAGAAGAACAAAATTACTGTAATTAAAGGTGCGGCAAAAGTTTTGTCGGGAAGCAAGGTGGAGGTAACTCCTGTTGAGGAGGGGGCTCCATTTGAGGTTGAGGCAAAACATATCATTGTTGCTACAGGTTCAAGACCTAATTCTTTGCCTTTTGCTCCAATAGATGGTGAGAAGATTATATCTTACCGCCAGGCATTGGTGCCGGAGACTCTTCCAAAGAGTATGGCAATCATAGGCTCAGGTGCAATTGGCAGCGAGTTTACATATTTCTACCGCTCAATGGGTGTAGATGTTACCCTTATTGAGTTCATGGACCAGATTGTCCCTCTTGAAGATAAGGATGTGGCGGACCAGTTGAGCCGCAGTTTCAGGAAGATGGGGATAAAGGTTATGGTGTCAAGCGGTGTAAAGGCAATTGATACCACAGGAGACTTGTGCAAACTTACAGTTGAGACCAAGAAAGGGATGGTTGAACTGGAGGTTGAGAGGGTTCTCTCTGCGGTGGGCGTAATTCCTAATACCAATGGTATTGGCCTTGAGGAATTGGGCGTAGAGATGAACAGGGGCAAGATAGTGGTTGATGATTTCTACCGCACAAATGTGCCCGGCATTTATGCCATTGGAGATGTAATTGCAACTCCTGCACTGGCTCATGTGGCATCTGCAGAGGGTATTGCCTGTGTGGAGAAGATTGCCGGTATGGATGTTGCTCCGGTAGATTACAGCAACATCCCTGGTGCTACTTATACCTCACCGGAGATTGCATCTGTGGGACTTACAGAGAAGAAGGTAAAGGAGATGGGCATAGAGTACAAAGTGGGCAAATTCCCGTTCACTGCAAGCGGCAAGGCAACCACTGCGGGTGAAAAGGACGGATTTGTAAAACTCATCATAGATGCTGCAACAGACAAGATTCTTGGAGCGCACCTTATTGGTGCAAATGTTACCGAGATGCTTTCTGGTATAGTACTTGCAAGAAATGTAGGGGCAACCGCAAAGGACATCATTAAGACCATCCATCCTCATCCTACCATGAGTGAGGCAATTATGGAAGCGGCTGCAGCAGCGCACGGAGAAGTTATCCATATGTAGTTTCTTCCCAGCAAACAATTAAAACAGAATGTTATGGCACGACACGAACAACCCCAAATAAATGAGGTGAGCAGAATCTCCTCAGGTACCGAAGTAAGAGGCAGTCTTGTATCCCGTTCAGACATTAGGGTAGATGGGGTGTTTGAAGGTGACCTCATTACCAGCGGGAAACTGGTAGTGGGCGAAAATGCCGTAATACGTGGAAATGTAATGTGTGCAAATGCCGATATCTGGGGAAAGATGGAGGGAGAACTCACAGTAGGTGATGCTGTCTCATTCAAATCAAGTTCATCATTTGCCGGCAACCTCAAGACAATACGCATCTGTATAGAAATGGGGGCAGAGTATTCCGGCAGTTGCCTTATAATAAACGAGGCCGAGTTCAAGACAATTTCCGCCGAGTATTTTCATTAATTGTAAAAAAGAGAGGTTAGAACCTCTCTTTTATGTTATATGTATTTCTTTCCTGGGCGTTGCGGGAGACGAGTTCCGCAATGAAGCCGGTAAGGAAGAGTTGTACTCCAATTATGAGGGCCACAAGAGCCAGATAGAACAGCGGCTGGTCTGTAACTGCCCTGAATTTGAGTCCCTGTGCCTGGGCCAGTAGTTTCTCAACTATTATCCATACTGAGATGCCTGCTCCAACAAGGAATGTGAATGTTCCTACAAGCCCGAAGAAGTGCATGGGCTTCTTGCCAAAGCGTGAGAGGAACCACAGGCTTATAAGGTCGAGGAATCCGTTCACAAACCTCTCCATTCCAAATTTGCTCACACCGTATTTGCGGGCCTGGTGCTGTACAACCTTTTCCCCTATATTTCCGAAACCTGCATTTTTTGCGAGGTAAGGGATATATCTGTGCATCTCTCCGTAAACCTCAATATTCTTTACCACAATGTTGCGGTAAGCCTTGAGGCCGCAGTTCATGTCGTGCAGTTTTATTCCTGTAACCTTGCGGGCAGTTGCGTTATAGAGTTTAGAAGGGAGGTTTTTGGTAAGTTTGCTGTCGTAGCGTTTCTTTTTCCATCCGCTTACAAGGTCATATCCCTCCTTCATAATCATGTCGTACAGTGCAGGTATCTCGTAAGGGTTGTCCTGCAGGTCTGCATCCATGGTAATTACAACCTCTCCGTCTGCCTCCTCAAAACCGTGGAACAGGGCGGCGGATTTGCCGTAATTTTTCCTGAAGCATATACCCTTTATATGTGGATTGGTCAGGGCCATCTCCTTAATTAGTTCCCAAGAACCGTCGGTACTTCCGTCATTTACCATTATTATATTATAGGTAAGGCCGGTTGGGGCAATGGCATCGCCAATTCCCCTTACAAGTTCCTGGAGAGATTCCCTCTCATTGTACAATGATACTACAACTGAAATGTCCATTCTCAATAAATTTGTCTTCCCGACAATTTGTCGGGAAGAAATTACTCATTCCCCATCTGGCCGAAAGGGTTCTCCTTTTTTGTGTAAACTGCAGTTATTGCGGATGCAATTGCCCCGAATACTATGTAGTAGAAGAGGCTGAAGAAAAGGGTGATTCTTCCGAAATTGCCCATAACCATGTTGAGGGCGCTTTCTGAAGTGGAATCGAGGGTGCCCTGCGAAGCCATAGTCTCCTGGGCAATTGAAAATGCCTCATCTATCTGCTCAGGGAAGAGCCACTCAACCTGTATATATCCGAAACATGCACAGATGATTGACGAGAAAAGGCATACAAGAAATCCGTAGTTGAAACTTTTGCCGTATGATATGGTGTCAAATTTCTCTGACCATTTTTTCATGAACATCCACAGCAGATAGATGCAGCCTCCAAATTTTGCAATCCATAGCAGCGTTTTTATGAAGAATCCCTCCGGTTGGAGTACAGATACTGCAAGGGAGTAGATTATAGTTACAATTGAGAGATAAAGTCCGTCCATTGCGGCACAACTCCATTTGTTGTTCTGATCCATAAATCTTGTTTTTTATGTTTGTTGACTATATATAAACGCATTTAGTGGGAACAAAGATAATAAAAATTTATACCTTTGTAGTTTGTAATGCGAAAATAAACCATGCGTGTGTTGTAAGCACGCTGTAAATTATATAAAAGATATGATTAATGTAACATTTCCGGATGGAAGCGTACGCCAGTACAATAAAGGTGTAACTGGTTTGGAGATTGCCCAGGGCATAAGCTCAAGATTGGCACAGGAGGTTTTGGCAGTAAGTGTAAATGACAAGGTATTTGACCTGCTCAGACCCATTAACGAGGATTGTACAATAAAATTGCACAAATGGGAAGACCAGGAGGCCAAACAGACGTTCTGGCACTCTTCTTCACACCTTATGGCAGAGGCTTTGCAGAGCCTTTTCCCAGGTATCAAATTCGGTATCGGACCTTCTATTGAGACCGGTTTCTATTATGACGTTGACCTTGGTGACAGAACCATTACCGAGGCAGACCTCAAGAAGATTGAGGATAAGATGATTGAACTTGCCCGCCAGAAGGAGACTTTTGTGAGAAAGGACATTACCAAGGCTGAGGCAATGGCTACATATACAGAGAAAGGTGACGAGTACAAATGTGACCTCATCAAAGACCTTGAGGACGGTACAATCACTTTCTATACAAACGGAAGTTTTACTGACCTTTGCCGTGGACCGCACATTGTGGATACATCAGTAATCAAGGCTGTAAAACTTACTTCAATTGCCGGTGCATACTGGAGGGGAAATGAGAACAACAAGATGCTTACCCGTATCTACGGTGTAACATTCCCTAAAAAATCCATGTTGGACGAGTATCTGCAGATGCTTGAGGAGGCCAAGAAACGCGACCACCGTAAACTTGGAAAGGAACTTGAACTGTTTGCATTCTCGCAGAGGGTTGGTGCAGGCCTTCCTTTGTGGTTGCCAAGAGGTGCCGCTTTGCGTGAGAAACTTGAGAACTTCCTCAAACAGGTACAGAAACAGCATGGCTACCTTCCTGTAATCACTCCGCACATTGGAAATAAGGAACTGTATGTAACTTCTGGCCACTATGCAAAATACGGCGCAGATTCATTCAGGCCAATTACAACTCCTCAGGAGGGAGAGGAGTTCCTTCTCAAACCTATGAACTGCCCTCACCACTGTGAGATTTACAAGACAAAACCACGCTCATACAAGGATCTTCCTTTGAGATTTGCAGAGTTCGGTACAGTTTACCGTTACGAGCAGAGCGGTGAGTTGCACGGTCTTACAAGGGTAAGGGGCTTTACCCAGGATGATGCCCACCTGTTTGTACGTCCAGACCAGTTGAAGGATGAGTTCTGCAAGGTAATTGACATTGTACTCTATATCTTCAAGACCCTCAAATTTGAGAATTACACAGCCCAGGTATCTTTGCGCGACAAAGTTAACCGCGACAAATATATAGGTTCTGAGGAGAACTGGGAGAAGGCAGAGAATGCAATCATTGAGGCTGCTCAGGAGAAAGGTCTCAATACTGTAGTTGAGTACGGTGAGGCTGCATTCTATGGTCCTAAACTCGACTTCATGGTTAAAGATGCAATTGGAAGGAAATGGCAGTTGGGTACAATCCAGGTTGACTACAACCTCCCTGAGAGGTTCGACCTTGAGTACACAGGAGCCGATGACAAGAAATACCGTCCTATCATGATTCACCGTGCACCGTTCGGCTCAATGGAGAGGTTCGTTGCAGTATTGTTGGAGCACACAGGTGGCAGATTGCCTCTATGGCTTGCACCTGACCAGGTAGCGGTACTCCCTGTAAGTGAAAAATATAACGATTTCGCAAAAAAAGTTTGCGATTTGCTAAATAATTCCGATATTCGCGCCTCAATTGACGACCGTAACGAAACTATCGGTAAGAAAATTAGGGAGAACGAGTTGAAGAGAATGCCTTTCCAGCTGATTGTAGGCGAGAAAGAGGTATCTTCAAACTCCGTTTCTGTGCGTAAACAGGGTGGTGAAGATTTGGGTGCAATGGAGGTAGAGAAATTCATTGCATACATAAGGGAAGAGATCCAGGCACAGTTGGCAAAATAAAAATGATATAGACTTTAACTATTGATAAACAATTTAAAATTAGCGGGAGGACAAATTTATCGCAACACCATTCAAACCTCGTCCAGGGGGATTTGTTAAGAAAACAAATAATGCCCCTGATAATAACGGCTCAAGGGCACAGGCTGGAAAGAAGAAAGATGAAGGCCCAAGAATCAATGAGGAGATCAGATCTCCACAGGTAAGAGTCGTTGGTGACAATGTTCCGGAACAGAAAGTGTATCCTTTGCAGGAGGCACTCAGGATGGCTGCCGATATGGAACTGGATCTTGTAGAGATCTCTCCAAATGCTGAGCCGCCGGTATGTAAGATAATTGATTACCAGAAGTATCTGTACCAGCAGAAGAAAAAGGCCAAAGAGATGAAGGCCAATGCCAGCAAGGTAACCATAAAGGAGATACGTTTCGGTCCTAATACAGACGAGCACGATTTCCAGTTCAAACTCAAGCATGCGCAGAGTTTTCTGGAAGAGGGTTCAAAAGTGAAGGCATATGTGTTCTTTAAGGGAAGGTCAATCCTCTTCTCTGAGCAGGGTGAGAAACTGCTCCTGAGATTTGCGGTTGAACTTGAAAACTATGGCAAGGCTGAGCAGATGCCTAAACTTGAGGGCAAGAGGATGATTATGATGATTGCCCCCGTTAAGAAGAAATAGAAACTTTAATTTTATTACTAACTAAAAATATTTAAGCAATGCCTAAGATGAAGTCCAATTCCGGTGCCAAAAAGCGTTTCCAGCTTACCGGATCGGGTAAAGTAAAAAGAAAGCACGCTTTCAAGAGTCACATTTTGACCAAAAAGACAACTAAGCAAAAAAGAAACCTTACTTATTCTGCTGTTTTGACAAGTGCAGATGAGAAGAGGGTAAAAGAACTAATTTTAGCTTAATTATTTATTAACCGGGTGATCAGCAGACCAAGTTTCTTAATGGGAAGAACGCTGACAACCACAAAACATTAAAGTATGCCAAGATCGGTAAATTCGGTAGCATCAAGAGCGCGCCGTAAAAAAATTCTTAAACAGACCAGAGGTAACTTCCTTGCCAGAGCAAACGTTTGGACAGTTGCCAAGAACACCTATGAGAAAGGTTTGACTTACGCTTACAGAGACCGTAAGACCAAAAAGAGAGTATTCCGTGCATTGTGGATCCAGAGAATCAACGCTGCAGCACGCCTTCACGGTATGAACTACTCTCAGTTTATAGGTAAACTTGCAAAGAACAATGTAGGTCTTAACCGTAAAGTTCTTGCAGACCTTGCCATGAACAACCCACAGGCGTTTGAGGCTATCATCAATTCTGTAAAGTAAATAAAATCAAATACAATAGGGGTTGAACGCAGGTTTCTTGAGAAATAGATGGTTTAAGTTTTCACTTTGGGGAGGTCTGTACCTCCTGTGGGTAATATGGCTCGGAAATTATTGGTGGCTTTTGGGTCTTGCCGTAATTTTTGACATTTATGTTACCAAAAAGGTGAAGTGGGCCTTCTGGAGAAGGAAACCTAAGGAGGGAAGCAAGGCAAACGGCATATTTGAGTGGATAGACGCTCTGATTTTTGCAGTTGTTGCCGCAACCTTCATAAGAATGTTCTTTTTTGAGGCTTATACAATACCTACGTCTTCAATGGAGAAGACACTTATGGTTGGAGACTATCTGTTTGTGAGCAAACTGCAGTATGGTCCAAAAGTTCCTCAGACCCCAATTTCATTCCCTCTTGTGCATAATGTTATGCCAATAGTTGGAGGAGAGTCATACTCAACTGTAATACAGAATGATTACAGAAGGCTTAAAGGCTTCTCCAAAGTAATGAGGGATGATATAACAGTATTCGGATTTCCACATGGTGATACTATCCTTAGAAAGGCACCAATGGACGACTACTATACACATGTAAGGCTGAACGGCAGGGAATACACCCAAAAGATGTACGGACCTGTAGTTGTAAGGCCAAACGACAAAAAGGACAATTATGTCAAGAGATGTGTGGCAGTTGCCGGTGATACACTAAGAGTAGTCAACGGTGAGGTGATTGTAAATGGAGTTCCACAACCTCAGTTTGAAGGGATTCAGAACACCTACGCCGTTTACACAAATGGAACAGCTATAAATCCCAAGGTCATTTCAGATTTCGGGATGAATATGGGGGAGATATGGTACGACCCGCAAATGCCGGGATATCCAAGTCTTCCGCTTACCAGGGCTGAACTTGAGAAAGTGAAGTCATTGGGCAATGTAGTTGAAGTAAGACAGAATATTGACATATATCCGCCGGATTATCCAGATTCACCTATGATGCTCTTCCCTTTCAGTGAGGAGTTCAAGTGGACAAGAGACAATTACGGCCCTATATGGATCCCTGAGAAGGGCAAAACTGTAGAGTTGGACACCACAAACTGCAAGTTGTACGAGAGGATAATAACAGCCTACGAGCACAACACGCTTGAAGTTAAGGACGGAGAGTTTTATATAAACGGAGAGAAGACCAACAAGTACACATTCCAGCAGGATTACTACTTTATGATGGGCGACAACAGACATAACTCCCTTGATTCCCGTTACTGGGGATTTGTACCGGAGGATCACATTGTAGGAAAGCCGTCAGTCATTTGGTTCTCAACGGATAAGTATAAAAAATTCCCTTCAGGCATAAGGTGGAAGAGGATATTTAAGTTTGTCTAAAAAACATTTGTATTATTAAAAAAAAAGAGGGATATTTGCAACCTCAAATTTGAATAATATTAAAAACGTATATATAAGATGGCAAGAGTTTGTCAAATTACAGGTAAAAAGAGGATGGTAGGAAACAATGTTTCCCACTCTAAACGCCGCACCAAACGTGAGTTTGCTCCAAACCTGAGAACAAAGAAGTTCTGGTTGGAGGAAGAGGGTAGATTCGTAACCCTTAAAGTTTCTGCAGCAGGTATCAGAAACATTCATAAAAATGGCTTGGCTGCTTCACTTAAAACTGCAGAGCAGAAAGGTTTAATTAACTTGGTATAATAATATATTTAGATATGGCAAAGAAAGGTAACAGAGTACAGGTAATTCTAGAGTGTACTGAGCAAAGAGAGAGTGGTGTACCAGGAATGTCTAGGTATATTACCACTAAGAACAAAAAGAACACAACTCAAAGATTGGAGCGCAAAAAATATAACCCTTTCCTTAAGAAAGTGACTGTGCACCGTGAGATTAAATAATTTTAAAAACTTTTAAAGATTTTAAGAAATGGCAAAGAAAGCGGTAGCAACATTTAGTGGTGACAAATCACAGTTGAAGAACGTTGTGAAATGCATCAAAATGGTAAAATCTGAGAGAACCGGTGCTTACGTATTCAACGAGGAGATGGTTCCAACTGCAGAGGTTAAAGACTTTTTCGCAAAGAAATAATTTTGCGTAGAGATAATGAAAAAACTGGACTGAAAGGTCCGGTTTTTTTTTGCTCCATTCTCTCTGGAGTATTGAGGGAATTTGATTATATTTGCAAGTTACTATTAAAACCTGAATTTATGGCATTTTTCGGATTGTTCGGCAAGAAGTCCAAAGAGGAGAAAGAATCTCTGGATCAGGGACTGCAAAAGACAAAAACCGGTATTTTTGAAAAGATATCACGTGCAATTGTTGGAAAATCAACAGTTGACGACGATGTCCTTGATGGTATAGAGGAGGCACTGATTGCTTCAGATATAGGTGTTGACACTACACTCAAGATTATTGAGAGCCTTCAGGAGAGGGTTGCAAGGGACAAGTTCATGGATACAGAGGAACTCAATTCCATTCTCAGAAGTGAGATTGAGAAACTTCTGGACATTAATCCAAATGAGGACTCTTCAGATGAGGAGGATAAGGTATTTGATTTCTCTAAGAAACCTTATGTGATAATGGTTGTGGGTGTGAATGGCGTAGGCAAAACTACAACTATCGGGAAACTTGCTGCAAGATTGAAGGGGAGTGGGAAGAAGGTTGTACTTGGTGCTGCAGATACATTCAGGGCTGCTGCGGTTGACCAGTTGGTAATTTGGAGTGAGAGGGCAGGTGTCCCTATTGTAAAGCAGGGGATGGGTGCAGATCCGGCTTCGGTTGCCTATGATACCCTGAAGTCTGCCGTTGCTCAGGATGCCGATGTGGTTCTGATAGATACTGCCGGACGTCTCCACAATAAGATAAACCTTATGAATGAGTTGACCAAAATCAGGAATGTGATGCGAAAGGTGGTTCCTGATGCTCCTCATGAGGTACTTCTGGTACTTGACGGTTCTACCGGCCAGAATGCATACCAGCAGGCCAAAGAGTTTACCAAGGCTACAGATGTTACGGCACTTGCCGTTACAAAACTTGACGGTACTGCAAAAGGTGGAGTTGTGATTGGCATTTCAGACCAGTTCCAGATTCCTGTAAAATTCATTGGAGTGGGTGAGAAGATAGAGGATTTGCAGATTTTCAACAAAAGGGATTTTGTTGCTTCAATATTCAAGAAATAAAGAGTTACTATAGATATGAACATTTCGTACAATTGGCTAAAGGAGTATGTCAATTTTGATTTGACTCCTGTGGAGGTAGAGAAGATTCTTACCTCAATAGGTTTGGAGGTTGAGCATTTTGAAGAGGTGGAGGAGATTCCGGGCGGTCTTGCCGGAGTTGTTGTGGCAGAGGTGCTGGAGTGTGAAAACCATCCAGATTCAGACCATCTTCACATTACAAAGGTAAATGCAGGTACAGGTGAGCCTCTGCAGATTGTTTGCGGTGCCCCTAATGTGGCGGCAGGGCAGAAGGTGATGCTTGCAACACTCAATACAAAACTCACATTCAGCAATGGTGAGGAGATAAAGATAAAGAAATCAAAGATCCGCGGTGTTGAGTCGTTCGGTATGCTGTGCGCAGAGGATGAGTTGGGTATTGGCCACAACCATGAGGGTATTATGGTTTTGGACCCTTCTGCAGTTCCAGGTACACCTGCCAAGGATTACCTTAACCTTAAGACTGATACATTGTATGAGATAGGGCTTACCCCTAACCGTGTTGATGCTGCATCTTTCATTGGTGTTGCAAGGGATTTGAGCGCTTATCTTAAGGCAAACAATATGGGTGGAGATCTTACTCTCCCTTCTGTAGAGGAGTTTGATGCAAAATTGGCTGCTGCGCCAAAAGAGGGTGCTGTTAAAGTTACTGTAAATGCAAAGGAGGCTGCCCCAAGATACAGCGGACTTACCTTAAAAGGTGTAAAGGTTGGGGAGTCGCCTGAGTGGCTGAAATCAAAACTTATGACCATTGGTCTCCGTCCTATAAACAGCATAGTTGACATTACCAATTATATCCTTATGGAGATGGGACAGCCTATGCATGCTTTTGATGCAGATATGATTGAGGGAAATGAGGTTGTGGTTGACTTCTGCCCTGAGGGGACAAAATTTGTAACTTTGGATGAGGTGGAGAGAACACTTTCTGCATCTGACCTTATGATCTGCAACACCAAGGAGCCTATGTGTATAGGAGGCGTGTTCGGCGGTCTCAAGAGCGGTGTTACAGAGAAAACTGTAAATGTATTCCTTGAGAGTGCATACTTCAATCCTGTTTCAATCAGAAAGACTTCAAAGAGACATACTCTAAAGACAGATGCGTCGTTCCGTTATGAGAGGGGCTGTGACCCTGATGTTACCCTTTATGCACTCAAACGTGCAGCATTGCTCATTACAGAGATTGCAGGTGGTGAGATTGTAGGGGATGTGGTTGATATAGTATCTGCACCTGTAGAGAAAAAGGTTGTAGAATTGGATTATGCAAGGATACAGAGATTTATCGGGAAGGAGATTGGTGTACAGACCATTAAGGATATTCTTGGATATCTTGAGATGGAGTTTGTAAGTGAAAGTGAAGCAGGTTGCGTTGTAAAGGTTCCTACATACAGGGTAGATGTTTATAGGGAGTGTGATGTTGTGGAGGATATCTTGAGGATTTACGGCTACAACAACATTGAATTGCCTGACAATATGAGGGCATCAATCAATACTACCCCAAAACCGGATCCTGAGAGGGTGAGGTCGTTGGCATCTGAGTTCATGGCTGCAAACGGCTTTATGGAGATGATGAACAACTCCCTTACAAAGAGTGACTACTATTCACAGTTGAAGACATATCCTGTTGAAAGGTGTGCAATGATTGTAAATCCGTTGAGTTCAGACCTCAACTGCATGAGGCAGACATTGCTTCTGAACGGTCTTGAGGTTGTGGCATACAATATCAACCGCCAGCAGAATGATTTGAAACTGTTTGAGTATGGCAATGTTTACAGTTTCAATCCTGATTTTGTTGCACCGGAATTTGATGCTTCAAATCCCCAGGAGGCGGTTGCCCATAGAAGTGATGCATTGAAGGCCTATTCTGAGGAGCCCAAATTCTCTATCTTCATTACCGGAAACGGCTACCAGGGCTGGAGGAACAGGACCTGTTGCGGCAACTATTTTACCCTTAAAGGTTACCTGGAACTGCTCCTTTCCAAATTTGGTGTTACATTGGCAAACCTTGAGTATGAGGCAGCCCCTTCAGACCTGTTTGCAGAGGGCTTGATATATAAAGTAAACGGCGGCAAGGAGATTGCTGTTATGGGTACAATTTCTAAAGCAAGACTTAAACAGTTTGGCATAAAACAGCCGGTATTTGCTGCAGAGATTTCCTGGAATACCCTTCTTAAGGCTGTGAAGAAGAACAAGGTACAATACTCGGAACTTCCTAAGTTCCCTGAGGTAAAGAGGGATCTTGCCCTTCTTCTCGACGAAAACGTATCTTTTGCCGAATTGCGCAAAACTGCCCTTTCAACTGAGAAGAAACTCCTCAAGAGTGTATCATTGTTCGACGTTTACAAAGGTGACAAGATACCTCAGGGCAAGAAACAGTATGCAATAAGTTTCGTTCTCCAGGATCTTGAGAAGACTTTGAATGACAAGGCGGTAGAGGCTGTAATGGCAAAACTGCTCAAAGCATTCCAGGATAAGCACGGAGCATCATTGAGATAGGATGCCGGAGGCAGATGTTTGTGTCTGCCGGGAGGAAATATGATTAAGGCTGGCGTTATGCCAGCCTTTTTTTTATTGCTGTACCGCGATTTTGTTCCCGGAGGAGGTTTTTCTGGCACCGTGGGCACATTTTGGCACCTGTGTGTGCCCGCCGCACCCATACTGGGCACAAAAAGGGTATGTATTGTTCCCGGAGGAGGTTTTTCTGGCACCTTGGGCACATTTTGGCGCTCCAGTGTGCCCGCCGCACCCATGCTGGGCACAAAAAGGGTATGTTTTGTTCCCGGAGGAGTATTTTTCGGGGCCGTGGGCACATTTTGGCACCTGTGTGTGCCTGCCGCACCCATGCTGGGCACAAAAAGGGTATGTTTTGTTCCCGGAGGAGGTTTTTCCGGCACCTTGGGCACATTTTGGCACCTGTGTGTGCCTGCCCGCCGCACCGCTACAGTTCTATTCTTTTGCAAACAAGTCCTTTTTCTTTGATGGCCTCCAGCACTTGGGGGAGGGCTTCAAAGAGGTTGCGGGAGCATTTGATGGAGTCGTGGAAGACGATGATGGCGCCGGGCTCAAGGTAGGGGATTACGTTGCGGGCGCAGGTGTTGCCGTTGATGTTGCGGTTGTAGTCCCTGCTGATTATGTTCCACATTATGTGATGGTATCTTTCGTTCAGTACCCTTGCCTGGTTGGGACCTATGCGGGCATATGGGGGGCGGAAGAGGTTTGATTTTATCATGTCTCCCGCTATGTCTATGTCGCGGACGTAGTCTCCGGTTTTCATTCCCCATCCTTTTACATGGCTGTAGGAGTGGTTGCCTACGGCGTGGCCGCGGCGTTTTACCTCTTCAAAGAGTTCGGGGAACATCTCCACATTTTTTCCTATGCAGAAGAATGTGGCTTTGGCGTTATATTTGTCGAGAATATCAAGTACCCATGGGGTTACCTCGGGTCTTGGCCCGTCATCAAAGGTGAGGAAGATGCCATCCTTTTCATTTGGAAAATTCCAGATGAAAGTGGGGAACAGTTTCCTGATTATTTTTGGCGGTTTTATTCTCATAAATGCGGTGTTTGGATTGGCAAAAGTAATAATAAAAATTTACCTTTGTAAAATATATTTTAATGTATGCACAGTATTACAACATTCATAAAGGTTTTAGGTTTCGCTGTTTTTCTTGTGGTTGTACAGGGCTGCTCAGAGGAGGGTATAATTGGTGAGAAGGATATGGCGGTGATAATCTCCGAGATTTATCTTGCAGACCAGGCTCTGGAGACAAAACCGGAGTTGAAGATGCAGACAGACAGCATTCTGGTGTATCCGGCCATTATGGAGAGGAACGGGTACACTCTTGAGATGTATGAGAAGTCCATGAGGTATTATATGCAGGAGGGAGACAGTTACAGCAATATCCTTAAGGCTGCAAAGGAGAGGCTTACCAAAAGGGAGAAGGAACTCAACAGAATTATTAAGGAGGCAAAGGATGTGGCTCAAGCCAAGGAGTTGGAGCAGTGGTGGGGTTTGGATTCGGTGAGGAGTGTCAATTCCGAAGAGTTGGTCTATGACAAACTTTTGCGTGGTATCAGATGGATGGTGCTCAGGGATGAGATGAAGCAGGATTGGAGGATGTCTGATTCTGCTGTGGTGGACATTCCTCAGAATCCCCAGTGGTGGACCAATACTTTGAGTGCTCCGGCGAGGGAGTACAGGTCGTTTTTTATAAGGAGTACAGACAATAATGATGATAAGGAGGTTTTGAACGATGAGAAAGATAGCGGCAAATTACCTGTTCCCCTTAGGGGGAGGGCAGCCAGTAAAAAACGGATACCTGGTCTTAAACAACTCAAATGAGATAGTGGAAGTTGGTGCCCTTGACGGTGAATGTGCAGATACCGAGTTCTACAACGGAATTTTGTGTCCAGGGTTTACAAATGCCCATTGCCATGTGGAACTTTCACATCTTGCAGGGGCCTTTGAGCAGGCTACCGGCATGAGCGGCTTTATAAACCAGATAAATGCTTTGAGGAATACAGTTGACAAGGAGGGGAGAATAAAGGCGCTGGAGAACCAGATGGAGAAGATGTACAGGGAGGGGGTGAGTGCAATGGCCGATATAAGCAATTGTGACGAGAGTTTTGCCTGCAAGAGCAACTCAGCCATGTACACCAGAACTTTCCTTGAACTTTTTGGCAGTGAGCCGGAGGATGCAAATCAGGTGCTTGAGGGTGGAAAAGATCTTGCCAAGGTGGCAAAGGGTTATGGCATTGATGCTGCAATTACACCCCATTCCTGCTACACTATGAGTCCCCAACTGCTGGCTATGGCTGCAGAGGAGGGGTTAAAGAGCGGATTCCTATCTTATCATAGCCAGGAGAGCGATGAGGAGGAGGAACTTATTATAAGCGGTACGGGAGCCTTGGCGGAGAATTATAAGGGGAGAGGTCTCAGTACTCCTCCTGTAACAGGGAAACCGGCTCTTATGTATTTTATAGACAGGCTTCTTACATTTGGACAGTCGCCTGTAGAGGGTAATGTGCTTCTTGTCCATAATGTGGCAATTAACCAGGAGAGTATAGATTATGCAAAGAGGCATCTTGCAAACCCTTATTTTGCTATTTGTCCCCTTTCAAATATATTCATTCACAGGGTTTTGCCTCCGCTGGACCTTATGAGGGAGAACGGGCTGAGGATTTGCCTGGGTACAGACAGCCTCTCAAGCAATACTGTGCTTTCAATGGTAGATGAGATTTTGTGTATCCATAAGAATTTCCCTCATATTTCTTTACAGGAGATTCTGGAGTGGGCTTGCAGCAATGGGGCGCAGATGTTGGGCAAGGATGATGTTTTGGGAAGTTTTGAACCTGGCAAGAGCCCTGGTGTTGTACTGTTGGACAACATAGATTGGGATAATTTTAAATTAACTGATAAAACAACGGCAAGGAGACTGGTTTAGTATGTCAACAATCCTTTTTAATGAGATAGTTTTTGGCCCCATAAAGAGCAGAAGATTGGGTAACTCTTTGGGTGTAAACCTGCTTCCAAAGTTTGGGAAGTGGTGCAGTTTTGACTGCATATATTGTGAGTGTGGCTGGAACAAGGATGGTAAAAATGATACAACACTTCCTACAAAGGAGGAGGTGTATGAGGCTCTGGATTCAAAACTCCATGCTTTGAGTGCGGTGGGGGTTGCGGTGGATACCATAACCTTTTCCGGGAATGGTGAGCCTACAATGCATCCGGCATTTCCCCAGATTATAGAGTTTACCCTGCAGTTGAGGGACAAACTGTATCCGTCGGCGAAGGTGTCTGTCCTTACAAATGCAACCCAGTTGGGAAAGGTGCAGGTGAGGGAGGCTCTTCAGAAGATAGACAATCCTATCCTCAAGATAGATTCTCCAATTGAATGGATGGTGGATGCCATTAATATCCCAAATGAATCGTACTCATTGGAGAAGACTATAGGGAACATAAAGTTGTTCAACCATAATTTCATACTCCAGACAATGTTTCTCAAGGGGGTGGAGAATGGTGTGGAGATTGATTGTACAAATGTGGAGCATGTGGAGAAATGGAGGGATCTGGTAAGGGAACTGGCTCCACGGGAGGTTATGATGTACACAATAGATAGGGAGACTCCCGCAAAGAATCTGCAGAAAGTTACCGTAGAGGAGATGGAGGCTATTGCGGCGCCATTGAAGGAAGAGGGTTTCAACATTCAAATAAGAGGTTAAGATGAGAGTTGTTATACAGAGAGTGGTGGAGTCGGATGTGGCAATTGCTCCACAGGAGGGGATGGAAAGGAGCGAGGTTATAGGGAAGATAGGCAAGGGGCTTATGGTTCTGGTGGGTATAGAGGCGGCAGATGATGATACCGACATTGCGTGGATTTCCAAAAAGATAGTGAACCTCAGGGTGTTTGATGATGCCCAGGGGGTGATGAACCTGAGTATAAAGGATGCCGGCGGGGATATTCTCCTTATAAGCCAGTTTACTCTGCAGGCTGCAACAGCAAAAGGGAACAGACCATCCTACATTAAGGCTGCCCCTCCGGCAATTGCAATCCCTATATACGAGAAGTTCATAAAGAGACTTGAGGAGGATTTGGGCAAAGGGATACAGACAGGAAAGTTTGGTGCAGACATGAAAGTAACCATTGTAAATGATGGTCCGGTAACAATTCTTATGGATTCAAAAAATAGGGAATGACATGATTGAGAGGATACTTAAAGGGGTGCATGACAATCTGGAGCATTGGAATACTCCCGACAACCTTGCATTGTGTTTGGGTTGCATAGACCTTACTACCTTGAATACAACCGATACCATGGAGAGGATAGCATCGTTTGTGGGGAAGGTGAACGGATTTAAGGAGGCTTATCCGCAATATCCGCTCCCTGCTGCAATTTGTGTCTATTCCAAATGGGGAGGTGAAGTTAAGCACCTTCTTAAGGAGCCTGGAGTAAAGGTTGCAGTTGTGGCTGGAGGGTTCCCCCATTCTCAGACATTCCTGGATGTCAAACTGCTCGAATGCCGGATGGCTGTGGAGCAGGGGGCAGATGAGGTAGATGTGGTATTCCCTTTGAACCTCTTTTTGAGCGGTGATCTTGAGGGGGCTGCTGAAGAGATTAGGGCCATTAAGGGGGCAATAGGTGATGCCCATCTTAAGGTTATTCTTGAGACCGGGGCGTTGGCAGATACAGAAAAAGTTGCACAGGCTGCAATGCTTGCAATGGAGGCCGGAGCCGATTTTATAAAGACATCTACCGGAAAACAGGAGCCCGGAGCAACCCCGGTAGCCGCAATAGTAATGTGCAATGCCATTAAGGAGTATTGGCTCAAGAGTGGCAGGAAGGTGGGATTCAAGCCCGCAGGAGGGATATCTTCTGTTAAGGATGCATTGTGCTATCTTGCAATTGTTGATACAATCCTTGGCAAAGAGTGGCTCAATCCGCAACTTTTCAGGATTGGGGCGAGCAGGCTTGCAAATAATCTGCTTTGTGCCCTTGAACAGAAAACAATAGGATATTATTAAAAACTTTATTTATATGAACGTACTTGTACTTGGTTCGGGCGGACGCGAGCATGCAATTGCCTGGAAAGTAAAACAGAGTGAAAAATGTACAAACCTTTACTGCCTTCCGGGAAATCCCGGAACAGCCCAGATTGCAACAAATGTGAGTGGTGGGGTTAAGGATTTTGATGCAATAAAGAGATGTGTTCTGGAGAACGGAATAGACATAGTGATAGTGGGCCCTGAGGATCCGCTTGTATTTGGCCTTAAAGATATGTTTGCAGAAGATCCCCAGTTGAAGGATGTGCTTTTTGTGGGGCCAAGCAAAAAGGGTGCGCAACTGGAGGGAAGCAAGGATTTTGCCAAGGAGTTTATGACAAGGCACAATATCCCTACTGCTGCATACAGAAGTTTTACAAAGGAGACACTGGAAGAGGCAGATGCGTTCCTTGCAACGCTTGAGGCTCCGTATGTGCTTAAGGCAGATGGTCTTGCAGCCGGAAAAGGTGTGCTTATCATTGATTCGTTGGAGGAGGCAAAGGCTGAACTGAGAAATATGATGGGAGGCAAATTCGGTGCGGCAGGCAATACCGTAGTGATAGAGCAGTTCCTGAAGGGAATAGAGGTTTCGGTGTTTGTACTTACATCCGGAAAAGATTACCTTATCCTCCCTGAGGCCAAGGATTACAAGAGGATTGGCGAGGGAGACAAAGGTCTGAATACAGGAGGTATGGGTGCGGTTTCTCCGGTGGTATTTGCCGATGCCCAGTTTATGCAGAAAGTTGAGGAGAGGATAATAAAGCCTACCGTTGAGGGTTTCAGAAAAGATGATATAGATTATAAAGGATTCATTTTCATTGGCCTTATGAACTGTGGCGGCGACCCTTATGTGATTGAGTACAATGTGCGTATGGGAGACCCTGAGACAGAGGCTGTAATGACCAGGATAGATTCAGACCTCCTTTCCCATCTTGTTGCCGCTGCCAAGGGAGACCTTAGCGGAGAGAAGATGGAGATTTCTAAAGATGGTGCACTCACAGTAGTGTGTGTGTCGGGGGGATATCCGGAAGAATATAAAAAAGGACTTGAGATGGGTGGAAGCAGATATCTTTATGAGAATGCTCCCGACAGCAAGATAAAGGTATTCCATTCGGGAACTGCCATGAAGGATGGAAAACTGGTTACAAACGGTGGCCGTGTACTTGCAGTTACCGTTAATGGAAACGGCATTGAGGCTCAGAGATCTGAAATATATGCTGAGATAGAGAAGATAGGGTATGAAGGAAAATATTTCAGAAGGGATGTAGGATTGGATCTTCTTAATTATAAAGGTTAGCAGCGGTGCAGGGAAAGTATTCATTATGGACAAAGGTACTTTCCTGTCTGCTGGCAGGGCTTGCAATTTCCTCCTACCTGATTCCCGCAGGGGAGATGGGGGAGGATTGGATTCCCCTTTTGAGCGGTTTTGTTGACCTCTCTGCAATAGGGGGGAATTTGTGGATAAGGGGTATTCTGGGGGCAGTATCCAATATCCTTATAGTTGTCAGCCTGCTGGTAATCAATAAAAAAAGTGTGAACAATGTCTTCAATCCGCGTTTTTCTGCCTCCTTTTTCCTTCTGATTCTGCTGCTGCATCCGGGAGCGGTTTATTTCTGTGGTCTGCATCCGGCAGTGCTGTTGTTCGTATGGGGTCAGTATTGCTTCATTATTGACCAGAAGTTCACTTCAATGTTCCTGCTCAGTTGCTCTGCATTGTTCTATGCCCCTCTTTTGTGGGTACTGCCTCTTGTTTGGGCAATAAGCATTATGGGTGTAGCCGATATTCCAAGGGTTGCTTTGAAGTCTTTGGGCGGACTTGTGCTGCCAATGGTTTACCTGCTGTGCTTCAGGTATATGGCCTTTGGAGATGCCGGAGTGTTCATACAGGAGTACTTGGCACATGCAGCCGCGTACTCTTCTCCTTTCCATTCATTCAGATTTTCGTCGCTGTTCCTTTTGGCCTGTTTGTGCGCAGTCTCGGTTCACTCCATTTCTTATATGTTCTCCAGACTATACAAAAACAGTATAATTACAGAACATATCCTGAAGATGGAATTTATGTGTTTTGTATTGGCTGTAATGCTGCTGGTGCTTTTTTGGGGCAATGGTTCCATGCCGTTGAACATGCTTGCCGCACTCCCTGCCGCACTTTTGTTTTCCCATTATTTTACAGGAAACATAAACGCCGCACCTGCCAGGGTAGAACTTATCCTCCTTTGCTGTGCGGCGGCAATATCCAGATTGTCGTATTTTATCTGAAGAACATCAGTTCCCTGTATTTTGGAAGTGGCCAAAGTTCGTCATCTATGTACATCTCCAGTTTGTCTGCTATTTCCCTGATTTTACCCATATAAGGCAGTACTGTTGAATTGTATGCCTCTGCCTTTGCCGGTACATCTTCAATCCTGTTTGCAACCTTTCTGGCATCAACCATCTCTCCTACGAGGGTATGCAGCCTGTTTACATATCCGCTTATCTTATGGATAAGGTGCAGTTGAGTGCTACACATTGTCTGGTACTCGTCGGGGAAGAGGTCCTTTATACCCTTTACATTGTTTATGAGGGTGTTCTGGAAAGAGAATGCAGTAGGGATTACATGGTTGGTAACCATATCCCCCAGAACACGGGCCTCTATTTGCAGTTTCTTTACAAAAGTTTCGTTGAGTACCTCGTAACGGGCCTGAGCCTCTCTGGATGACATTACCCCTACAGTCTCAAACAATGCCAGTGTTTTTGGAGTGATGTACTCCTTGAAAGCGTCAGGGGCATTCTTTATCCCTTTCAGTCCCCTTCTCTCTGCCTCCATGTGCCACTCGGAACTGTAGCCGTTACCTTCAAATCTTATTGCCCTGGAGTCTGAAAGGTACTGGCGTATTACCTTCATCATGGCCTTGTCCTGAGCCATCCCCTTCTGCATGTTGGCATCCACCTGTTCCTTGAATTTTACAAGTTGTTCAGCAACAATGGTGTTGAGCAGGAACATGGATGAGGCAACATTGCAGGAAGATCCCACAGCCCTGAACTCAAACCTGTTTCCGGTAAAAGCGAAAGGGGATGTGCGGTTACGGTCTGTGTTGTCTGCAAAGATTTCAGGTATCTGGTTTACAATATGCATCTTTGACCTTACTTTTACCTCTTTGTCAGATGAACTGGTAAGGTTTCTGTCTGAAAGTTTCTCTATTGATTCAACAAGTTTTGTGAGAGTTTCTCCAATAAAGATGCTCATTACGGCAGGTGGGGCCTCATGGCCTCCAAGCCTGTACATGTTGTTCAGAGAGGCAACGCTGCTCATCAGCAGATAATTGTGCTCATATACCGCTTTCATTACTACAGAGAAGAAACTCAAAAACTGAAGGTTTGTCCTTGGAGTTTTTCCTGGAGAAAGGAGGTTTACCCCTGTGTTGGTAACCATGCTCCAGTTGCAGTGTTTTCCCGAACCGTTTACACCATCGAAAGGCTTTTCGTGGAATATTACTTTCAGTTTGTGCTTCTTGGCAATCTTTTTCATAATGATCATCATCATCAGGTTCTGGTCTGATGAGATGTTGGCTTCCCCATATACAGGAGCAAACTCAAACTGGTTTGGAGCAACCTCGTTGTGTCTGGTCTTGAGGGTAACACCCAGTTTGTATGCTTCTGTTTCAAAGTCTTTCATGAATGCCATTACCCTGCTTGGGATTGCACCAAAATAGTGGTCCTCCAATTGCTGGTCTTTGGCTGCCGTGTGTCCCATGAGGGTGCGGTTGCATATCATAAGGTCGGGCCTTGCCATATAGAACGCTTCATCTACAATGAAGTATTCCTGCTCAATGCCCAGCATTACGTTAACTTTGGTTACATTCTTGTCAAACATCCTGCATATTCCCTGAGCAGCCTTGTCCAGGGCTGCTATGGATTTGAGGTGAGGGGTTTTCAGGTCGAGGGATTCACCGGTGTAGGCTACAAATACCGTAGGGATACAGAGTGTCTGGTCTATTATGAATGCAGGTGATGAAGGGTCCCATGCTGTATATCCGCGAGCCTCAAAGGTGTTCCTCAAGCCGCCGTTGGGAAAACTTGAAGCATCGGGCTCCTGCTGAATGAGGGTACTTCCCTTGAAGTTTTCAAATACGCCTCCTCCAACCATAGGGTCTGCAAATGATTCGTGCTTCTCTGCAGTTGCGTCGGTAAGGGGGTGGAACCAGTGGGTATAGTGTGTGGCCCCCATCTTTACAGCCCAGTTCTTCATCCCCTGTGCTATCTGGTCCGCTATGCTCCGTTCAATCTTTACACCCTCATTTATGGCACTTACAACAGCATTATATGCCTCTGATGAGAGATATTGCTGCATTTTTGGCATATCAAACACATTTGTGCCAAAATATTCGGATACCGGTCTCTGTTCTTCATAAAATCTTTGGGGCTTGTGGGTTGCAAACTCCTCAAGTGCCCTGGTTCTGATATTTCCCATTGTGCAAGAGTGTTTTTTATATCTTAAATTTCTGCAAATATATGTATATATGCCGTATATTATGCATATATTTTTAAATTTTATTGGGTTTTTGGATGATTTTTTCTGAAAAATATCATTGTCGGGAAGAGAAATATGGAGATTGAGAGGTAATTTTTCTAAAAAATACATTTTTTGTCTCTTTTGAATAATAAATTGGGAAAATGCACTTCAGTTCCCCTTTTTTTACTAAGTTTGTAGAATTATTTAAAATTCTTTTATCTGACATGAAAAAGGTACTATTTTCTATCATTTTATTTTTAGGCTTTGTGGCTTATGGTTTTGCACAGGGTGGTGCCCAGAACTATATAAACAAGCATATTAAGACAGATCCCAATTTCAAGAATGCTGTAATTGCCATCTTGGCTGTTGATGAGAAGGGCAATACTGTTGCAGAGTGGAATTCAAACATGCCTTTGCTTACAGCATCAACAATGAAGACAATCTCTACCGGAGTTGGACTTCATGCTTTGGGTAAGGATTTCAAATATACCACAAAGGTTGCATATACAGGTGACATTAAGGATGGGGTACTCAACGGTGACATTGTAATCATTGGTGGCGGTGACCCTACTTTGGGCTCTACAGATACGCTTGCTTATCCAATTGATTCAATCTTTGGCGTATGGACCAAGGCTATAAAGGATCTTGGCATTACAAGAATTGAAGGAAACGTTGTTGTGGATGACAGTTATTTTGTTAGGGAGATGATGCCTGATTCATGGTCATGGGGCAATTTTGGTGCATCTTACGGATGTTCTCCAAACGGTCTTTCATTCAATGACAATGAGCAGAAGTTCAAACTTGTACCTGGTGAAAATGTTGGTGACAAGGTGCGTGTGCAGGCCATTTATCCGCAGGTTCCCGGACTTGAAGTTGTAAATGAACTTGTTACAGGTGAGAAAGGGACCGGAAACAGAAGCGGTTATTATGTGCAGGATATGGTAAGGGCAAGCCAGTATGTGGGCACTGTAGGTGTTGACAGAGGTGTGGTTTATGAAACAAACTCAAACCGTTTCCCTCATTTGAGTTGCGGTTTCCATTTTAGGGAATATCTTCTTGAGAACGGTATAGAGAGCCTTCCTGAGATAATTGATGCCAAATATTATGGATGTAAGGCGGAGAGACATCCTATAGTTGAGACCTACTCACCTGAGTTGTGGGAGATTGTGAATGTTACAAACAGGGTAAGCCAGAACATGTATGCTGAGACTATCCTCAAAACCATTGGCAAGGAACTTACAGGTGTGGGCAGTTATGACTCATCATTTGTGGCAATGAGAAGGGTTCTTGACCAGATGGGTGTTGACCGTACAGGATTTACACAGGAGGATGGAAGCGGACTTTCACGCCAGAATTATGTTTCTCCACGTTTCTTCTGCAATTATTTTGACAAGATGCAGGATACAGAGGTATTTGAGGAGTTCTTTGTTTCCCTTCCAATGCCGGGTGGCCCTGGTACATTGAGAAGTGTACTCAAGAATGCAGACCAGAAGATAAAGGACAGAGTGCATGCAAAAAGCGGTTCTTTGGCAAATGTAAGGTGTTATGCAGGTTACGTTCAGGGAAGCAAGAAATATGGCCTTGTGAGATTTGCAATCCTTACAAACAACTTTGCAGTGCCAACTTCAACCATGATGCCTAAGATTGAGGGTTTCATGAAATCATTGGCAAACTGGTAGACTTAAAATGACAGTTCTTAGTTTAAACAATAACACTAAACGGTAATTATACATTATGTTAACTCTTTCAAAAAAAGCGCAGGCAATGCCTGCTTCACCAATCAGAAAATTGGTTCCTTTTGCAGATGCAGCTAAAAAAAGAGGTGTAAAAGTTTATCACCTTAACATTGGCCAGCCAGACATTGAGTCTTCCCCACAAGCTTTGGCGGCTGTTAAAAATGCTGATCTTAAAGTTATTGAGTATTCAAACTCAGCAGGTAACCTTTCATACAGGGAGGGCCTTGTAAAATACTACGCAAGCGTAGGTATCAACATTGAGGTTGCTGACCTTATAGTTACCTCTTCAGGTACTGAGGCTGTACAGTTTGCTCTTGCAGTTACTTGTGATCCAGGTGATGAGGTTATCGTAATGGAGCCTTTCTATACAAACTACAACGCTTTTGCTGTACAGAACGACGTTACTTTGGTTCCTATCTCATGTGAGATTAAAGAGGGCTTCAAACTTCCTGCAATTGAGGAGTTTGAGAAACACATTACCCCTAAGACCAAAGGTATCCTTATCTGTAACCCTGGTAACCCTACAGGTACCCTTTACACTAAAGAGGCTCTTATCCAGTTGGGCGAGATTGCAAAGAAACATGGCTTGTACATCTACTCAGATGAGGTTTACAGGGAGTTCTGCTATACAGAGGAGCCTCACTACTCTTGCATGCATATTCCTGGACTTGAGGAGAATGTTATCCTTTTGGATTCAGTTTCAAAGAGATACAGCCTTTGCGGTGTAAGAATTGGTGCTATAGTTTCAAAGAACAAAGAGGTTATGAAGGGCGTTATGAAATATGCTCAGGCACGTCTTTGCTCTCCATCTTACGGTCAGATTGCTGCTGAGGGTGCTCTTGCTACTCCTAAATCATACTTTGACGCTGTTAAGGCTGAGTATATTGAGAGAAGAAACGTATTGGTTAACGGTTTGAACCAGATCCCTGGTGTATTCTCACCAATGCCAATGGGTGCTTTCTATACAATTGCCGAGCTTCCGGTTGATGACGCTGACAAATTTGCACAGTGGTTGCTTGAGGAGTTCTCATATGAGGGCCAGACCGTAATGGTTGCTCCTGCAGCAGGTTTCTACGGAACTAAAGGTAAAGGTACAAACCAGGTACGTATGGCTTATGTTCTAAAAGTTGAGGATCTTAAGAATGCTCTCAAATGTCTTGAGGAGGCCCTTAAGATTTATCCTGGCAGAACAAACAAGTAATGGTATACATTTTATAAAATGGGGCAGTTGCTTTTGCAACTGCCTTTTTTTATATACCTTTGTAAGATAGATAGAAAAATTTTTACAACTATAGTTATGCAAGATCCAAAAAGCAACAGATACGCCCTTAGAGGTGTTTCCTCATCTAAAGAGGATGTTCATGAGGCAATCAAGAATATAGATAAGGGACTTTTCCCTAAAGCATTCTGTAAAATAGTACCTGATTTTCTGTCGGGAGATCCTGACTACTGTATTGTGATGCATGCAGATGGTGCAGGTACCAAATCTTCTCTGGCATATACCTACTGGAAGGAGACAGGAGATATGAGTGTGTGGGATGGTATTGCCCAGGATGCCATTGTAATGAATACTGATGACCTCCTCTGTGTTGGTGCGGTTGACAATATTATGCTTTCTTCCACAATTGGAAGGAACAAGCAGTTGATACCCGGTTCAGTTATCAGCCGCCTGATTGCCGCATCTGAGAACTTTGCCCGTACAATGGAGAGTTATGGTGTAAAACTTATCCTTACCGGTGGAGAGACCGCAGATGTGGGGGACCTTGTAAGGACAGTGATTGTTGACAGTACAGTATGTGCGAGGATGAGGCGTTCGGATGTTATAGACAATGCCAACATAAAGGCCGGTGATGTAATTGTTGCTTTGGAGTCTTGCGGAAAGGCTACATACGAGACTGAGTATAACGGTGGTATGGGCAGCAACGGACTAACCTCTGCGCGCCATGATGTGTTTGGGAAATATCTTGCAGAAAAATATCCCGAAAGTTATGATGGGGCGGTTCCTCAGGAACTTGTATATTCAGGGACAAGGAAACTTGATGCTGTTGAGCCAAAAACAGGACTTACTTACGGTAAACTTGTTCTCTCTCCAACAAGGACCTACGCACCTATTGTAAAGGAGGTGCTTGACAAATACAGAAAGCAGATAGACGGTATGATCCATTGTTCCGGCGGTGCCCAGACCAAGATACTCCATTTTGTTGACAACCTTAAAATTGTAAAGGACAATATTTTCCCTACACCTCCATTGTTTGAGGTTATACAGCAGGAATCCGGCACAAGTTGGGAAGAGATGTACAAGGTGTTCAATATGGGACACAGAATGGAGTTCTATGTACCGGCAGAGATATCTGAAGATATCATTGCAATCTCAAAGAAATATGGTGTGGATGCAAAAGTTATAGGAAGGGTTGAGGCTTCTGAGGACGGAACCGCACAGGTGCATCTTACAGGAGAACATGGTACATTCATTTACAGGAAATAGAGTTGTTATTTTTTATCCATACAATTATGAGAAGATTTCTTGCTCTTTCACTTGCAGTGGCTGTAATACTCTCTTCATGCGGAAACAGTAAAAAAGAGGTTGCAGCGGTTGAACTTACTCCAATAATGGAGAAGGCGTTGAATGATGAAACTTCCAAGTTTTATGCAAACTTTGCTGAGTTCCCTCAGCAGAAGAACAAGTTGCCTATAGGCGTGTTCGATTCAGGCACAGGCGGACTTACTGTCCTTGAAGTGTTGTTGAATGCAGATATGATAGATAATATTTCGGGGAAGCCTGGCGCTGACGGAGTTCCCGATTTTGCAGGCGAAGACTTTACATATCTGGCAGACAGGGCCAATATGCCTTATGGAAATTATGCTGCCGAGAACAAGCAGGATTTCTTTAGGGAACTGGTAGTGAAGGATGCCCTTTTCCTTTTGGGCAACAAGTATTGGAAAAACCCTGCAGACAAGGAGAGGAGCGGCCAGATGCAACCGTGCAAGATTCTTGTAATTGCATGTAATACTGCTACAGCATGGGGATTGGCTGATGTTTCAACCCTTTTGGAACAGAGCGGTACCGGTGTTAAGGTAATTGGGGTGATTAATGCAGGTGTGAATGCGTTGTACAACAAGATAGAAAAATCAGGCTCTACTGATTCGCTTGCGGTGGGAGTTCTTGCAACTGTGGGTACAATTGCTTCAGGTGCTTATGAGAGGACAATAAATGAAATAGGAGAGGCAAACGGCTATAAAGGTTTCATTAAGGTTGTAAACCACCCTTGCGCAGGCTTTGCAGAGTCTGTTGACCAGGAAAAGGATTTTGTGAATGTGGCACTTTCTGCACCAAGGGAGGGCTACAGGGGTCCTAAGATGGGAACAGGTTCTGAGGATATAAAGGAGGAGTTGTTGCGTGCATATAATTTTGATTATGGCAACGGGGCTTTGCTTGTAGAGAAGGCTGGAAACAAATATGTGCAGTTCCAATTGAACTCAGCAGCAAACTATGCCCGTTTCCACCTTGTTACATTATTGGAAAAACATAAGGCAAGCGGAGCAAAAGTTCCGTTGAAGTATATCATTTTGGGCTGTACACATTATCCGTTCCTTTTGAATACCCTTACACAGGCTGTAGATGAATTGAGGAATTTGAGGGATGCTGATGGTAAACTTGTTTATGGAGGGCTCATTGCTCCAGATTTTGAGTTTATTGATCCTGCAGTATTTACAGCACTGGAGTGTTATGAGACCTTGAGAGCAGACAAAAACCTTGCCTTGAATACAACAGAGGGCAGACTTGAAGGGTACATTTCAGTACCTGCATACGGATTGCCTTACGAGTGCGTTGATGAGGACGGTAACCTTACATATGAGTTCAAATATGGCAGGGAACATGCCACTGAGGATATTACTACAGTTTTTGTCCCATTCTCAAAGAGATATCTTGATGAGCAGACTCTTGGCAGGATTCAGTCTATGCTTCCTGCTTCATACAGTAAAATTGAAAAAATTATAGAATAGTCATGGCTTTTGCAAGTAGTGTGACAGTAGAAGAGATAGAGGCGCTTGAAATTGCATCCTTCCCAGGTGTGATAACTGTTGTACAAAGCAGTGGCAGCCAGGAGTTTGACCAGGCAATGGAGTACCTGAATGCACAGCAGGCAATAGGTTTTGATACAGAAACAAAACCGTGTTTTGTACCTAAGGTGCCCAGAAACAAGATGGCCATATTGCAGTTGAGCGGTCCCGACAGGGCGTATATATTCAGACTGCAGCAAGTAGGGGTACCTCCAAAACTGGCAGCATTGCTTGGCAATCCAAATATCCTTAAGATTGGTGCTGCGGTGCATGATGATATAAGGGGGCTTCAGGAGTACAGGAAGTTCATACCTAAGGGGTTTGTGGATTTGCAGAGACTGGCGCCCGCTTATGGGATTGAGGAGAAGAGTGTGAGAAAAATGGCTGCTATCATACTCAAGAAAAGGGTTTCAAAATCCCAGCAACTTTCAAATTGGGAGAGTTCCCATTTGTCTGAGGCCCAGTTGCGGTATGCTGCAATTGATGCCTGGATATGCAGGGAAATGTATTATAAACTAATGGCAGAGAGGAGCGAGTAATATCGCTCTTTTCTGGTAATGGAAATATATGGTTAGAATAATTCTTAATAAAGGGAAGGAGCAGTCGCTCAAACGTTTTCACCCATGGGTGTTTTCCGGTGCAGTAAAGAGAATTGAGGGGGGTGACCCTGCAGAAGGGGACGTGGTTGAGGTGTATTCCTCCGGTGGTGAATATCTTGGTTGCGGTCATTACCAGATAGGCTCAATAACTGTGAGGATACTCAGTTTTAATAAGGAGACTATAGATTCAGATTTCTGGTATAGGGCTATAAAGGGGGCTTATGATGCCCGTTGCACTTTGGGGCTTGTGGGCTCTGACAATACCACAGCATACAGGCTGGTGCATGGTGAGGGCGATTTTCTCCCTGGTCTCATTATAGATATATATGGCAATACGGCAGTGCTTCAGGCCCATTCTGCAGGAATGTTCCTTTCAAAGGATGCAATAGCAGAGGCCTTGAAAAGAGTATATGGATCTGCTTTGGAGGCAATATATGATAAAAGTGAGGGTACAGCGCCGTTTAAGGCAGGTCTGCCCCTTAAGGATGGGTACATTTACAGGAAAGTGGGGGCAGGTACAGATGATCAGGCAGTTTTGGAGAACGGCAACAAGTTCCTTGTAAACTGGGTAGAAGGGCAGAAGACCGGCTTTTTCCTCGACCAGAGGGACAACAGGGCTCTTGTGAAAAAATACTCTGTCGGGAAAAATGTACTCAATCTTTTCTGCTATACAGGGGGCTTTTCAATATATGCCTTGAGTGGTGGTGCTGCACATGTAGATTCTGTTGACAGTTCACGCAAGGCAATGGATATGGTGGAGAGAAATGTGGAACTGAACGGCTTTAAAGAGGGTGTTGACCACACTTCATATTGTGAGGATGCAATAGAGTTCATGCGTAAATGTGAAGGGGGAAAATATGACCTTATGATTGTGGATCCGCCTGCATTTGCCAAACATAGGGGGGCGTTGGACAATGCATTGCGTGCCTACAAGCGTTTGAATGCACTTGCAATTGAGAAAGTGAAGCCAGGTGGCGTAGTGTTTACCTACAGTTGCTCCCAGGTAGTTGACAAGCAGAATTTTGCCCTTGCTGTATTTTCCGCTGCAGCCCAGACAGGAAGGAGAGTACGCATTCTTCACAGGCTTACACAGCCGGCAGATCATCCGGTAAATATTTATCATCCTGAGGGGGAGTATCTTAAGGGACTTGTACTTTTAGTTGAATAGTTATGGCAGAAGAACTTATTATAACCGCTAAGGACAAGGGGGGGATATATGCCCAAATATTGCCTCAGATAGAGGCGGTGGTGAGCGCAGAAACCGATATGATTGCCAATATGGCCAATGTGAGTGCAATACTAAAGGAGGCTTTCGGATTCTGGTGGGTAGGTTTTTATATAGTAAAGCCAACCGGCAGTTCAGATACTTCACATGTAGAGGAGGAACTGGTCCTTGGCCCATTCCAAGGCCCTTTGGCCTGTACCAGAATAAAGAAAGGGAGGGGAGTATGCGGCACTGCATGGGCGAAGGAGGAGACAATCATTGTCCCAGATGTTGAACAGTTCCCGGGACATATTGCCTGCAGCAGCCTTTCCCGCTCAGAAATTGTGGTACCTGTATTTGCCTCTGACGGCTCTGTTATGGCAGTGCTGGATATAGACAGTGAACATCTTGCGACCTTTGATGTTACAGATAAAGAGTGGCTGGAAAGAATGTTGCATGAAATAAATTTTGGAAATAAATAAACTTGTAGTATATTTGCAGTCCCAAACGGGAATAACGGTTCCTTGGATGAGTGGCTTAGTCAGCGGTCTGCAAAACCGTGTACGGCGGTTCGAATCCGCCAGGAACCTCGCAAAACACCCTCACAGTTATCTGTGAGGGTGTTTTTGTTTAAATTTGTAAAAGTGTCTAATTTTCAGGGTAAGGTTATGAAAAAACATTCATTTAAAGAGTGGATAATTGCAACAAGACCATGGTCGTTTCCGGCATCAGCAATGCCGGTGCTTGTTACTTTGGGATATCTTTTTTGGAGACAGGGGGAAGCGGATTGGCCAATAGGGCTGTTTACAATCATAAATGTGGTGCTGTTCCATGCTGCAGGAAATACCTGGAGTGATTACAAGGATTACAGAAGTGGAGTTGACAGGGAAGATGCCGTGGGTGGAATGTCTATTGTAAGCGGTGAGTTTGCCCCTGAACAGATAAAAAGACTCTCTATATCGCTAATGGCGGTTGCAATGATATGCGGGTTTGTGTTGGTGGCTTTAACAGGATGGATTACATTGTGGCTGGGTATGGCAGGTGCTGCACTTACAGTAATGTATCCTTGGCTGAAATACCGTGCATTGGGAGATGTGGACATTTTTCTTACATACGCAGTGCTCCCTATGCTGGGAACATCATATGTGGTAACAGGAAACATAAATCCGGAGAGTTTGTGGTTGGCGGTTCCTGTAGGTCTGATTACCGTAGGTATTCTGCACTCCAACAATACAAGGGATATGGAACAGGACAGGAGGGCAGGAATAAGGACCTTTGCAATGGCCATAGGAGGTAAAGCCTCTTCATATCTGTATTGTTTTGAGGTTATTTTCCCTTTCTTATGGTGCGTTGCAGGTATTGTTGCAGGCCTTTTCCCTGTATACATCATTACCGTGTTTGCGGTGCTCAAGCCAGCAATTGACAATGCCCGCAAGGCAATGTGTTATCCAAAAGAGGGGATGAAGGCCCTTGTTGGACTTGATGAAAGTACAGCCAAACTCCAACTGATGTTCAGCCTTGCCCTATTTGGCGGTTTTATGATTGCTGCGTTGGTGGCATAAACGGACGGAAATGAAGAGACTCACATTTACAATCATACTTGCAGCAGTATTGTGGAGCATAATGTTTCTCCCGGTAACGGCTCCCCATATAAATTTCTGGTGGATGATGACCGGTTCTGCCTGTATCCTCAGCACTCTTTCAACAATATTTAATCCAGGTTGGTGGAAAAGGGTAAAATTGTCGGGAAGAGGAGTTTTGGAGGGTATTGCAATTGCAGTGGCCTTGTGGGGTATCTTCTGGATTGGAGACAAACTCTCCCAGATAATTTTCAATTTTGCCCGTGGGCAGGTAGATCTCATTTATGGGATGAAGGAGGGGGAATCCCCCTGGCTCCTTACTGCACTTATGCTTCTCCTTATTGGACCGGCTGAGGAGATTTTCTGGAGAGGGTATGTTCAGCAGACTCTGCAGAATAGATGGAACCCAAATGCGGGTTTTGTTGTAACAACCCTTATATATGCAATAGTTCACGCAAGTTCCTGCAATTTTATGCTTGTTATGGCAGCACTTGTGGCTGGTGCAGCATGGGGATTATTATATAGATTATTCCCCGATAAATTTTTTGCCATAATCCTCTCCCACGCATTATGGGATGTTGCAGTTTTTGTATGGTTCCCCATTTAGTAAATTTCCATATTCTTTAGATAGTATTATTTTTTTAGTAAATTCGCAACCTGAAATATAATTTTTACGCATATGCTTACAGGAGGTTGCAGATACGGAACGCACAGGGTCTTGAATCCGGAGGGTACTTTGCCCCAGCCGGCCCAGAAACTGGACAATACTATGGAAATCTATGAAAATGAGATACTGATAGATGTAAAGACACTTAACATTGATTCTGCAAGTTATACCCAAATTAAACAGAGTTGTAATTCCGATACGGAAAAGATGAAGGATATGATCCTCTCTATTGTTGAGGAGAGGGGTAAGATGCAGAATCCGGTTACAGGATCTGGAGGTATGCTTATAGGAACTGTAAAGGAAATAGGTCCCAAGTTCTCCAATACCCAGAATCTTAAGGTGGGAGACAAGATTGCAACATTGGTATCCTTGTCTTTAACTCCTCTGAAAATTAATTCAATAAAGAATCTTACAGCAGATTCGGAGCAGGTTGATGTTGATGCACAAGCCATCCTTTTTGAGAGCGGACTGTTTGCAGTTCTTCCCGACGATATTCCTGAAAAACTTGCCCTTGCAGCATTGGATGTGGCAGGTGCCCCGGCTCAGGTTGACCGTCTTGTAACTGAAGGTGAAATTGTCTGCATTATTGGCGGTGGCGGAAAATCGGGTATTTTGTGCTGTTATCAGGCAATGAAGAATGTGGGGCAGTATGGGAAGGTGATAGTTGTGGAATACTCCCAGACCAATGCGCAGAGGATAAAAGATATGGGATTGGCAACAGATGTCATTGTAGCGGATGCTACAAATGTAATGGATGTTTACCATAAGGTAATGGCCATTACAGGGGGCAGAGGGTGTGATGTTACGGTAAACAATGTAAATGTCCCTTCAACTGAAATGACCTCCATCCTTGTTACCAAGGGGCGTGGAAGTGTTTATTTCTTCTCAATGGCAACAAGTTTTACCAAGGCCGCTTTAGGGGCAGAAGGTGTAGGAAAGGACATTAACCTTATAGTGGGCAATGGCTTTGCAAAAGGGCATGCAAACCTTACCTTGAACATTATCAGAGAGTCTCAACCAATTAGGGAACTCTTTGAAAAATTATATGTATAACTTTATTTCAGGAACCAAAATAAATAAGATATTGACCGTTGAGGCCAGTGGAATTGCACCGGCCATAAAGGTTGGATATTTATTGGAACTTCCTGTGGTCTTGCTGATATTATCACAAATGCCATAATCAGGATAAAAGAGGATTAGGCAGGCAAGATATGATTGTAATTTGAAAAACTAAATGATAAGATATATGGCTAAAAAAATTCTTTTGTTGGGCTCCGGTGAATTGGGTAAGGAGTTCGTGATTTCTGCTAAACGTAAAGGTCAGTATGTTGTGGCTTGTGATTCATACGCAGGGGCTCCTGCAATGCAGGTTGCAGATGAGTGTGAAGTGTTCAGCATGTTGGACGGTGATGCACTTGCTGCAGCAGTAGCAAAACATCAGCCGGATATAATTGTCCCTGAGATTGAGGCTATCCGTACCGAGAGGCTTTATGATTTTGAGAAGCAGGGTATTCAAGTGGTTCCAAGTGCAAAGGCGGTGAATTATACAATGAACCGTCAGGCAATCAGGGATCTGGCTGCAAAAGAGTTGGGGCTCAAGACTGCAAAATATTTCTATGCAAAATCACTCGAGGAGTTGAAGGAGGCTGCTGCCAAGGTTGGCTTCCCATGCGTTGTGAAACCCCTTATGAGTTCGTCGGGAAAAGGACAGTCTGTTGTAAAGAGTGCGGATGACCTTGAGAAGGCATGGATTTACGGTTGTGAGGGGAGCCGTGGTGATATTAAGGAACTTATTATTGAGGAGTTCATTAAGTTTGACAGCGAGATAACCCTTCTTACAGTTACCCAGAAAAACGGTCCAACATTGTTCTGCCCGCCAATTGGCCATGTTCAGATAAGCGGAGACTACAGGGAGAGTTTCCAGCCGGCTCCCGTTAAGCCGGAGCATTTGCTTGAGGCTCAGAGAATGGCTGCAAAAGTTACAGAGGCACTTACCGGTGCAGGAATTTGGGGCGTTGAGTTCTTCCTGAGCAATGAGAATGGTGTATATTTCTCTGAACTTTCACCACGTCCGCATGATACAGGTATGGTTACCCTTGCCGGGACACAGAATCTGAGCGAGTTTGAACTCCATTGCCGTGCGGTGCTGGGGCTTCCAATTCCGGAGATTACCCAGGAGCGTTATGGTGCCAGTGCTGTTATCCTTTCAAATATTGCAAGCCAGGAGGCTCCACGTTACCGCGGAGAGGAGGAGGTTTGCAAAGAGACAAACACTTATTTGAGGATATTCGGCAAACCAACCACCAGAAAGAACCGCAGGATGGGTGTTGTTGTATGCTATGCCCCTAACGGCAGTGACCTGGATGCCCTCAGGGACAAGTGCAAGGCAGCGGCAGCAAAAGTTGAGGTATATTAATATCCTCCCGACAATTGGATTTGGGAAATTTTTATATATTTGCATCCGGATTACGGAAGTAAACGGGTCCGGATGCAATAACGGGGCATTAGCTCATCTGGCTAGAGCGTTAGACTGGCAGTCTAAAGGTGATCGGTTCGAGTCCGATATGCTCCACAAAAAAGCGGCTACAGGGCCGCTTTTGTTTTTTCTCATTCCTGGCTTTCGGGAAGCCGTTTCCCCGGGTCTGCTTTGGCGCCAAGTTCCTGCAGTTTCCTTACCGATACTGCAATGCTCTGTTTGCCCGTTACCATTTTCTTACAGGCACTCTGGTATGCCGCATCTGCCTGTTGCAGGGCTTTCCCAATATTTTCCATCTGCGTATTGAATTCTGCTATCCTGTTCAGCAGAATGGAAGAGTTGCGGATTATCTCCTCCATATTCCGCTCCTGTTTTACCTGCCTCCATACAACCATAATCATTCTGAGCATGGAAAATAGTGTGAGACGTCCGGTAATGATTACCCCCTTTTCATAGGCAGTGTGCCAGAGGGCGGCATCGTTCTCAAGATAAAGTTGGAATGCCCCTTCATTTGGAATGAACATTATTGAGTAGTCTATCCCCTGTACTCCCGACGATTTCAGGTATTTGTGGTACTCTTTCCCCTGCAGTTCCTCTACATGTCTTGTGATGCTCTCAATGTGTCTGCGTCTGGCATCCTCTTTTGAGGCCTGATCCTCGGCATTGCACCAGTCAACGTACGCCGAGAGGCTCACTTTGGAGTCAACTACGATCTGCCGGTTGTCGGGAAGATTTACTATTACATCCGGGATGAGTTTCCTCCCGGATTCTGAGTGCTTTATGGCATTGCCCGAGTTGTCCCTTATAAGTTCCTGAGTGTGGAAATCCTCACCCTCAACCAGCCCTGCATTCCTGAGGATGTCTGCCAGTACCACTTCGCCGTAGTTTCCCTGCATCTTGTTGTTGCCGCGCAGTGCCTGGGCCAGGGCATCTGCCCCTTTGCCAACCTCTACGGTACGGGAGGCCATCTCCTTTATAATCTGTTCCATTCTGGCATTGTCCCTGGCTCCATCCTCCCTGGTGCGGGCGAGTTGCTTTTCCACCTTCTCAAGTTGTTCCCTCAGTTGTTGTACAAGTGGATTGAGTTGCTCCCTGTTGGCGGAACTGAGCGATTCCCTCTTCTCCTCCATAAGTTCGCCGGCAGTTGCCTTGAATTCTGCCTTCAGAAGTTCCCTCTCCCTCAGCAGTTGCCCTTCCATCTCCTTGGAGACATTTTTGCGGGCAATGAAGAATCCTGAAATGAGACCAAACAGAATGCCCGCTATTGCGGTAATGATTATTGTAAACATATCCATTAGAATTATTTTTATGCAAAGATAACCCCCTTCTATGACATTTTATGACAATAAAAAACTCCCGGCCATAATGCCGGGAGCCTTTTTACTTTTTAAAATATGTTATTAAATGTTTTTACTTTTTATAACTGGTCGAAATCAACGTCTGAAAAACTGTTGGACTTCTCCTCTCCCTCTGTGTAAACCCTTTCAGTTACAGGGCATTTGTCCTTAATGAACTTGATCACCTCTTCCAACCCCTCTGTAAACTTCTCAAAGTCCTCTTTGTATAGGAAAATTTTGTGCTTGTCATAAACAAATCTTCCATCTTTATCCACTCTTCTTTTGCTTTCTGTAACTGTAAGGTAATAGTCATTGCCTTTAGTTGCCTTAACATCAAAGAAGTATGTTCTCTTGCCTGCTCTTACAGGTTTAGAGAAAACATCATCACCATTGCGCTCCTGCGCTCCCGCATTATCAAAATCCTCGAAATACATAATTTTTTTACCGTTAATTTTAAAAAGTTTTACAAATATAAAATAAATTTTGAGGGTAATAGCCTATATTTGCAAAATATTTAAAAAAATAGATAATTTATGCTTAACAGAAGACTGATAAGGGTTAAAGTGTTCAAACTGCTCTTTGGAAAGGCAATGCAGGGAGACCAGCCGCTTGAGCAGGCAGAGAAGGAACTGATCCTTTCTTGCAGCAAGACCGTTGACCTGTATTGTTTCCTTTTGGGATTGCCGTCGGTATTGAAGGAGGTTGCCCAGGCAAGAATAGAGGCTGGAAAGAAAAAATTCCACCCTACACCCCAGGAGGCCAATCCGAATACCAAGTTCGTTGACAATAAGTTCATAGAGTTGTTGGAGAATGATTCTGCATTCAATACCATGTGCAGCAAGAAGGGGCTTGTGTGGGGTGAATATGACAGTTTTGTAAAGAAACTGTTTGCATCAATAGTCACCAAGGATTATTATCAGGAGTACATGGATAATCCCGACAGATCCCTCAAAGGTGATGCTGAACTTGTAAAACGCATTTACGAGGAGGAACTTGAGGATAATGGGGCTCTTGAAGATATACTTGAGGAGATGAGCATCTACTGGATGGATGACCTTGCATATACTGTAAATGTAATTCTTAAGAATATCCCTACAATTGCTAGGAAAGGTTCCGTAGAGGTTCCAAAGACATTCCTCAAGGAGGATGACAGGGAGTATGCAAAGAAACTTCTCACCAAATCCATGCTCAACTATGATGAATATACAGAACTGATTTCATCAATGGTTTCAAACTGGGACCTTGAGAGGCTTGTGGCTACAGACCTTGCCCTAATAGTGATGGGAGTTACAGAGGCCGTGGCATTTGAGTCAATACCCCTGAAGGTTACCATAAACGAGTTTGTGGATATCTCAAAATATTACAGCACTCCAAACAGCAAGGTTTTTGTAAACGGACTTCTGGACCGTATTTTGCAGCAGATGGTAAAGGAGGGAAAGATTGTAAAGAGTGGAAGGGGTCTTGTGGAATAATTTGTTGACAATTAAAATATTAAAGATATTATGAATACATTGGTAATTTTACAACAGGCAGCACAGCAGGGTGGAAACATGAGTTTCCTCATTATGATGGTACTTATCTTTGCAGTAATGTACTTTTTTATGATACGTCCGCAGCAGAAGAAGCAGAAGGAGATCATGAAATGGAGAGAATCCATACAGAAAGGTGACAAAGTTGTTACTGTAGGTGGTATTTATGGTGTTGTAGCGGAGGTTAAGCCTACATATATCCTTATGGAGGTTGATGCAAACGTTAAGATTAGAGTAGATAAAGGTTCTATTGTAAAGGACGTGACTGATATCCCTGTTAAATAAGAGTGACAAGGATGCAATTGCCTTTTAAAGCAAATAAAAAATTATTGGGAGGGGGGAGAAACTGGATTATTCTGGTGTTCTCTCTTCTCCTTGCCTTTTTTATGTGGAGCATGATGAAACTCTCACGAAGGTACTCTTCATACATAAAGTACCAGATTGAGGTGGTTTCAAATATTGAGGGGCGCAAGAACACTGCGCGCTCTCTTGATGTGCTGGTGATTGGGGCAAAATCCACAGGGTTCAATATCCTCCAGAACCGCAAGGAGAACGGGAATCTCCTCCACCTTGATGCGGTTGACGCAAAACATTTCCATGGGGTGGAGAAGACAGATATCTTCTATCTTATTCCCGACGATATAAAAAAACAGGTGCAGGATGCACTTGGAAAGGATTTCGTGGTGGAATCGTTTGCTACCGATACCCTTTTCTTCAGATTCCCCGAACAGTGGAACAGGAAGGTGCCGGTAAGGGAGAACTTCCTGATTACCTACAAAGGGCAGTATATGCCATATTCTCCAATGACTGTCCGCCCCGATTCAATCCTCATTTATGGAGACAGGGATGTTATAGCAAAGATAGAGGAGGTTGTGTCGTACCCGGTGAAGATAGACAATGTTTCCGGAACATTGTCGGGAGTGGCCACTCTGAAGGAGATAGAAGGGGTGAGGTTTTCACATGATGAAATATTCTATAACCAGGAGGTTGGGAGGTATCTTGAGAAGACATTGACAGTTCCGGTGGTAATAACAGATGCCCCTTCATATGCCAATGTGGCAATTGTGCCCCAGCAGGTGGAAATACGGTACAGGGAGCCGTTCTCAAATCCGGCACGGTACGGCATCCGGGATTTTCAGGTGGGGATCAGTTATAATGAGATACTGCATAAGGATGTGGTGAAACCACGTATCCTTAAGATGCCGGACAATATCCTTTCCATAAGGATGGAACCGTTGTTTGTAGAGTGTGTTTTGTAATGGAGAGAGCAATGACAAAGACTTTGGGTTGTACAGGAGGAATAGGGAGCGGCAAAAGTTATGTGTCGCGTATATTTGAATCGTTGGGGTATCCTGCATATTATTCGGATGACAGGGCAAAAATGCTGTATGATACAGATCCTCTTCTCCTTTCCCAGATGACAGAACTTTTGGGGGAAGATATTCTGGATGAAACAGGGAGGCTCAACAGGAAAGTTGTGGCCTCAAGGATTTTCGGCAATGTGGAACTGCTCAGGAAGGTGGAGGCTCTGGTGCATCCGGCTGTGTTGAGGGATTTCTTCAGATGGAAGGAGGAGATATGCAACAAATTGTCGGGAGAAGGAAAATGTGTTGATTTTGTGCTGTTTGAGAGCGCAATCCTGTTGGAGAGCGACATTGTTAAAGGGTGTGCAGACAAGATACTCTCTGTAGAGGCTCCGTATGAGTTGAGGGTGGAAAGGGTGATGCGAAGGGATGGAGTTTCCAGGGAGCAGGTTCAGGAGAGAATTGCCAGACAATGGAGCGATGCACAAAGGGCTGCTTTGTCAGATTTTATTATATTTGCAGATTCTAAGAGGGCATTGCTGCCCCAGATTGCACAAGTAATTGAAAAGATGAAAGGAGAATAGGAATGGGAATTGGAAGATGGATAACCGGTGCTATAGGATGGGCTTTGGGCGGTCCGTTGGGGGGACTCGTAGGGTATCTGCTGGGTTCTCTATTTGAAGGTGACAACGGTGAGTCACAAAGGGTATATACAACCGGAGGGGGATTCTCTGCAAATGAGCAGAGGAACAGTTTCCTGGTGTCGCTGCTGGTACTTTCTGCAGCGGTAATGAAGTCGGACGGGAAAGTGCTCAAGTCTGAACTTGAGTATGTAAAGGAGTTCATAAGGCGCAGTTTTGGAGAGCAGGCTCTGCCCCAGGCTCTTCAGATTCTTAAGGCTGCACTTGACAAGAATATAGATCTGCCGCAGATTTGTGCGCAGATAAAACTCTATATGGACCCTTCACAGAGGCTGCAGTTGTACCACTATCTGGTGGGTATAGCAAATGCAGACGGCCATGTGAGCCAGGTTGAGATTGCAGACCTCAAGAACATTGCCATGTATCTTGGTATCCCTGCCGCAGAGGCGGAATCCATACTTGCAATGTTTGGAGGATCGGATGTGAACTCTGCCTACAAAGTGCTGGAGATTGACCCTTCTGCAACAGATGAAGAGGTTAAGAGGGCATACAAGAAGATGGCAATCAAGCATCATCCCGACAAGGTTGAATCCCTTGGTGAGGATGTAAAGAAGGCTGCAGAGGAGAAATTCAAATCCATAGTAGCAGCATACGAGACAATTAAGAAAGAAAGAGGCTTTAATTAGTAAAAGAAGAATATAATTATGAAAACAGATTTGAGGAAAGTGTTGTCAATAAGCGGACAACCAGGTTTGTACCTATATGTTTCACAGGCACATCAGGGGGCAATTGTAGAGGCTCTTGCAACAAAGAAGAGGACCTGTTGCCCAATGTCTGCAAGGATGACATCATTGGCAGATATAGCCATATATACAGATGAGGAGGAGATGAGGCTCCAGGAGGTTTTTGAGAAGATGCATGCGCATCTTGGCGAGAATGATGCTCCTGCTGCAAAGAGCGACCCTAAAGTGCTTAAAGGACTTTTTGAGGAGGTTCTTCCTACTTATGACAGGGACAGGTTCTATGTGTCGCATATGAAGAAGGTTGTTGAGTGGTACAATATCCTCAAGAACAACGCATCTTTGGATTTTGAGTCTCTTGACGAGGCTGAAGCATCAGAGGAGGAGTAATTGGATGCAAGGTAAGATAGTGCAATATTGCAGGCCAAAGAAGGTTCAGTTGGTTACCCTTGGGTGTTCCAAGAACAGGGTTGACTCCGAGCATCTTCTCAGGCAGATGGCCAGTGAGGGGATTGAAATAGTTGATGCCGGGTATGAACTCAGTTCCAGAAGCAAGGTGGATGCAGTAATACTGAACACCTGCGGCTTCATAAAGGATGCAAAGGAGGAGTCAATTGAGGCCATACTTGCTGCTGTGGATGCAAAGGAACACGGATATGTGAAACATGTATTTGTGTTCGGCTGCCTTTCGCAGAGGTATATGGATGAACTCGTGGAGGAGATACCTGAGGTTGATGGTTTCTTTGGCGCTTTTGATTGGGACGGTATTCTTAAGGCTATGGGAGTAATGAAGAATGATGCCCTGCTGCAGCAGAGGTATCTTACCACCCCAAAACATTATGCCTATCTTAAAATTTCTGAGGGGTGCGACCGTACCTGCTCTTATTGCGCAATCCCCGGTATAAGGGGCAGGCATATCTCAGTTCCTATGGAGGAACTGGTGGAAGAGGCCCGCAATCTGGCCGCAATGGGAGTGCGTGAACTTATTGTAATAGCCCAGGATACAACATATTACGGGTTGGATTTGTATAAAAGGCGTGCATTGGGAGACCTTTTGAAACTGCTTTGTGAAGTGGAGGGGATTGAATGGATAAGAATCCACTATTCATATCCCGACCAGTTTCCCGACGATGTGCTGGAGATTATGGCTTCCAATCTGAAAATGTGCAAGTACATAGATATTCCGTTGCAGCACTCTTCAACAAAAATTCTGAAGATGATGCGCCGCTCCATTGACGGCCCTCAGACGCAGGCAGTCATTGACCGGATAAGGGAGAAGGTTCCTGGGGTTGTGTTGAGGACAACCCTTATAGTTGGCCATCCTGGAGAAGACCGGAGGGAGTTTGACAAACTACTCTCATTTGTCGGGAAGAACAGGTTTGACAGGCTGGGGGCATTCACCTATTCAGAGGAGGAGGGAACCTACGGGGCTCTCCATTTCAAGGACTCTGTTAGGGAGAGCACCAAGCAGGCCCGTTACGATGAACTTATGGAACTGCAGAGCGGAATTTCCCTTGAGTGCAATGAGGCCCGTGTGGGGAATGTTGAGCGTGTAATTGTGGATTCTTTCACAGACGGAGTGCTTGTATGCCGCTCACAGAGTGAGAGCCCTGAGGTGGATGGGGAGATTCTTATTGGCAAGAACGGCTACGGAGAATTTGCTCCTGAAAAATTAATTGGTAAATTTGTATCTGCAAAAATAGTGGGTGCCAACGAGTATGACCTGTTGGCCGAGATTGTTGCAGTTGAATAGAGTACTAACCTAAAAGATTTATAAAGATGAAATTATTAGAGGGAAAAGTTGCACTGGTTACAGGTGCGGCAAGAGGTATCGGTAAAGCAATCGCTTTGAAATATGCCCAGGAGGGTGCAAATGTTGCATTCACAGACCTTGTAATTGACGAGAATGGTGAGAATACCAAAAAAGAGATAGAGGCTTACGGAGTTAAAGTATTGGCCATTGCTTCAAATGCCGCCAACTTTGAGGAGGCTCATGCTGCAGTTGAGCAGGTTGTCAAAGAGTTCGGAAGACTTGATATCCTTGTAAACAATGCAGGTATCACCAAAGACGGACTTATGATGAGGATGTCTGAGGCCCAGTGGGATGCTGTAATTGCAGTTAACCTTAAATCTGCATTCAACTTTGTACATGCTGTTACCCCTGTAATGATGCGTCAGAGAAGCGGTTCAATCATTAACATGAGTTCTGTTGTAGGTGTTCACGGAAATGCAGGACAGTGCAACTACTCTGCTTCAAAGGCAGGTATGATTGGCCTTGCAAAATCAATTGCACAGGAGTTGGGTTCAAGAGGTGTAAGGGCAAATGCAATTGCTCCAGGTTTCATCATCACCGAGATGACTGCAAAACTTCCTGAAGAGGTTCGCGAGGGGTGGAATGCAAAGATTCCTCTACGCCGTGGCGGTACTCCTGAGGATATTGCTAATGTTGCAACATTCCTTGCAAGTGATTTGAGCAGTTATGTTACCGGACAGGTTATTTCTGTTTGCGGCGGTATGCAGATGTAATTGAAGAAAATTTAAAGGAAACCATATATGACACTTATTAAATCAATTTCCGGAATCAGGGGTACTATAGGTGGTCCTATAGGAGACAATCTTACACCTCTTGATGCAGTGAAGTTCACTGCTTCGTATGCAAAATGGCTTGTAGGCAAGAACCCAGGACGCAAACTTACAGTTGTCCTTGGAAGGGATGCAAGATTGTCGGGAGAAATGGTAAATGACCTTGTGGAGGGTACTTTGCTGGGTTGTGGCGTAAATGTGATAAATGTTGGCCTTTGTACAACTCCGGGTGTGGAGATGGCAGTTGTTGCCAGGAAGGCGGACGGCGGTATCATACTTACAGCCAGCCATAATCCAAAACAGTGGAATGCCCTTAAACTTCTCAATGAGAGAGGTGAGTTCCTCAATGCTGCCGAGGGTGCGCAGATTCTTGAGTATGCCCAGAATGAGGAGTTCGATTTTGTGGAAATTGATGAGATTGGAAAGGTTATAAGCCGCGAACCTTACGATGTTGAGCATATTGATGCAGTGCTTGCATTGCCTCTTGTAGATGTTGAACTTGTAAAGAAGCAGGGTTTCAAAGTTGCAGTTGATGCTGTAAACTCTGTTGGTGGCGTTGTAATTCCTGCCCTTCTGGAGAGAATGGGTGTGGAGGTTGTAAAACTATACTGCGAGCCTACAGGAAATTTCTCACACAATCCTGAGCCGGTTCCTGAAAACCTTACAGAGATCTGCAAGGTTGTAAAGGAGAGCGGTGCAGACCTTGGAGTTATTGTTGACCCTGATGTTGACCGTCTTGCCCTTGTTTGTGAGACCGGAGAACTGTTTGGAGAGGAGTACACCCTTGTTTCTGTAGCGGATTACGTACTTTCAAATACCCCAGGAAACACAGTCTCAAACTTGAGTTCTTCAAGGGCTTTGAGAGATGTTACAGAGAAACACGGAATGCAGTACAATGCATCTGCAGTAGGAGAGGTAAACGTAACAACCCTTATGAAGGCTACCAATGCAGTTATTGGCGGTGAGGGTAACGGTGGTGTAATCTACCCTGAACTCCACTACGGAAGGGATGCCCTTGTAGGTGTTGCACTGTTCCTTACCCACCTGGCAAAGAAAGGTTGCAAGGTGAGCGAACTTAAGGCACAGTATCCAAGTTACTTCATCTCAAAGAACAAGATAGAACTTACTCCAGACATCAACGTGGATGAGGTTCTTGTAAAGATGAAGGAGAAATACGCATCTGAGAAGGTAACCGACATAGACGGTGTAAAGATTGATTTCCCTACAGAGTGGGTTCACCTGCGCAAATCAAATACAGAGCCAATTATCCGCATCTACAGCGAGAGCAAGGATGAGGAGAGTGCAAATGCACTGGCCCAGAAAATCGTTGGCGAAATAAAGGAAATCTGCGGTCTGTAGCAGATATATAATATATCTCTACAATTAAAGACTAAAAAAATCTATTGAAAACCGTGGTCGCCCGTGACCTCCGGGGCTTTGCCCGTAGTAGTCCAAGCGAAGACCTCTGAGCACGGGAGGGGCCCGTTCCGCAGGAATGGGAGGGATTCAGTTTTCAATAGATTTTTTTGTCGGTATTTCTAAAGGATATTCAGGCTCTGTTCCTTTATTTTTTCAAGTTCGTCCTTCATCCGCACTACCCATTTCTGAATCTCTGCATGGTTGGCCTTTGAGCCCATGGTGTTTATCTCGCGGCCCATCTCCTGTGCAATGAAACCGAGTTTCTTGCCCGGATACGGCTCAGAGTTGATGGTCTCCATGAAGTATTTGCAGTGCTGGCGAAGTCGCACTTTTTCCTCGTTGATATCGAGTTTCTCCACGTAGAATACTATCTCCTGCTCCAGGCGGTTTTCGTCGGGATTAATGCCAAGTTCCTCTATGCGGTTGTGGATTCTCTCCTTTACGGCCTCTACGCGGCTCTGCTCGTGTTTTTCCACCTCTGCTACGAATGACTCAATGAGGACGACGCGGGAGGTTACATCTTTGTAGAGGATTTCCCCCTCCTTGCTGCGGAATTCATTGAGGGCGGCAACTGCCTGGTAGATTGCCTGCTCAATGGCGTTCCAGGTCTCCTCGGTAATCTCCTCCTTTTTGGCCTCAATTATGTCGGGAAGACGGAGGATTGTCTGGAGGATTGCATCATTACTGAACTGGATGCCAAGGCCGTTTATCTGCTCCAGGTAGCCGTTGAAAATATCCTTGTTTATCTGTTTTGCCTTCTCTGCCGCATTCTGCTCAAAGTTTGCAAACAGGTCTATGTTGCCCCTCTGCAGTTCTTTGGCAATGAACTGCCTCACTTCCATCTCCTTTTCGCGCGGGATGATGGAGGTCTTTATGCTTATGTCGGCATTCTTGCCGTTGAGTGAACGGATTTCTATTGTCATTTTGCCACTGGGAAGGAGACATTCTGCCTTGCCGTAGCCGGTCATTGATTTAATCATTGTGGATGAATTTTGTGCAAATGTAGGGATTTTTTAGAGAAGTTAACTCGGTGACCGAGTTTCAAAAAAAATCAATGCTTGTGTTATAAAAAATCATTATATTTGCTTGATAAATTTTTACGCAATGGAAGAGGTTAAAAATGAGATGGCGCAGGAGCGTCAGTTGAACTTTATTGAAGAGATTGTTGAGAACGATTTGGCAACCGGGAAACATGAGAGTATCCTTACCCGTTTCCCTCCGGAGCCAAACGGTTATTTGCATATAGGCCATGCCAAGAGTATCTGCCTTAACTTTGGCCTGGCAAAGAAGTATGGCGGAAAGACAAACATCCGTTTTGATGATACCAACCCTACCAAGGAGGATGTGGAGTATGTGGATTCAATTAAGGAGGATGTTAAATGGCTCGGCTTTGAGTGGGCCAACGAGTTCTATGCTTCAGATTATTTTGAGCAGTTGTACCAGTGGGCCTGTGAACTGATTAAGAAAGGCTTGGCTTATGTGGATGACCAGAGCCAGGAGGAGATAAGGGCTACCCGCGGTACAGTTAACCAGCCAGGTATAAACAGCCCCTACAGGGACCGTAGCGTTGAGGAGAACTTGAGACTCTTTGAGGAGATGCGTCAGGGCAAATACAAGGAGGGTGAGAAGGTTTTGCGTGCCAAGATTGATATGGCCCACCCTAACATGATGTTCAGGGACCCTCTGATGTACCGTATCAACTATTCTCACCACCACAGGACCGGAGACAAATGGTGCATTTATCCTATGTATGATTATGCCCACGGCCAAAGCGATTCAATTGAGGGTATTACCCACTCAATCTGTACTTTGGAGTTTGATGTGCACCGTCCTCTGTATGACTGGTTCATTGAGAAACTTGAGATTTTCCCTTCACACCAGTATGAGTTTGCCCGTCTGAACCTCACTTATACAGTAATGAGCAAGCGTAAACTTCTGGAACTTGTGAAGAATAACTATGTACGCGGCTGGGATGACCCGCGTATGCCAACCATCTGTGGTATAAGAAGGAGAGGTTATACTCCCGAAAGTATCCGTCTGTTTGCAGAGAAGGTGGGTGTTGCAAAACGTGACAACACAATTGACCTTTCATTGTTGGAGTGGTGCGTAAGGGAGGATTTGAACAAACGTTCAAACAGGTATATGGCAGTGCTGAACCCTGTGAAACTTGTAATCACCAACTGGGAGGACGGCAAGATAGAGGAGTTCCAGGCACCGCTTAACCCTGCTGATCCCGACGGCCCAAAACGTACAGTGAAGTTTGCAAAAGAACTTTACATTGAGCGTGATGACTTTATGGAGGAGCCTCCTAAGAAATATTTCCGTCTGAAACCTGGTGGAGAGGTGCGTTTGAAATATACCTACATCATCAAATGTGAGGAGGTGGTTAAGGATGAGAACGGAAACATTGTTGAGATCCGTTGTACATACGATCCTACCAGCAAACCGGGTGCAGGCGAGTGGCGTTCCGTTAAGGGTACAATCCACTGGGTTGCATGTTCACAGGCCAAAGAGGTTGAGGTAAGGCTGGTTGACCGTCTGTTTACAGAGCCGTTCATGGATGCAATTCCGGAGGGTACAGACTACAAGGATTACCTGAACCCTGATTCAATGAATATCATTACAGGTTATGCTGAGCCTGCATTGCTTGAGGACAACAGCGGTATTGCGGTTCAGTTTGAGCGTCTTGGATATTTTGTGAAGGATCAGGATTCAACACCGGAGAAGTTTGTATTCAACAAGACAACAGGTTTGAAGGATACCTTTAAGAAATAGTTCTTTCTTCCCGACAAATTAATCCCCGTTCCGGTGTTTGACATGAACCCCAAAAGTTAGACAAAAACTTTTGGGGTTTTGTTATGTTAAAAAAGAGAAAGAAGCACGGCTATGCAGAACGATTGAAGTATATGCATATGCTTGAGAATGGTATTAGTAAAACGTTTATTGAACAGAAA
>SUYL01000007.1 GCA_015060445.1 Bacteroidales bacterium
ATACTACCAACATCAAAGACCTCTTTGCAAAACCTAACTACAATATTGTCAATGAACTGGATGGTTCTACCGAACCAAGTTTGTTTTAATTGTTAAACTTTATAATAATCGTCCGGAACTTTTACCGGACAGCAATGATTTTGGATGCCAAATCATACCCTTCGTTGTACAAATCTTCAAGTTTGGATATATTTTTCTCCATTCTGCCAACCTGTACAGGTTTTATAGGGCGCAAAACTGTAATTTCCCCCTTATCTTCCATCTCCTCAATTTTAGAGAGGACAGCATTGTATTTGCTGTTTCTGGCAATTATTGATTCTGCAAGGTGAGGGTATTTTCTGTAAAAAAGTTTTGGAAAAAATGCAGATGAAGAGATCTCCTTCCTGTAACCTCTGTTCCTTGTAAGAACCACAAGGGAGTTTGTATAACCGTTGTCCCTTGCATATTCGAGCGGTATTGAATCTGCAATTCCTCCGTCGAGCATTGGAACTCCATTCACGTATGAAATGGGACATACATACGGCAGACTGCTGGAAGCCCTCACAACCTCCATAATTCTCTTACGGTCATGTTTCTCCTCAAAATAGTTGGCCTCTCCAGTATTGCAGTTGGTAGTAACCATAACATATCTCCCCTGCGAATTGGCCAGAGCATTGTAGTCATAAGGAATTATTTCATTTGGGAACTTGTTGAACAGCAGGTCAAAATCCATAATGTTCCTTTGGGTGAAGAGATACTTGAATCCTATATACCCATACTTTTCCAAAAGGTCAATATTACTGTACTTTGCCCTTTTCATCTGCCCCGACATATATGACAATCCGTTACATGCCCCAGCACTCACTCCAATGGTAAAAGGAAACTTAATCCCCCTCTCCATAAAATTGTCAAGCACTCCACATGTAAATACCCCCCTCAGACCGCCACCTTCAAGCACCAGTGATGAGTATTCATCCAATCTGTACTCCATAACATTTTTTTGCAAATATAATTTTTTCTTCAATCACGTCGCAATTTTGTACAATTATGTAGGAATCAGGTACTTATAAATAAAGCAGTACTGTGAATTTTACAATACTGCTTTTATAATGGATTGAAAATTAAGTAATTGTACAAAATCACGTCGTGATTATATATGCCTCAATACCTCATCATAATCCGGCTCCTGAGTAATTTCAGGTACAAGTTGTACGTACCTTACAATCTGGTCAGGATCAATTACTATTACTGCTCTTGCCAGCAATCCCTGAAGTGGACCATCTTCCATAAATACTCCGTAATTCTTGGAGAAGTCTGAGCATCTGAAATCTGATAAAGTTATTACATTCTCAATTCCTTCAACAGTACAGAATCTTGAATGGGCAAATGGAAGATCTCTTGATATGGCCAATACAAGGGTGTCTTTCATATGTGAAGCCAACTGGTTGAATTTACGCACACTTGTTGCGCAAACACCTGTGTCAAGGCTTGGAAATATGTTGAGAACCAAAGTTTTCCCTTTTAAATCATTAATATTGATTGTGGCAAGGTCAGTTTTCACAAGTTCAAAATATGGTGCGAGTTTGCCAACCTCTGGCAAATTGCCGGAAAGAGTAACCGGATGCTTCTTGAAATTTACTTTTTTCATATCAATGTTTTTAAGAGTTAACAAAAAATGAATTATTATGTTTAAATTTACATTTCAAATTTGAATATAAAAAGTATTAATATTTAATAATTCAAAAGTATGAAAAAAATTCTTATCTTCTTATCACTAATTTTAGTGATTTGTTCATGCTGCAACCAACCTGTTGCAAATCAGGAGGCAGACTCCCCAAAGGAAGCACAGATGAGGGCAATGGGCCTTGTTGACATTCATGATCTTGACTCTACACTTGCTGTAGATCTTATTTATGCAAAACCTTATAACTTTATGGGTAAGGTCCTTTACAAAGATGTCAAGAAAGCATTCATGCTTCCAGAAACAGCAGAAAAACTTGTGAAGGCAAACAAACTGCTCAAATCCATAAGACCGGACCTCAACCTTATAGTATATGATGCTGCCCGCCCTGTAAGTATACAGCAGGAGATGTGGGACAGTGTAGAGGGAACAGACATGGAAGACTTTGTTGCAAACCCTGCAAGAGGCGGCGGAAACCACAATTTTGGCAATGCAGTTGATGTAACCATTATTGACTGTACAGGTCACCCAATTCCAATGGGGGCAGAATACGATTGTTTTGCAGACCATAGCAGGGTTAACATTGAGCAGCAGTTGCTGGATGAAGGAGTCATTACTAAAAGGGAACTGGAAAACAGGCTTCTATTGAGGAAGGTCATGACTGAGAGCGGCTTTCTTACAATAGATGAAGAGTGGTGGCATTTCGACAACAGGCCTACCAAATACGCAAGGGAAAACTTCCAATTGATCCCATAACCATTTTCCCGACAGATAATTGAGGTTGGCAACAGTATATCTGATTGCCAACCTTTTTTATATTCCCGACAACTCTCTTCCATTAATGAATTTAATGTTCAATTCTTCTGCACATTCTCCGCGGGAACCAAGTACCTTCGTTCATGCCCGTCAGAGGCTGCTCGGCTGAAAAAATCATCTTGACGGCTAACTCCTCATTTTTAGCCATCCTCCGGATGTCTAACATTCGTCAGACACACACCGTCACGAGACGATGATTTTTTCATCCTCCCTTACCGCCTCTTCCGGGAAATCACTCAGGTACTTGTTCCCTCCCCGAATGTGCAGACCAATAGTACTATTCAGTAAATAATATATTTGCAGAATTTGTAACGGAAGGGAATAAAGGTCAGGTGACTCCTGGAACGGCGTAAGCAACCATTGCAGATGTGCCGTAAGATTCCCGTCTGTCTGAACAGATGCCTCTTCGTGGATAAACTGGGGCATCTGTGAGTTAGGGAATCAGGCACAGATGCAACAGGTTGCCAGCCAGGTGGAAGGTGGAACCTGACATTTATCCTCTGTAGTGAAAAATTCTGCAAAATACTCATTTTATATGAAGGAATAATTTATGTATAGGATTGAGGGGCAGTATTGATTAGTTAGTGGTATGTTGGGATATAATAAAAAATGGAGACCCGTGGTGGATCTCCATTATTTATGCGGATTGTCGGCAGGGATTATAGTTGTGGACCTGCAGCAACCAATGCTTTACCAGCCTCATTTCCGGTGAACTTGTTGAAGTTCTTGATGAATCTGCCGGCAAGATCTTTTGCTTTTTCCTCCCACTGTGAAGCATCAGCATAAGTGTCTCTTGGATCAAGAATGCCTGAGTCAACACCAGGAAGTGCTGTAGGAACTTTGAATCCGAAGAATGGAATCTCTTTAGTTTCAGCCTTGTCAATTGAACCGTCAAGGATAGCATCAATGATTCCACGGGTATCTCTAATTGAGATACGTTTGCCAGTTCCGTTCCATCCGGTATTTACAAGGTATGCAGTTGCACCTGACTGCTCCATTCTCTTAACAAGTTCCTCACCGTATTTGGTTGGGTGAAGTGAAAGGAATGCTGCACCGAAACATGCTGAGAATGTAGGAGTAGGCTCAGTAATACCGCGCTCTGTACCAGCCAATTTAGCAGTAAAACCAGACAGGAAGTAATATTTGGTCTGCTCTGGAGTAAGGATAGATACTGGAGGCAAAACACCAAATGCATCTGCTGACAAGAAGATCACTTTCTTAGCAGCCGGTGCTTTTGAAACCGGTTTTACAATATTGTTGATGTGGTAGATTGGGTAAGAAACACGTGTGTTCTCAGTTACACTCTTGTCTGCAAAGTCTATCTTGCCGTTAGCATCTACTGTTACGTTCTCCAAAAGGGCGTCTCTCTTAATTGCATTGTAGATATCTGGCTCTGCCTCTGCACTCAAGTTGATAACTTTTGCGTAGCAACCACCCTCAAAGTTGAAGATACCGTCATCATCCCAACCGTGCTCGTCATCACCAATCAACTCACGTTTAGGGTCAGTTGAAAGGGTTGTCTTGCCTGTACCTGAAAGGCCAAAGAAGATTGCAGTCTCACCAGCCTTGTTGGTATTTGCAGAGCAGTGCATTGAAGCAATGCCTTTCAATGGAAGAAGATAGTTCATGTATGAGAACATACCTTTCTTCATCTCACCGCCGTACCAGGTATTGATGATAATCTGCATTTTCTCTGTAAGGTTGAATACTACGGCAGTCTCTGAGTTCAAACCAAGTTCCTTATAGTTTTCAACTTTTGCTTTTGAAGCGGTAAGAACCACAAAATCAGGCTCGCCATAATTTGCAAGTTCCTCCTCTGTAGGACGGATGAACATGTTCTTTACAAAGTGAGCCTGCCATGCAACCTCCATAATGAAACGCACTTTAATGCGTGTGTTCTCGTTGGCACCGCAGAAAGTATCTACTACATATAGTTTCTTGTTTGACAACTCATCCTGTGCAATTTTCTTCAACTCAGCCCAAGTCTCTTTTGTAACAGGCTTGTTGTCATTCTTGTATTCCTCTGAAGTCCACCAGATGGTGTCTTTGGAAGTCTCGTCCATTACAAAGAATTTGTCTTTAGGGGAACGGCCTGTATAAACGCCTGTCATAACGTTTACAGCACCCAACTCTGTAACCTGACCAACCTCAAAACCCTCAAGACCAGGTTTGGTTTCCTCTGCGTAAAGCACATCGTATGAAGGGTTATGCAAAACCTCTTTCACTCCGGTAATACCGTACTTGCTTAAATCTACTTGTGACATAATTTTATATTGTTTTATAAAGTTTATAATTCACTTTTTACCGTTGGCAAATATAACTAAAATAGTACAATCTGCCGCAATACATATCATCAAAATGTTTGCCAAAAATATTATAAATTTGTCGGGAGTAAAAATGTCATATGATTAAGGGGATTTTAAAGAAATATTGGGGATATGATGAATTCCGGCCCATGCAGCAGGAGATAATTTCTTCAGCACTTGCGGGAAAGGATACACTTGCACTCATGCCTACAGGTGGGGGAAAATCTGTATGTTTCCAGGTTCCCGCTATGGCAAGGGAGGGTATATGCCTTGTAGTTTCACCCCTTATTGCTTTAATGAAAGACCAGGTGCAAAATCTTGGAAGTAAGGGTATTAAGGCCCTGGCTGTCTATTCGGGAATGACATACAGCCAGATTGACGCAGCACTGGACAATGCAATTTATGGAGATTACAAATTTCTCTATGTATCTCCCGAAAGGCTCCACACGGGAATATTCAGGGAGAGGGTAAAGAAGATGGATATCAATTTCCTGGTTGTGGATGAAGCGCACTGTATTTCACAATGGGGTTATGATTTCCGTCCTGCATATCTGGAAATCAGCAGGATAAAGGAACTGATAAATGATGTGCCGGTAATTGCCCTTACCGCCACTGCCACAAAGTCAGTTGCTGAGGATATAATGAGGATACTGAATTTTTCGGAGCCTAATGTCATTTCTTCTGGATTTGAAAGGAATAATCTCTCATATGTGGTTAGAAATGTGGATGATAAGTTTGGCAATATGCTCAAGATATGCAATGGGGTGCCGGGTACTGGAATCGTTTATGTGAGGGAGAGGAAAAGATGTGAGGAGATTTCATCATTTCTGCGCCAAAATGGCATAACTGCGGACTTCTACCATGCGGGGTTGAGCAAAGAACTGCGCAATGCCAAACAGGATTCATGGATAAAGGGTCAGACAAGGGTAATTGTTGCGACCAATGCATTTGGAATGGGAATAGACAAACCGGATGTGAGGTTTGTAATCCATTATGACATGCCAGATTCGCTTGAAGCATATTTCCAGGAAGCGGGGAGGGGAGGACGCGACGGGAAACGTTCATACGCCACAATGTTATGGAACAGTACAGACATTTCCCGCCTCAGGCAGATACATACAATTTCTTTTCCCGACATCCAGTACATAAAGGAGATTTACCAGAAGGTCTTCATCTATCTCAACATTCCTTATGAAGAGGGGAAGGAGAGTGTGAACAAATTCAATCTTGTGGAGTTTTCCAAGAAGTATTCACTCAACTCTGTTTCTGCCTATTATGCAATTAAATACCTGGAACAGGAGGGGTACTGGGAACTTACGGATGAACTTGACAACCCGTCAAGAATAATGTTTGCAGTTGGAAGGGATGAACTCTACAAAGTTCAGATAGACAATCCGGCACTTGACAGTTTCATAAAATCCATTCTGAGGATATATACTGCATTATTCTCCAGATTGACCCCTATTGATGAAGAGTACATTGCCAGGGTAACTATGGATTCACCTGCAGGGGTTAAGGAAAAACTGAAACAACTTTCGGGGCTGAGGATTATCAAATATATTCCAAAAGTGCGTACACCTCTCATTATCATGAACTATGAGAGACTTGTTGAGTCAAACCTGTACATATCCCAAAAGAGATACCGGGAGAGAAAAGACCTATATCAGAAAAGGATAGAGAGCATCATTTCATACGTTAAGGAGGATAGCGTATGCAGGAGCAGGATGCTTATAGACTACTTTGGCCAGGAGGTTAAAGATGAATGCGGAATATGTGATGTATGCATAAGGAACAGGAACAATTCAAATTTCTCTTCCCGACAATTGGCTGTAAGGAAGCATATTCTGGAACTGCTCGGCAAAAATGGCAGGATGAAGATTGGGCAGATTGAAACTATAGCGGCAGATGAATACAAATTCTACCTGCAAGTACTCCGGGAAATGATTGACAATGGGGAGGTATCCGCCAACGGAGAATATATTGAAAGGAAATGACCTTATAAGGCCATTTCCTTAAGTTTATTGTACAAAATGTGGACAGGGAGCCCCATTACATTGAAAAAAGAGCCCTCAATCCCTCTTATACCGGCGTACCCAACCCAGTCCTGTACACCATAAGCACCGGCCTTGTCGTAGGGTTTATATGTATCTATATAATATTCAATCTCTTCTGCAGAAAGATGTCCGAAATGGACATCCGTTGATGCTGTAAATGTAATGATTTTGGAGTTGCTTCTCAGACACACACCGGTAAGCACTTTATGTTTGTTGTCAACCAGTTTTGCAATCATCCGTATTGCATCATCCCTGTCTAAAGGTTTACCCATTATCTCATCACTGCAAAGCACCATGGTATCTGCAGTAATGAGTATCTCATCATCCTCAAGTTCCCTATGGAATCCATATGATTTTCCTATGGCCATATTCTCGGGTATCTGGGTAAAGGAAATATTGTCGGGAAGGGACTCCTCAAATGAATTAACAGTATCAACGGTAAAATCAACCCCCAATCCTGCAAGAAGTTCCCTTCTGCGGGGGGATGCGGAACCAAGGACAATCCTTTTGCCTTTGAGCAATTTGTTAAGCATAATGCACTATTTTTTAGGATCATCCATTCCCTGACCGAATTTTCCGGCATATAAAGAGGCATCAAACTCCCACTTGCCCTGAATCTTGAGGACCTGCTCAATAAGGTCCCTCACACATCCGCGTCCCCCCGGGTATAACGACACATAATCACATACATCCTTTACCTCCTGTACTGCATCTGAAGGGCACACTGCAAGTCCGCACTCCTTTAGGATAGGGATATCCGGAATATCGTCACCTACGAATGCAACCTCTTTTGGAGAAATGCCGCATTTGTTGCAGAAATCATAGAAATCAGGCAATTTGTCCCTTGATTTCAAATATATATGCTCCACTCCAATCCCCTGGAACCTTTTCCTCACAGATTCAGAATAACCGCCTGTAATTATTGCTATATGATAACCGCACAAATATGCCCATCTTACACCGTAACCGTCCTTTGCATTATGGATACGCAAAAGGTCTCCGTCTGGCATCACCAGAACGCTCCCGTCTGTAAAGACTCCATCTACATCAAATGCAAATCCTTTGATATCTTTCAGTTTAGTCTTGTAATTGCTCATAATCACTTATCTGTATTATATTTTTTATATATCTTTTCTGTAAGGAATTTATAAACCTCCAAGTGCTCTGCAAATTTCTCGTCAGAGAGTACTTCAATATGTTTGTTTATAGTGTTAGTATCTCCCCGTTTGGCCGGTCCTGTCTGGGACACTGCCGGAGTGTTTAGAAAAGCTTTTCGTACACTCTCAATGGCGCTAGGAAGAAGAAATACAAAATCCGGATGAGAAATGTCATATGCCAAAGAAAGGGAATAGTTTATGAAATTTGTTGTAAAAATTGCAGCAGTATGGAACTGCAGCCTTTTATAAGAATCACAAATTTTATATTCGGCTTTTAAAGAATTTACAATATCTACAAGAATTTCCTTCCCATTGTCGCTGGAGTATTCAAGAAGAAACGGCACAAGTCTTATGTCAATATCCTTGTTCATGCTAAGGGTCATAAGCGGATAGAAAATACCGCAATTTGTAAGTCCTGCATCACTAAGGACACTCATTGGTGTTGCTCCGCTGGTGTGCACAGTAAAAGCATCCTTATGGGGCAACTGCAATGCTACAGATTTGATTGCATTGTCACTTACAGCAATAATTGTAATGTCAGAGATTGGAATTGAAGAGAAATCATCAGTTGCAAAAGCATTGCTCCGGCCACGTTTTAGGGCCCTTACAACTTTTTCAGCCTTCTCCAGACTCCTTGCACAGACACACTCCACTGAATGGCCGGCCGCCTGTAGGAACAGCGCCATCCTGTATGCAACATTCCCTGCACCTATTATATTTATACTGTACATAAACAGAAATTTTTGTAGTGTGCAAATTTACAATTTTAGATTTATACTCTCAATTTTTGTTAATTTTACAACACTATTTGCATAATTCAAATTAATGAAAAGGAAATATAACATAACCGGAATGAGTTGTGCGGCCTGTTCAATGAGGGTAGAAAAGGCTGTCTCACAAGTGGAAGGTGTTGAGAGTTGTTCTGTAAATCTCCTTACAAATTCCATGATTGTAGAGGGTAATGCAGGAGATTCTCCAATTATAGAGGCTGTAGTTGGTGCAGGATACGGTGCTTGTGTTTCTGAAGAGAGAAAATTACAAGATAATCAACCCCATACCGAGAACAGTAAAGATCTGCAGAATCTTAAAGCTAGGGTGTCATTATCTTTGATTTTACTCTTTGCACTCATGTACCTCTCTATGGGACATTCCATGTGGGGCTTTCCATTACCTCCGTTCCTGGAGTACAATCCGTTGGCAAATGCCTTGCTCCAGATGGTATTGGCTGCCGGCATTATGGTTGCAAACATGAAATTCTTCACCAGCGGCATAAAAGGTATTCTACAGGGAGCCCCCAATATGGATACACTCGTATCTCTGGGTTCATCTGCAGCATTCATATACAGTCTCTGCCTTTTGTTCATGATGTCAGATGCGGCAATTAATGGCAACATTCAACAGATACACACTTTGTTGCACAATATGTATTTTGAATCTGCAGCAATGGTTCTGGCATTGGTTACAATTGGTAAAATGCTTGAAGCAAGGGCAAAAGGAAAGACTACGGATGCTTTGGAATCCCTCAAGGGGCTCGCTCCAAAGATGGCAGTTGTAATGAGGGATAATGCTGAAATTTCAACTCCTGTTGGGGATATTGTTAAAGGTGATATTTTTATAGTAAAACCCGGAGAGACAATTCCTGCAGACGGAACAGTAATTGAAGGTTTCAGCAATATTGATGAATCGGCACTCACAGGTGAAAGCATCCCTGTTGAGAAAATTGTCGGGAATAAAGTTTCCCAGGGGACAATCAACCTGTTTGGAGTATTGAAGTGCACTGCCGACAAAGTGGGGGAGGAGACCCTCCTTTCGCAGATTATCAATATGGTAAATGATGCTGCCGCAACAAAGGCACCAATTGCAAAGACTGCAGATAAGGTTGCTGGGGTTTTTGTACCGGCAATTATTGCAATTGCGGTCATTACAGTGCTGATCTGGCTCATTTGCGGTGCCCAGATTGGATATGCCCTGGCAAAAGGAATCTCCGTACTCGTAATTAGTTGCCCTTGCGCCCTTGGCCTTGCAACTCCAGTTGCAATAATGGTGGGAACAGGTGTCGGCGCCCGAAACGGAATCCTCTTCAAGAATGCATCAGCAGTTGAAATGACCGGTAAAATCAAATCTGTTGCACTCGACAAAACCGGTACCATTACTAAAGGTGAGCCGGTTGCAACTGATATTCTTACTGCCCCTGAATATGGGAAGGAAACCTTTCTCAAATATGCAGCCGCACTGGAGAGGTGCAGCGAGCATCCACTTGCCAAAGCCATCTGTAAACTGTGGCCATATGCATCGCCGGAGTATCAGATATCAGATTTTCAGGCACTGCCCGGAAATGGAGTTTCCGCAATGGTAGATGGCAAACTGCTTCAGGGAGGAAGCATTATGTTCATGAAAGACAAATGCAATATTCCCGACAAATTCCAAAGGGAAGCAGATCTCCTTGCATATAAAGGAAAAACTCCACTTGCCTTTGCCATAGATGGAAAATTCCTTGGAATCATTGCAGTTGCAGATACATTGAAAGATGACAGCATTGCAGCCGTTGAACAATTGAAGTCATTGGGTATTGCTCCTGTAATGGTAACGGGGGACAACAAGGGAACTGCGGAATACATTGCATCAATTGTTGGTATAGATTCCGTATATTCCGGAATTCTTCCGGGACAAAAAGAGGGTGTTGTTATGGAATTGCAGAAAAATGGCAGTACAGCAATGGTAGGAGACGGAATTAATGATGCTCCCGCTCTGGCAAGGGCAGATGTAGGTATTGCCATTGGTGCCGGTTCCGATATAGCAATTGATTCTGCAGATGTGGTTCTGCTTAAAAACTCCCTTTCAGATGTACCGGCAGCCATAAAATTGGGGAAGGCTACATTAAAGAACATACATGAGAACCTCTTCTGGGCTTTCAGTTACAATATAATTGGAATCCCTCTTGCTGCAGGGGCTTTTGTCCCCTTGACAGGATGGGAACTGAATCCCATGTTCAGTGCCGCAGCAATGAGCATTTCAAGTTTTCTTGTGGTATCAAATGCACTGAGACTCAACTTTGTAAAAATTCACAATAAAAATAACGGCTACAATAAAAACAATACTGAAATTAAGATTGAAAAGATGGAAAAGAGAATGAAAATTGAGGGTATGATGTGCCCTAACTGCGAGAGACATGTAAAGAGAGCCCTCGAGGCCATCCCTGGGGTAGAATCTGCAGTTCCGGATTTCAAACAGGGTATTGCAGTTGTAACCCTTTCTGCGGAAGTTCCAGATGAAACACTCAAGGCTGCAGTAGAAGAAGAGGGCTACAAAGTACTGTAAACAAAAAAGGGCGTCATGATGACGCCCTCTATTATTGTTGTCGGGAAGAGGTTAGTTCTCTTCTGCTACATACTCATCTTTGATTGCTGAGAAAGCGGCAAGATCTTCCGGTTTGAAAGCAGCGATATATGATGCCCTCTCGTTGTTCCATGCCTCAGATTTGTTTGTATAAACCTCTGCGCTTCTTGCAAATGACTCGTCAACTTGTGCGTCAATGAGAAGAAGATAAGACATGATAATATGGGCAGCCATCTCCACAAGCCTTCTTGCGTGGAAATCTATATACTCCTCACCTTTACCCTGAACCATCTCACAAGCCTGCTCATACTGTGCAGTCATTGCAACAAGTTTCTCTTTAAGTGGTGCATACTCTGGTTTGAACTCCATTGCCTCATACTCACGTATTTTTGCAAGATACGAACCGTTGGTAACATATCTGATTGCTGCAACTGTCTGCAACTGCGAAGTACCCTCATAAATGGTAAGGATTCTTGCATCCCTGTAGAGTCTCTCTACCGGATACTCCTTCATGAAGCCAGAACCGCCATGTACCTGAATTGCGTCGTACGCATTCTGGTTTGCGTACTCAGAAGACATCATCTTAAGTACAGGTGTGAACATGTCTGCATACTTGCTGTATTTCTTGTTCTCCTGTCTCTCCTCAGGGGTAAGTTTCCTCTCCTCTGCAATTGCATTGTAGGCCTTGTACATGTCAACAAATCTTGTTGTTTCGTAAAGGATTGCCCTTGAAGCCTGAAGTTTTGCCTTCATTACTGCAAGAAGTTCATAAACTGCAGGGAAATTGATGATTGCCTTCTTGTACTGTACACGCTCGTGCGCATACTTCAAAGCCTCTCTATATGCAGCCTCCGACAAACCTACAGACTGGGCACCTACACCAAGTCTTGCACCGTTCATAAGTGACATTACATATTTGATAAGTCCAAGTTTCCTGTCACCTACAAGTTTTGCAGGGGCATTCTTGAATACAAGTTCTGCAGTAGGGGAGCCTTTGATTCCAAGTTTGTTCTCAATACGTCTTACGTTTACTCCGCCCCATTTTTTGTCATATACAAAGTATGAAAGGCCACGGCCGTCAGTTGTACCCTCTTCAGATCTTGCAAGTACAAGTTTAATGTCTGCATCACCGTTGGTAATGAATCGTTTTACACCATTGAGCAACCATGTCTGTTTCTCTTCATCCCAGGTAGCCTTAAGCATTACAGACTGAAGGTCAGAACCTGCATCCGGCTCTGTAAGGTCCATTGAGCATGTCTCACCTTTATTGATTCTTGGAAGGAACTCATCCTTAATCTCTTTAGATGCAAATTCATATATTGTCTCTGCACAATCCTGTAGTCCCCAGATGTTTGCGAATCCGGCATCTGCCCTTGAAACAAGTTCTGCTGCCATTACATAAGGAACCATGCTGAAGTTTAATCCGCCATACTCCCTTGGTAGAGCAAGTCCATATACACCTGCCTGTGTAAGGGCATCGTGGTTCTGCTGTGTACCTGCTGCATAAGTGATTCTGCCGTTTGCACATACAGGTCCGTCGTGGTCAACCTGCTCTGCATTAGGGGCAAGAATTTCACCGCAAATGCCACCAATGATGTCCATTACCCTGTCGTAAGAATCTATTGCATCTTCTACGTTAGCAGGAGCATAATCATATTTGCCGAAATCTTTGAAATTATCCTCTTTCAGTCCAACAATCTTATCCATAAGAGGATGTTTGAACTGAAATTTCAAATCTGAATTATCTCTATAAAAATTTGCCATAATTATTTGCTGTGTTTTTTATAAGATGCAATCATCTTAGGTAATACATCATTAAGGTCTCCAATGATTGAGTAATCTGCAATCTGGTGGATAGGGGCATTAGGATCATTGTTGATTGAGATGATCATGGATGACTGGTCCATACCTGCAGTGTGCTGTATCTGACCTGAAATACCTACTGATATGAAAAGTTTAGGTCTTACAGTAACACCAGTCTGGCCAATCTGTCTCTCATGCTCACAAAAACCTGCGTCAACTGCTGCGCGTGAAGCACCAACCTCTGCACCCAATACTTTTGCAAGTTCGTGAACCAAAGCGAAATTCTCCTTGCTGCCTACACCGTAACCGCCGGCAACTATTATCTGTGAACCTTTTATGTCAATTTTCTTCTCCTCAATGTGTCTCTCAATAATTTCAACTGCGTAATCTGCATCTGTAAGGATTGAGTTAACATCTATTCTCTTTACTGTTCCCTGTACTGGGGCTGCAAGAGGCTCCTTCTTCATTACACCCTCACGAACGGTAGCCATCTGAGGCCTGTGCTCAGGGTTAACAATAGTAGCAATGATGTTTCCGCCGAATGCAGGACGTATCTGATATAGAAGATTGTCCCATTTATTGCCTTTGGTATCCTGATGGTCACCAATCTCAAGTGATGTACAGTCTGCAGTAAGACCGCTGTGCAGGGCACTTGAAATTCTAGGTGCAAGATCACGTCCTATGCAGGTTGCACCAAAGAGTGCAATCTGAGGCTGTTCCTGTTTGAAAAGTGAAATTGCTATTGATGCATAAGGAAGTGTTCTGAAGAACTCAAGTTGTTTGTCATCAGCAAGGTGAATTCTCTTTACACCATACTGGTAGAGTTCATTCTGAAGATTCTCAACGTTATATCCAATGAGCAGCGCCTCCAAATCACAATTGAGTGTCTGTGCCAAAGATCTTGCCTTTGTAAGAAGTTCCAGGCTCACATCGCACAATTTGCCGTTATCTGTTTCGCAAAAAACTATAATGTTATTCATTTTCAATCAAATTTATGTTTAGTGAATCTGTTATCCAATAGTGTGGTTGGCAAGAAGTTCTGAAATCAAGGAGTCAATATCCTCTGCAGAAGCGGTAAGTTTCTTGGCCTCTTTAGCCTGGAATACTATATTCTCAACTTTCTTCACTTTTGTAGGTGAACCTGCCATACCGTAACTGCTGTCCTCTCCTCCAACATCTGCGGTACCCCACTCGGTAATTTTAAGATAAGGGTAGTCTGCAAGTGACAGAAGATAGTTTGCTCCTTCTGCAGTATCTTCAGTAACTGTTCTTGCATATTTGTATTTCATAACCTGTTTGGCGTGACGAGGACGGCATGGTGCCGCAGTAGCATGTACAGTTACAAGACATGGAAGGGTACATGAAACAACTTCCACACCCCTCTCAAGCCTTCTCTTGATTACAACTTTTGAATCTGAAATCTCCTGAATCTTCTCAGCATAGGTAACCTGTGGGATGCCAAGTTTCTCAGCAACCTGTGGACCTACCTGTGCAGTATCACCGTCAATTGCCTGACGTCCTGCAAGGATGATGTCGGGATTAATCTTCTTCACTGCCTGTGAAAGGGCATATGAGGTTGCAAGTGTATCTGCACCTGCAAATTTCCTGTCTGTAAGGAGGACTCCGCCGTCTGCGCCTCTGAAAAGTCCTTCCCTTATAATATCCGCAGCCCTGAAAGGTCCCATTGTGAGCAACAGTACCTCAGAACCCGGATTCTGGTCTTTAATATACAATGCCTGCTCAAGAGCATTCATGTCTTCTGGGTTGAAAATAGCCGGAAGTGCTGCCCTGTTTACTGTTCCTTCCGGTGTCATAGCATTTTTACCGACATTTCTGGTGTCCGGCACCTGCTTGGCCAGAACAACAATCTTCAATTTTTTTGTCATAATTGTATCAATCTATGCTTTCTCGTATAGGTTTATAGTTTCCAATTTATGTTTTAACAAGCAAATGTACTAACTTTTTTCTTTAAAATAGAATTTTGCATCATATTTTATTTAATTAACTTTGCATGCTAAACTGTTTTTATAACTTTATAAAGTGTAATTATAAATATGGAAATTCCAGCAAAATATAATCCGGCCAACATTGAGGACAAATGGTACGAATACTGGTTGGAAAATAAATTTTTCCACTCAGAACCAAATGATAAAGAGGCATATACAATTGTTATACCTCCACCCAATGTAACTGGTGTACTTCACATGGGACACATGTTGAACAACACAATTCAGGACATTTTGATTAGAAGAGCAAGAATGAAGGGTAAAAATGCCTGCTGGGTACCGGGTACTGACCACGCATCAATTGCTACTGAAGCCAAGGTTGTAAAAAAACTTGCAGAGCAGGGAATAAAGAAAAGTGACCTTACCAGGGATGAGTTCCTCAAGCACGCATGGGAGTGGACAAACGAGCATGGTGGAATTATTCTCAAGCAGTTGCGCAAACTTGGTGCAAGTTGTGACTGGGACAGGACTGCATTCACTATGGATGAGGAGAGAAGTTCCAGCGTTATAAAGGTATTTGTTGACCTATACAACAAAGGGCTGATTTACCGTGGTCTCAGAATGGTAAACTGGGATCCTAAGGCACAGACAGCACTCAGCAATGAAGAGGTTATATATAAGGATGAAAAGAGCAAACTTTACTATTTGAGATATTATGTAGATGAGCAGCCGGGCTGTACAGATGGTGAAGAGTCGGGAGCAGTTACACTCAACCCTTCAGATCCATTTGATCCTGCAGTAAAACACCAGATACTGCACAGGGATGCAGACGGCAGGAGATATGCTGTTGTTGCCACTACCCGTCCTGAGACAATTATGGGTGATACTGCAATGTGCATAAATCCCAAAGACCCTAAAAACACCTGGCTCAAAGGGAAAAAAGTGATTGTTCCACTTGTAAACCGTTCAATCCCTGTAATTGAGGACAGATATGTGGAGATAGAGTTTGGTACAGGATGTCTAAAAGTAACCCCTGCACACGATACAAATGACTACATGCTGGGCAAAACCCATAATCTTGAGACAATAGACATTTTCAATGCAGATGCAACGTTGAGTGAGGCAGCAGGTATGTACATAGGTATGGACCGTATGGATGTCCGCAAACAGATTGTGAAGGATCTTGAGGCTGCAGGGCTTATGGAGAAAGTGGAGGATTACCAGAACAAGGTTGGATACTCGGAGAGGAATTCCGATACTGCAGTAGAGCCAAGACTCTGCATGCAGTGGTTCCTGAAGATGCAGCATTTTGCCGACATTGCACTTCCACCTGTAATGAACGATGAACTCAAGTTCTATCCTGTAAAATACAAGACCACATACCACAACTGGCTGGACAATATCCAGGACTGGTGTATCAGCCGCCAACTTTGGTGGGGTCACCGCATCCCAGCATATTTCCTTCCCGACAATGCTGAAGGTGAAGAGAAATTTGTTGTTGCAGAAACTGCAGAGAAGGCTCTTGAACTTGCAAAAGCCATCCCTGGATATGAAAATATAACAATAGCGGATCTAAGACAGGATGATGATGCCCTTGACACATGGTTCTCTTCTTGGTTATGGCCACTTTCATTGTTCAACGGTATAAGCAATCCTGGAAATGATGAGATCAATTATTATTATCCTACAAGTGACCTTGTAACAGGACCTGATATCATTTTCTTCTGGGTTGCCAGAATGATTATGGCTGGCTACGAGTACAACGGCACAATGCCATTCAGAAATGTATATTTTACAGGTATTGTAAGGGACAAACTTGGACGCAAGATGTCCAAGTCGCTCGGCAATTCACCTGATCCTCTTGAACTGATTGCAAAATACGGTGCCGATGCTGTACGTATGGGAATGATGCTCTCCGCACCTGCAGGAAATGATATCCTATTTGATGAAGCATTGTGTGAGCAGGGCCGTAACTTCAACAACAAGATATGGAATGCATTCCGTCTTGTCAGCGGCTGGAATGTGGATGCAAATGCGCAGCAACCGGAGAGTGCAGTAGTTGCAGTCAAATGGTTCAATGCAATGCTTGCCAAAGTAAGTGCCGAGATTGAGGACCTCCTTTCAAAATACAGATTGTCTGAGGCACTGATGGCCATATACAAACTCTTCTGGGACGATTTCTGTGCATGGTACCTTGAAATGGTAAAACCAGCATATGGTGCCGGAATTGATCCTCAGACCTACAAGGCCACAAAGGGATATTTTGACTCACTCCTGAGAATATTGCATCCGTTTATGCCGTTCATTACCGAGGAGTTGTGGCAGAATCTGGAACAGCGTAAACCTGGCGATACAATCATGTTCCAGAATGTTGCCGCTGGAGAAGAGTATGATGCCGCACTTCTTGAACAATTTGAAAATGCTTCACAAATTGTCATGAATGTGAGAAATATCAGGCAATCGAAACAGATTTCTCCTAAGGAGTCTCTTGAGATATTTGCCAAGACACCATACAACCGCTCTATGGATGCAGTAATAATGAAACTTGCAAACATTTCAAAGATAACTGCAGTTGAAACATTTGATGCAGATGCTCAGGGTGCAAACTTTATGGTAAAGACCAGCGAATTCTTTGTTCCGCTCAATGAACATATTAATGTAGAGGAGGAGGTTGCAAAGATGAGGGCTGAGATTGAGTATTATGAGAAGTTCCTCAAACAGGTTAACGGCAAACTTTCCAATGAGAAGTTTGTAAACAATGCACCGGCTAACGTTGTTGCCATGGAGAGGAAGAAGCAGTCTGATGCAACAACAAAACTTGAGAACCTTCATAACAGAATTGCTTCTTTGTTGAAAAATTAATTTGTTTTCATAGTGCCGGGGCTTGCTTTTTGCTGTGTTCCGGCACTTGTAACATAACAATTCAAGGATGCAACAATATAAAGGATTATATGACAAACAGGTTCTGGAGAGCAGAACAAAATATGGCACAAATGACCTGACACCCCCGGCAAGGGAGAGTTGGGTTAAATTGTTATTGGGAAAATTCAATGATCCCATAATAAAACTGCTGCTATTTGCAACTTTACTCTCCTTTATTACAGGATATTTCCACGGGTCAATTGTTGAGAGCCTTGGAATTCTGTTGGCAGTATTCCTTGCCACATTCATTTCATTTATAAATGAGTACAAGGCCGGAAAAGAGTTTGATATTCTTAATAGGATAAATGACACGGTTCCGGTAAAGGTGTATAGGAATGGAGCCGTAACCCAAATCCCAAAGAATGAACTGGTAGTAGGGGATATTGTAATTGTAACCCAAGGAGATGAAATTCCTGCAGACGGCAAACTCCTTGAGACTATGGAATTGAGTGTAAATGAATCATCACTCAATGGGGAGTCGGTATCTTCCAGGAAAACCCACTTTCCGGTAAAGGATTTTGCCGGAACTTATTCTCCCAATTTCATTTACAGGGGGACAACAGTCACTGAAGGAGACGGAATTATGGAGGTTACTGCAGTGGGAGATGCCACTGAGATTGGTAAAACTGCACGTCAGGCTGCAGAACTTACAGGTGCAAAGACTCCTCTCAACAGGCAGTTGGACAAACTGAGCGGAATTATCGGGAAGGTAGGATTTACTGTTGCCGGTCTTACATTCCTTGCTCTGGTTATCAGAGATTATGCGGTTGGTATCCTTACATTTTCATTCTCGTTGGAAAATTTGACATTATTGCTCAGTTTCTTCATGATAGCAGTTACCCTTATTGTAGTGGCTGTACCTGAGGGACTTGCAATGAGTGTTACACTGAGTCTTGCATACAGTATGCGCAAGATGACTGCGGGGAATACACTTGTAAGGAAAATGCATGCCTGCGAAACAATGGGTGCAACAACAGTAATATGTACAGACAAAACAGGTACCCTTACCCAGAACAAGATGCTGGTACAGTATTATTCAGGTGCTGCGTGTGAAGATTTTGTCCGTGATATTGCCCTTAATTCAACAGCGTTGCTTGAGAAGAACAGTAACGGGGAACTTTCTGCAGTTGGAAACCCTACAGAGGGAGCGCTGCTGTTGTATCTGGCAGCCAACGGCTTTTCCTATGAAGAACTCCGTATGAAATATAAGGTTGTAAAGAGACTCCCTTTCAGCACTGAGAGGAAATATATGGCAACCATTGCAGATTTTGATCTTCCCGACAAAGTATCACTACTTATTAAAGGGGCACCTGAAATCATCTTCAGCAAGTGCAGCAACCTGGATGTTGTAAAAGAACTGGAGAAGGTGAAGGAGTTTCAGCAGAAGGGGATGAGGTCACTCGCTTTTGCATCAATTGAAATTCCTCTCCTTGATGCAGACAAGGATATTGCCTCGCTTGTAAACGGAAACAAGTTCAACTATAATGGTTTTGTTGCAATTGCAGACCCTATAAGAGACGATGTTCCTGCTGCAATGAAGCAGTGTACAGATGCAGGTATTGCAGTAAAGATTGTAACCGGAGACACCTCACTTACTGCAATTGAAATTGCCCGCCAGGCAGGATTGTGGAAAGATGGAGATACTTTGGAAAAGAATCATATTACCGGAACAGCATTCTCGGAACTGGATGATGCCGCAGCAGCAGAAGCAGCCCTGAACATTAAAGTGATGTCACGTGCAAGACCTGCTGACAAAATGAGGCTTGTAAAACTTCTCCAGCAAAGTGGTCAGGTGGTTTCGGTAACAGGAGACGGTACAAATGATGCCCCGGCACTAAATTATGCAGATGTAGGATTGGCAATGGGTACAGGTACTGCTGTAGCAAAGGAGGCAAGTGACATCATCCTTTTGGATGATTCTTTTGCAAGTGTAACAAGTGCTGTAAGATGGGGACGTTCCATCTATCTGAACATACAGAAGTTTATCCAGTTCCAGTTGACAATTAATGTTGTAGCACTGTTTACAGCACTAACTGGACCTTTCATAGGTATAGAATTTCCACTAACAGTTACCCAAATGTTGTGGGTTAACCTGATTATGGATACTTTTGCAGCCTTGGCATTGGCAAGTGAACCTTCATACAAGGAGGTAATGAAGAAGAAGCCAAGGGGTATAAACGATTTTATCATTTCAAAGTCAATGATGGCCAATATATTTGGTGTAGGACTTCTCTTCCTGGCTATATTGCTGGGTATCCTTGTATATATGAATAAAGATGGAATTGTATCAGTTTATGAACTCTCGGTATTCTTTACTATCTTTGTGATGATGCAGTTCTGGAACATGTTCAATGCAAGGACACTTGGAGGAAACAGGTCTGCATTCTACAAACTGAATGAGAACAGGAACTTCGTTTTAATTGCAGTACTCATACTGGTTCTGCAGATTGTAATAATACACTTTGGCGGAGGATTCTTCAGGACTGAGCCATTGAGCCTTGAGCACTGGGCTGCAATCATTGCAGGAACATCAATGGTATTGTGGATTGGAGAACTTTGCAGATTGTTCAAAAGGATTAAGGAGAACAGACAATGATACAGACAGAATGCAGCATAGAGGTGAGATACTATGAGACAGACCTTATGGGAATTGTCCACCACTCAAATTACATAAGGTATTTTGAGTATGGGAGGATAAAGATGCTTGAGGAGATAGGTCTTCCCATAAGTGAGATTGAGGGAAGGGGGGTGATGCTCCCTGTAGTGTCAACTTTCTGCACATACAAGACTCCATCGAGGATGGGAGAGACATTGAGGATAATTTCCAGTGTGGAGAGCATGCCGATGGCAAAAATGAAGATAAAGACAAGGATTGTGAAGGAGAGTTCACAGAACCCTGAGACACTTCCTGCAGAGATAGGGGCAACAGTGGCAGAGGGTGAAGTGGTGATTGGATTCATAAAGGCAGATACCAGGAGACCTTGCAGGATTCCTGACTATGCTGCCCAAATAATGGAAAAATACTTTTAAACTTAAATAAAATGAGAAGTTTGCTTTTGTTCGGCAGTTTTGGTGCCGGTGAGATTATCATTATTGCCCTAATAGTTCTGCTCCTTTTTGGCGGCAAGAAAATTCCTGAACTCATGAAAGGTATAGGTAAAGGTGTAAAGAGTTTCAAGGATGGTGTAAAGGGCATTGAGGATGAAATCAATGCCGATTCAACCAAGGACGAGAAATCAGAGGAGAAAAAGTAATTGGCTGAGCAGGAGATGACATTTTGGGAGCACCTTGATGAACTGAGGAAGGTGCTTTTCAGGTCTGCCATAGTAATTGCTGTCTTTATGGGTGCAATTTTTATGGCAAAGGACTTTGTATTCAATACTGTGGTGTTTGCCCCAATTGATTCAGATTTTATCCTGTACAGGATGATTGACAAAGTGCTTGCAATGTTCAATCTCCCCCTTCTCCCTCAATTTCATCTTGAACTGATTAACATCGACCTGTCGGCCCAGTTTTTCATCCATATAAGCACTACATTCTACTTTGCGCTGGTATTGGCTGTGCCGTTTATCATATATCAGTTATGGTGTTTTGTGAGTCCTGCCCTATATGATAATGAAAAGAGGGCTGCGCAGATTGCATTTGCATTTTCGGGAATCCTTTTCCTTTTGGGTGTACTTGTTGGCTATTATCTGATATTTCCACTTACGCTCAGATTCCTTGGAACTTATCAGGTGAGTTATGAGGTTGCCAACCAGATCTCGCTGCAATCTTACATTTCAATGTTCACATGGCTCATCCTCATAATGGGAGTTGTGTTTGAAATGCCTTCACTTGCAGTAATCCTTTCAAAAATTGGGATACTCACCAAGAGTTTCCTTAAGAAATACCGCAGGCACGCTTTTGTGGTAATGTTGGTAATAGCAGCTTTCATTACACCAAGCGGTGATCCTTTTACCCTTATGGCTGTAGGCCTTCCACTTTACGGATTGTATGAATTAAGCATTTTGGTTTGCCGTGATTTCGATAAATAATGTAAATGTTTCATTCGGTGGCTTTACGTTGCTCAATGATATAAATTTCCATATAACTGACAACGACAGGATAGGACTTGTCGGGAAGAATGGAGCAGGAAAATCCACCCTGCTGAAACTTATTCTGGGGTTGAATTCCCCAACTTCCGGGAAGATTATGGTTCCTCCGGGGCTCACTCTTGGGTATCTGCCGCAGCAGATGGAACACGCCAAGGACAAGAGTGTGATTGATGAGGCCCTTACAGCATTCAATGAACTATTTGAACTGCATGCCCGGATAGAGAAAATTAACGGCGAACTTGCAGAACGTACAGATTATGATTCACCGCAGTACAATAATCTTATTGTAAAACTGAATGAATACAACGACCGTGTTGCAATACTTGAAGCGGAACCGGTACGTTCACAGGCAGAGAAGGTGCTTACCGGACTTGGATTCAAGAGGAATGAACTGGAGCGCTCAACAGCAACTTTCAGCCAGGGGTGGAATATGCGCATAGAATTGGCAAAGGTGCTTTTGCGCAAGCCTGATGTACTGCTGCTGGATGAGCCTACCAACCACCTGGATATAGAATCAATTGAGTGGTTTGAGGATTATCTGAAAAGTTTTCCAGGTGCAATTGTGCTAATCTCGCACGACCGCAAATTCCTTGACAACATTACCAAGCGTACCGTTGAGATTATGCTTGGAAAGATATATGATTACAAGGTTCCTTACAGCAAATACAAGGAACTGAGGGCAGAACGTATGCAGCAGCAGTTGGCGGCATACGAGAACCAGCAGAGGATGATTGAAAAGACCGAGGAGTTCATTGAGAGGTTCCGTTACAAGGCTACAAAGAGCAACCAGGTACAAAGCCGCATAAAACAGTTGGACAAACTGGAGAGGATAGAGGTTGACATTGAGGACAAGAGTGCCCTGAGTGTGAAATTTCCTCCTGCACCACGCAGCGGACAGATTGTATTCAGTGCAAAAGATGCAACAATTGGATATGGCACCAAAGTTATTATTGACGGAGTGAACATATCTATTGAGAGAGGGGAGAAGATAGCATTTGTGGGGAGGAACGGAGAGGGAAAGACTACCCTTATGAGAATCATTACCAAGGAACTCTTCCCGATAGATGGTGAAGCCGGACTCGGATACAATGTGGATATGGGTTACTTTGCCCAGAACCAGGAGGATGTACTGGACAAGAACGACACAGTGTTTGATACCCTTGACAAGATTGCTGTAGGGGATATCCGCACAAAATTGAGGGATATCCTGGGTGCGTTCCTTTTCAGGGGAGAGGATATAGACAAAAAGGTTGCCGTATTGAGCGGTGGTGAAAGGGCCCGTCTGGCAATGGCCAAACTGATGCTCAAGCCACATAACCTGCTGGCTTTGGATGAGCCTACCAACCACATGGACCTTATTTCAAAGGATATATTGAAACAGGCCCTCAAGGCATACGACGGCACTTTGGTGATTGTATCGCACGACCGTGATTTCCTCGACGGGCTTGTAGACAAGATTTATGAGTTCAAGGACGGTAAGGTTAAGGAACACCTGGGTGGTGTGCAGGATTTCCTTGCAAGGAAAAGGCTGGAGAACCTGAATGAACTGGAGAGGAAGGCTCCTGCTGCTTCGGGTAACCCTGCTGTGGCAGCAGAAAAACCTGCAGGGAAGCAGGAAAACAAGGCTCAGGCACAACTCACCTACCAGCAGATGAAGGAGATTGAGAGGGAAAAGAGCAGGCTGAAGAAAAAGATTGAGCAGTGCGAAAAGAGGATTGAGGAACTGGAGGGGATCATTGCGGCCCTTGAAAAGGAACTTTGTAATGTTACTGCTCCCGACAAAATACTTGAACTTACAGCAAAATATGATACTGCAAAGAGAGAATTGGATGAGAAGATGGATGAGTGGGCAAAATTGAGTGAATAATTAAAAACTGACAGATATGGAAGAGAAGACAAACTACCTGTTTGGTATGCATCCTGTATTTGAGGCAATCTCTGCAGGAAAGAATATAGAGAAAGTGTTTCTGAAAAAAGGTCTAACCGGAGAGCAGTTCCAGCAGTTGTTCACATTGCTGCAGGAGAAACAGATTGCATTCCAGTTTGTACCTGTAGAAAGGCTCGACAAGATTACCCGCGGACGCCACCAGGGGGTAATTGCCGTAATTCCTTCTGTAGATTATGTTACGCTGGAAGATGCAGTTGAGCAGGCTTTTGCAAAGAAAGAAAATCCATTATTCCTCCTTTTGGACGGCGTAAGTGATGTGCGCAACTTTGGAGCAATTGCCCGCAGTGCAGAGTGTGCCGGGGTTGACTGCATTATCCTCCCTGCAAAGGGTGGAGCCTCAATTACCCCTGACGCCATAAAGACATCCGCAGGCGCATTGTTGAGAATAAATGTGTGCAAGGTGCCTAATCTCAAGACTGCTGCATATTACCTGCTCCAGAGCGATGTGCAGATGGTTTGTGCAACCGAGAAGGCCGAGGGCTACCTTTATGATGTGGACCTTACAGGCCCTACAGCCATTGTAATGGGTGCAGAAGACAAAGGAATTTCAGACCCTGTACGCAAACTTGCTACCGCAGAGGCCAAAATCCCAATGGCCGGCAACATAGGTTCCCTTAATGTTTCTGCCGCCGCTTCTGTGATCCTTTATGAAGCTGTAAGACAAAGAATAAGCAAATAGTTAATTTTCTCTAGAATTAAATAATTAACCCTACCTGCTCGAAGTCTCCTCTGCTACGCCATTGCTGTGCAATAGCTAGCAACCGTCGAATTATGCAGGCAGGGTTAATTATTTAATTCTAATCGGATCAATTATCTTCTGAACTCGGCGCAAATTATTGCGGTGGCAATTGCAACATTAAGGGATTCTGATGTAACGGCGTCTGCAGGGTAAGGGGGGATGAGAAGTTTGTTGGTGATGAGGGATTCAAGGGCAGGGGAGATGCCGAATGATTCGCTTCCCATTACCACAAGGCCGTGTTTGGACTCTGCAGGGAGGTTTTCATACAGATTCTTTCCATCCAGGAATGTGCCGTATACCGGAAGACCTGCGGCAGTGAATTTTCTGCAGATTTCAGACAAATCTGTATAGATCACCTGTTTGCGGAATATTGCCCCCATTGTGGCCTGCACAACTTTTGGGTTCCATACCTCCACAGTGCCTGGAGTGGCAAATATTGCATCTACCCCAAACCAGTCTGCCACACGGATAATGGTGCCCAGATTGCCCGGATCCTTCACCCCGTCCAAAGCAAGGTACAAAGGTTTTCTTCCCGACAGATTCCCATTAAGATTCTTGAGAATATTGTCGGGAGTAAAATTTGGTTTCTCCACAACTGCAAGGACTGGGGAAGGTGAGGAGAGACAGGAGATGCGCTCCATGCACTCGCGCCCAATCTCTTCTACTCTGTATACTTCCAGCACCTTGTACCCGGATGCAAGGGCTTCTGAAACTATTTTTTCACCTTCCGCTATGAAAAGGCCATGCTCATCCCTGAATTTCTTTTGTGCCAGGGAACGGATAAATTTTATCTTGTTTGTAGATAATGCAGGCATTGGAACTTTGTTTTATACAAATATACGGAAGTTTGAACAAAAAGATTAAATTTGTGTAGAATTAAAGAATGACAATGTACAGGCGTCCCATATTATATTTTCTTATTCCAATTCTATTGCTTGCTGCCGGATGTTCAACCACAAGGGTAATCCCTGAAGGGGAGTCGAGACTGGTGCAAAATGAGATTCAAGTGCTCAATGACAAGAATTACCAGGTTTCAGGACTTGAACCTTACATAAGGCAGAAACCGAACACACAGTTTCTGTTTGGATTGAACCCTTTCCTGAGCATATACAACTGGAGCAACGGCAAGAACAGGGGATGGGACAAATTTGTAAAGACCATGGGGCAGGAGCCTGTAATTTTTGATAAGACGCTCACTGAGAGTTCTGTGGAGAATCTTCAGAACCATCTTGTGTATCAGGGATATTACAACTCACAAGTTAAAGATTCCATTGTTACAGCAAAGAAGAAAACCACTGTATTCTACAATATTACTCTTGGCAAACAATACAGCATAGATTCTACCGAATATGTTATAGAGGACAACAGTCTGGCAAAGAATTTTTACGGAGACTCACTCCAGAATCTGATTAAGAGAGGAGATGTATTGTCTGAAAATTTCCTAAATGAGGCATCTGAAAGGATTGCAGGAAAATTAAGGGACCAAGGGTATTTCGGATTCAGTAAAAACTACCTCTTTTTTACCGCAGACACCATTGGCAGGGACGGGAAGGCCAATCTTAAGATAGAGATAAAGAACTACTCCAGAAATGAATCTCCAAAAGAGGCCAGACCCCACCGCATATACCATTATGGAAAGGTAACGATGCACCCTATGAGGAAACCTACCAATCCATTGATTTACACATTTGTAGGAGATTCTGTTGTTGCAACACCGGCAATGAACCTCAATACCCCTACAGATTCTACAATATACAACGGTATAAACATAAAATACAGGAACAGCCTCATACTCAGGAAGAGGGCTATGACCAGAATGAGTTATGTCCGTCCAGGAGAGGTTTATAACGAGCAACAGGTATCAGATACATACCAGCGACTGTCTAACCTCAATCTGTTCAGCAGTGTAAATATACAGATGGACCCCGTTGACTCCAATACGGTTGACTGTACAATGAAACTCACTGCATCGGAACTTCAGGGATACAAACTTGGGCTGGAGAGTTCAATAAATTCAACAGGGCTGTTTGGCATATCTCCTTCAATATCATATTATCATAAGAATCTTTTCCATGGTGCTGAACTGTTAAGCGTTAACCTTATGGGAGATTTCCAGTTCGGATGGAACAACAACAAGAGGGCAAATGAATTTGGCATTTCAACATCATTGAGTACACCAAATTTTCTCCTTCTTCCCGACAGGATATTCAAATCTACCAATATCCCAAGGACAGAGTTTGCAATATCATACAATTTCCAGGAGCGCCCTGAATACAGAAGGAACATAATCTCTGGAAGTTACAGTTACGTATGGAACAGCAGAGAGAGATTTTTCTTTAAAGTATCGCCGTTACAGGTTAACATAGTAAAACTGTACAACCTGAAGCCCGACTTTTATGAGAGCCTTAAGGACCCGTTCCTTAAAAACTCATATAAAGACCACTTTGATATGGGATTGGGTACCAGTTTCTATTACACAACAGATGCTTCTCCACGTCCTGCGCACAGTTATTTCTATATGAGGTGGCAGAATGATTTGTCGGGAAATTTACTGAGTCTTTTCAACGGGGTAATGAAAAAAAATGAAAACGGTGAGAGGCTCATTTGGGATTCTCCTTACTCACAATACTACCGCACAGAAATAAGTACTGTGTACACATGGAAGTTGGGCAAAAAGGAAAACCACTCCATTGCTGCAAGATTTCTTGCCGGTGTTGGTGTAGGATACGGGAATTCACTCTCTATGCCTTTTGAGAAACTGTTCTGGGCCGGTGGTGCATACAGTCTCAGAGCATGGCAGGCAAGGACAGTTGGCCCCGGATACGCCCAGATAGACACTACTTTTACAATTCCAAACCAGACAGGTGACATGCGTCTTGAGGCCAACATAGAGTACCGTTTCCCTTTGTTCTGGAATTTTGAGGGGGCAGTATTTATGGATGCCGGCAATGTGTGGAACATTAAGGACCATACAGAAGAGGGAGAAGAGAGAAGGGAAGGTCTTTTCAGGTTCAACAACTTCTACAGACATATTGCGGCAGACTGGGGATTTGGAATAAGGCTCGACCTTAATTTTGTCCTCTTACGCCTTGATATGGGAATCAAACTGTATGACCCTGCAGAAAATGACTGGAAAGGTCCGGCAAGTTTCCTTGACAAAGGAAACTATGGAGTACAGTTTGGAGTTGGATATCCATTCTAATTCTTCCCGACAATGATTTGTGCAAAATAAAAAAGGTGACTTTTACAGTCACCTTTTAAAGTATAATTAGAAGCAATTATTTTGCGAAACTTACAGATCTGGTCTCCCTTATTACTGTAATCTTTACCTGGCCCGGATAAACCATCTCATCCTGAATCTTCTTGGCAATGTCTACAGACAACTGCTCTGCCTGCTGGTCGGTAACCTGCTCACTTCCAACAATTACCCTCAGTTCTCTTCCGGCCTGGATAGCATAGGTCTTTGTAACGCCAGGGTAAGACAATGCTATGTTCTCCATATCCTGAAGTCTCTTTATATAAGACTCAATTACCTCGCGTCTTGCACCAGGTCTTGCACCGGAAATGGCATCACCTACAAGTACCAGCGGCGAAAGGAGTGAACTCATTTCAACCTCCTCATGGTGGGCACCAATTGCATTGCAGATTTCAGGTTTCTCCTTGTATTTTTCTGCGAGTTTCATACCAAGGATTGCATGTGGCAACTCAGGGTCCTCATCGGAGACTTTTCCAATATCATGCAAAAGACCAGCCCTTTTGGCTGCTTTAGGATTCAGGCCAAGTTCAGAAGCCATAATTGCACAGATATTTGCAACCTCCCTTGCATGCTGCAGAAGATTCTGACCATATGAAGAGCGGTACTTCATTCTACCTATCAGTTTGATAAGTTCAATATGAAGTCCATGTATACCCAAATCAATACAGGTTCTCTTACCTGTCTCAAGAATCTCCTCCTCCAACTGTTTCTGCACTTTAGCAACAACTTCCTCAATTCTTGCCGGGTGAATACGTCCGTCTGTTACCAACTGGTGGAGAGCAAGTCTTGCAACTTCCCTTCTTACAGGGTCAAATGCAGAAAGGAGGATTGCCTCAGGAGTATCGTCAACAACAATCTCAACACCGGTAGCAGCCTCAAGGGCACGTATGTTTCTACCCTCACGGCCAATGATTCTACCCTTAATTTCATCGCTCTCAATGTTGAACACAGTAACTGCATTCTCAATTGCAGTTTCAGGAGCAGTCCTCTGGATTGTATTGATAACAATTCTTTTGGCCTCTTTGGAAGCGGTAAGACGGGCCTCATCCATAACATCATTTATATATGACATTGCCTGGGTTTTGGCTTCATCCTTCATTGTCTCAACAAGTTGGGCCTTTGCCTCTGCGGCTGTCATACCTGCAATGCTCTCTATTTTCTCAATAGCCTGCTGCTTGAGTTTGTCATACTCCTCACTCTTCCTGTTTACAATTTCAACCTGATTCTTGAGATTTTCCTTAATGAGGTCTATCTCCTTCTGTTTTTTTGCAATCTCCTGATTCTGCTGGTTGATAACAATTTCCTTCTGTTTTACTTTGTTTTCAATCTGCTGGATCTGGTTATTCTTCTCGTTTATAAACTGTTCGTGCTCACTTTTAAGTTGCAGGAACTTCTCTTTAGCCTGAAAGATCTTTTCTTTCTTAATGTTCTCACCCTCTGTCTCCGCCTCTTTAAGAATCTGTGCCTTCTTTTTCTTGAGAACAACATTGTTCACTACAAAATAAGCGACACAAAAACCTGCCAAAGCACCACAAAGTGATAAAATTGCAATAGTTAAACTTTCCATCTCTTCGCTCTTTTTATATATATGTTATTATAGGTTTTGGTTAAGTTCAAGCATAAAAAAGCCGCTGGATCTGCTGTTTTCAGAAAAATCTTAAAAATTAAGATTTGGGCTCCAATGATAGACGCAACCTTCCAACGTCCCGTAAAACGGAATCCCCCGAAGGGTCACCCAGGCCTGGTTTTGTCTGTTGGTCACCCGGTTCTGTTTATAGTGTTGATTTTCGCAAAGAGCGTGATCCAACGGCTAAAAGTACATTTAGCAATATGTATGTCAAATTATGTTATCTGCTTGCGGCAATATATTCATCCAATTGTTTATCCAAAACTGTAAGGTCTTCCAATAAACTCTCAAATTCCTTATTCTGTTCCAGTTTTACCATCTTTACGGCAAAATGGAGTACCGACATTGACAACGCATCCTGAACATCCCTGTCCTTGAACTTGCTTTTATAGAATTCCACCATCTCCCTTATCTTGCTCACTGCAATACGCATGCTCTCCTCCTCAGACGGGTGAATAGTCAGCGGATACTGCCTTTCGGCAATCGTAATCTTAATCCTCTGTTTTTCTTCTTCCATTGTCAGTCATTTAACATAGAAATACATTTGTCTATTTCCTTCACAATCTTCCCTATCTTCTTCTTTGCCTCTTTCACATCCTCTGTTGTTGCAGTAAAGGCTTCAGCCAACTGCATCTGTTCAACTTTCTGCTCTAACTCCTTTATCCTGTTGTTTTTAGTTTCTAATTCCTCTGTAATTTTATCCAATTGTCCTTTCAATGAACTGTTGTAGGAGAGGGCCAATTCATATTTTGAGATAATCTGCTCAATATGGCCTTTAAGTTTGTTGATTACTATTTGACTCTCTACACTCATTATAATAACAATTGCAATAGCAAAAATAATAATATTTTTTCATTAAAAAATAAAAGTCCCTACAAAATGGTAAGGACTTTTACTTATCAGTTAGATATATTGTTACAATATATTAATATCCACAACTTTATCCATTCCAACCTTTATAGCCTCGGCATTCATAGGTATTAAGTGATGATGCCTTTCAGGTAATGATTTTTCAAGTCCCTTCAACACGCTCTCCATTGAGACAACAGGCTTTTTCTTTAGGAATGCACCCAAAACAATCATATTGAAAGCCTTGAGATTTCCCATTCGGGCACTCTCTTCTGCAGCCTCTATAGAACAGATGTTTATATCTTTTCTTTGGGGATGTCTTGTAATTCCGTTAGGATCATAAATGAGAAGTCCACCCGGCTTGACATAACTCTCAAACTTGTCCATAGACTGCTGGTTGAGTATGATTACTGTATCGCACTTGCCAAGTATAGGGGAACCTATTTTCTTGTCGCTCAATATTACTGTAACATTGGCTGTACCACCACGCATTTCAGGTCCGTAAGACGGCATCCAAGTTACCTCTTTATCCTGCATGATTCCCGAGTATGCAAGGATCTTTCCCATTGAAAGGACTCCCTGACCTCCAAAACCTGCTATTATCAATTCTTCTTTCATCTTTATATCTGTATTAATGCGTTAATGGATTATCTGTCTTTCATGTCGCCAAGCGGATAGAACGGGAACATATTCTCCTCCATCCATTTGTTGGCTTTTACCGGTGTCATTTTCCAGCCGGAATTACATGTTCCTACAACCTCCACAAAAGATGTCCCTTTCTCCATCATTGAATTCTCAAACGCTTTTCTGATTGCTTTTTTGAGTTTCCTTACCGATGCAGGATTCTGTGCAGACTGTCTTGTAACGTAACAAGTACCCTCCAACTGGGCTATGAGTTCAGTAATCTTCAACGGGTAACCGTTCAGTTTTGCATCCCTTCCATAAGGAGTAGTTGCAGTAACCTGACCAAGAAGGGTAGTAGGGGCCATCTGGCCACCGGTCATACCATATATTGCATTGTTGATGAATACAATTACAATATTCTCACCCCTGTTGCAGGCATGCATAACCTCTGCAGTTCCAATGGATGCCAAGTCGCCGTCTCCCTGATAAGTGAATACATATTTGTCGGGATTAAGACGTTTGGTTGCAGTTGCAAGTGCAGGAGCCCTTCCGTGTGCAGCCTGTTCCCAATCTATATTCAAATAATTGTAGGCAAGAACGGCACAACCTACAGGTGAAATACCTATTGTCTTGTCCTGTATACCCATCTCTTCAATTACCTCTGCAATCACCTTGTGTACAACACCATGGGTACAGCCCGGACAGTAATGCATCACAGCATCTGAAAGTACTGGGGTTTTGGAATAAACCTTGTTCTCCGGTTTAATTATATCTTTTATATCCATAGTCCGCTATTTATTGAAAGATTTTACAAATGCTTCATATACCTCATCAGGTGAAGGGATAATACCACCCATTCTGCCATAGAATTCTACTGGCACCTTGCCTTCAACGGCAAGTTTTACATCTTCAACCATCTGGCCGGAACTCATCTCAACAGTAAGGATACCTTTGATTTGAGGGATGAACTGCTGTATCTGTTTTACAGGGAAAGGGAAGAGGGTGATTGGTCTGAGAAGTCCAACCTTGTATCCCGCTTCACGGGCCTGGTCAACTACTGCCTCACAGATTCTGGACATACTGCCGTAGGCAATGAACAGATACTCGGCATCGTCGGTCATATATGTACTGTAAAGTACTTCATTCTCCTCAATCTCACGGTATTTTGCCTGAAGTTTGAGATTTACCTTCTCCTGAACATTAGGGTCAAGTGCAAGTGATGTAATGAGATTCCTCTCCCTTTCAGGAGTCTTGCCTGTAAGGGCCCATGGACATTCAGCCTTAACCTGTTCTGCTGTTCTCCTTGGTTTCATTTCACGCATCTCAACTTTCTCCATCATCTGGCCAATTACACCATCAGAAAGGATCATGGCAGGAATCCTGTATTTGAATGCAAGGTCAAAGCCCAAGCCTACATGGTCATACATATCCTGTGCAGAAGCGGGGGCAAGAACAATCATTTTGTAATCACCATGTCCGCCGCCTTTAACAGCCTGGAAATAGTCTGCCTGGCTTGGCTGGATTGTACCGAGTCCGGGACCGCCCCTCATTACATTAACTACAACACAAGGGAGTTCTGCACCGGCCAGATAACTCAAACCTTCTGCCATAAGGCTTATACCAAGGCTGCTGGAAGATGTCATAACCTTTTTGCCGGTAGAAGCACCACCATAAACCATATTTATTGAAGAGGTTTCACTTTCTGCCTGAAGCACAACCATACCTGTTGTTTCCCAAGGCTTTTCCTCCATCAAAGTCTCCATAACCTCCGATTGTGGAGTAATAGGGTAACCGAAATATCCGTCGGCGCCACATCTTATGGCACCATGGGCGATTGCTTCGTTACCCTTCATCAGTATTTTTTCAGCCATATCCGTTGATTTTTATATTTTCACTCTATAAACTGTAATTACAGCATCAGGACATACAGTTGCACAATTTGTACATCCTATGCAATTGTCGGGATTCTCCATATATGCATAATTGTATCCCTTACCGTTAACCTGTTTTGACAATGCAATGGTTTGGGTTGGACAGTTTGCTATACAGACACTGCACCCTTTGCATTTCTCGGTATCTACCACTATTGCTCCTTTTACTGCCATATCTATAATATTTAAAATTATCAACTATTTGCCGCTGAAGAACCCAAAGCCCTGTTTAATCCCTTCAATTGTTGTATCCCATCTGAGGAGGATTCCTATTATGAGGATTATACACAATACGACCATCCCTTTTGCGGTAGGGCTGAGTGCCCTGAATTCATCTGCTAATTTAGAAATTTTTCCTTTAATCATTGCTATTTTACAATTCTAATTCTTGCATCAACTGCCACCACTTGAGTGCTGTTTCCAAGAAGCGGATTTATATCCATCTCCATTATTTCAGGTGCTGCTGCACATAATGAGGAAACTCTTGAGACCAACTGGGCAAAAATACTCTCATTTACCCCCTCTGAACCTCTGATTCCCTGAATAATCTTATAGCCTCTGAGATCCCTTATCATTCCAAGGGCAACCTCTGCAGAGAATGGAGCCAAAGAGGATGATACATCACCCAGCGCTTCAACAAATATGCCACCAAGGCCACATAGAACCAATGTGCCAAAATCTCCTTCCCTTTTTGCACCAATGAAAACCTCTGTACCTTTGAGCATAGGTTGCAAAAGGACACCCTGGGCCTGGTCTATCTTCATCATTCTCACAAATTGTTCTTCCAGCATCCGGTCATTTGAGACATTGAGGGCTACGCCTCCTACATCTGTCTTGTGTACAGGGCCAACAACTTTCATGACAAGCGGGTAACCCATTTTCCCTGCTGCAGAAACCGCATCATCCAATGATGTTGAAACATGTTCCATAACCCTGTCTATGCCTGCTGCATCGAGAAGGGCAGATACTGACTCCGGAGGGAGATAACCACAAGGTGCCTGCTCTATAATGTTTCTAATTCTCTCCTTGTCAATATCATTGCAAATTGGGTCTGCATCCTTTTCCGGAGAGGTTGTAACCATATTGACAAAAGCCTTGCCAAAGGCAACCTCATCACTGAAACATATTCCCGACGATTTCCTGAATTCTTCTATTGCCTCACCTGCATTTACAACTGAAGTAAGAATAGGATATATCGGTTTTGGAGACTCCTTCATCTTTTCAAGGATAAATCTGTAGACCTCCGATACATCTGTAAGTCCGGGACTTCCGAATATTACAGCCATACCGTCAATTTCATCAAAGTCATTGTTGCAGGCATCTATAATATAACCCAACTGCTCTTTGGTTCCGGTTGCCAGAAAATCAATAGGATTTGCAACCGATGAGCCGTGGTAAAGTTTCTCAAGAAGGGAGGCAGCCTTTTCTCCCTGCAGATGAGGAATGTTTATCCCGTTGCTGCTCAAAATGTCAGTAAGCATTACCGCAGGTCCACCGGCATGTGTAATCACAGCAATGTTTTTCCCTTTAGGCATTGGAAGCGAGAAAATGGAGGCCATATCAATCAGTTCGGTTCGGCTATATACCCTGCATATTCCAGCCTTCCTGAAGAGGGCATCTACTGCTTTGTCTGGGGTGGCAAGGGCTCCGGTATGGGATGATGCAGCACGGCTGCCGGCTTCACTGTAACCAGCCTTTATTGCAGCAATCCTCGCCCCTTTGGCTATGAGGGACCTTGCATGCCGCAACAGTTTCTGAGGATTTGATATACTCTCAATATACATGAGTTTTACAGGAGAACTCTCTCCCGGAACAAAGGTTTCATCAAGATACTCAAGTACATCTTCAACCCCAATCTGTGCGCTGTTGCCAACTGAAAACACATTTGAGAAATTGAGTCCCCTCTTTACCGCCTCCTCCATTATGAAAACAACAGTTGCCCCTGACCCCGACACTATATCAATTCCGTCGGGAGACAAATTGGATACCGGATGGGTAAAGACTCCAGCATAGGAATTGGTAATGAGTCCAATGCAGTTTGGACCAATAAGGGATGCTCCATATCTGTTCACGGTATCGGTAATCTCCTTTTCAAGAAGGGCACCCTCATGGCTTTCCTCATGAAATCCTGCCGAGAAAATTACAATTCCCCTGCACCCTTTGTCTCTGCAGAGTACCTCTACTGTCTGGGGACACATTTTTGCCGGTATGGCAAGAATTGCACAATCTGTCTGGGGGAGATCGTCTGCACTTTTATATGATTTTATCCCTTGGACATAATCATTCTTGGGATTGACGGCATACAGTTCACCACTGTATCCTGTATCTATAAGATTTTTAAGGGCATTGCCGCCGGGTTTTGAAGTGTCATCTGACGCTCCAATAACAGCAACGCTCCTGGGAGATATCAATTCTTTTGCAATCATTGTCGGTAAATATAAATATTTAACAAATATAGTAAGAATTGGTTATAATTCATAATAAACAGATTAAACTTTATTACAGATTTCATATATTTGCATATAAATAGATAAAAAAATCCATGAAACTGTACATAACAGACGCATTTTCCAGCACCCCATTTGGAGGAAATCAGGCCGGGGTAGTATTATTGGGAGAAAATGAACCGTTCCCTTCAGAAGAGACAATGATAAGGACTGCTGCAGAACTGAGATATTCGGAGACTGCATTTGTGAAACAAAAATCATGTCGTGATTTTGAAACGAGATACTTCACCCCATATTCAGAAGTGGAACTGTGCGGACATGCTACAATTGCAACCTTTACAGTGCTGAAAAATGAGGGGATTGTAAAGGAGGGGAATGAATATGTAAACCACACATTGGCTGGAGAACTGAAGGTTAGGATTGGGAAAGATATCCTTATGGAGATGGCCAAACCGGAAATGATAAATAAGGAACTTGATACAGATGCCCTGTACAGAATAATGGGAGCAGCACCACATAAAACACTCACGCCCAAAACGGTATCAACCGGTCTTCCCGACATAATACTCCCTGTTCAGACTCTGGAAGAATTGGAAGCAATGGCCCCTGATATGGACCAATTAAGCAGAATCAGTGAACAGTATGGAGTTGTAGGGGTACATGCCTTTGCTTTTGCAGATGACAATGCAACGGCACATGTGAGAAACTTTGCGCCATTGTACGGTATTCCGGAAGAATCGGCTACAGGTACAGCAAATGGTGCTTTAGCCCATTATCTCCATTCAGAAGGGATTGTCGGGAGGGGGGAGAAGTGCATCTTTATTCAGGGAGAGAAAATGGGGAGACCCTCAAGCATTGCGGTTGAAATAACTGATAAAGGGGAGATATATGTAGGTGGTACAGCATACATATTTGCAAAAGGGGAACTGTATATCTGATTACAGTTCCTCAGTGCAAATGTTGCAGGGGGCAACACGCTCAATCTCCTTATTGTAGGCAAACCAGTGTCTGCAATTGCCAACATGCAGATAGAAGTATCTGTATCTCGGATCCCCCTCCACAAAAATTGGATTTGAAACGGCAGTATCCCCATAATTCCATTTTACAAACATCTCTGCCGGTTCTTTTTTCATGGAAAGTCCGTTATGGGCCCACTGGAGCGATATTTCTGCACAATTGTCGGGACAATGCCTCTTGCAGAAACTGTATAGGAGAAGCCCTTTTGCCTCAAACCCCATTGGCTGGGAGATGAATTCCCCTTCACCCAGTTCATCAATCAGTACAAGGAGCAGTTCCTTGTTTGCAGAAAATATCTTTCCGAAAGGTTTTCTCCATTTCTTGTCATTGTACCAGTAATCCAGAATCCTGGACAGCACCATACACCGGGAGAGGTCGTTATAAGAAATTGAAGGTGTGGAGAGGACCTCATAAGGGGGAAAAGGGGAGTATTTTATACCATATAATTCCGACATGTTCCTGAAATGTGTACCCGGTAGTAGTTTCAGGCTCTCCAACTGTATCTCGGCAGGAGAGACAGCCATAAGGGACAATGTATCATCAACCAATGAATTGAAAGTGTAGCCTGGCAATCCCGCTATAAGATCTGCATGAACCTCAAAATTTGTACATCCTATAAGAAACTTCAGCCCCTCAAGCGAGTTGGCACAGGAGCCTTTTCTGCCACAATTGTCAAGCACATCCTGCTGTAGAGTCTGAATGCCTGCTTCCAGGTGCAGAAGGCCGGCAGGAAGAGACTCCAGCATCTGTCTCAATTTGGCAACCGGGGAAGAATCATTGCCACTGGAGATGTGAAGAAGTGCAGGGTGAACCTCAAGATGGAAATTGAGTTTTCCTGCAAATTCTGAAAACAGTTGGAGGAGTGAAATGGCACGCAAAGGGTTTGCGTTGAAGGTGCGGTCAAGTACCCTTACCTGTCTGATACCTTTTGAGACAATAAGTTTCAACCGTTCACCCAATTCCTCAACAGGGATGTCCGTTACAGGACTCCTATCTATACCGCTTACACAGAACCTGCACGAATTGAAGCAGCCGCGGGAAGTTTCAAGTTGGACAAATGATTTGTCCCATGAAAAAAGAGGGGAGCAGGTAGGAGGTGCAAGTGAGATGAACTCTTTTGTTGAAACAGCGAGAGAGCGGTGCATCCCTTCCATATCAATGAATTCAAAACCCGGAATCTCCCTCCATTTCTCATCCGAGTTGAGCAATGAGGAGATGAACGGTTCAAAAATCTCCTCTCCCTCACCTTTGAACACTGCTGTAATGAAACTGTTATTCTTGAGAAAATTGGTGTTGTCGCCCAAAAATTCGGGGCCACCAAGAAAAATCCCTTTTGGAGAACATAAAGATGAGACTCTCCCAAGAACTGTAAGAAGATAATCTATATTGAAAAGCCATCCGGTTGCAAAAATATAATGAGGTTCCAAAAGTTCCAGTTGCCCTATAATCTGGGAAATGGGACTCTTTACAGTACCTCTTACAACCTTCATGTTGCATTTTGATGCAGTAGATCCACTCAAATTGGCATGAAGGGCAGGCAGTGCAAGTGAAGAGTGAGACCAGGAGGCATTGATATCTAACCAGACAAAATTCATAACACACTTTTTATGGTACCAAAGTACAATAAATTCCCCAATAAAATAAAGAAATGTTAACTTTACATGCGTAAAATGAGGTTATATGAAAAAAACATTGCTTAAGGGGATATTTGTTGGCGGGAGTGTCCAGGATATACTTATAAACGGGAACAGGATATCTGAAGTGGGAGCAAATCTTCACAATAGGGTAATGCCGGATGAATGCAGGGTAATTGACTGCAGCGGCAAAGCCGCAATTCCAGGTTTTGTTAATATGCATACCCATTCTGCCATGACCATTACCAGAGGATACAGGGAGGATAGCAAACTGCAGGAGTGGCTCCAGGAGATTTGGAAAGTGGAGGCCCGTATGGATGAAGAGGCAATATATTGGGGTACTAAACTTGCCTGTCTTGAGATGATAAAGACCGGAACCACATGTTTTTATGACCAGTACTGGATGATAGATACAGCAGTTGGGGCTGTAAAGGAGATGGGATTGAGGAGTGAACATGCTTTTGTTGCACTGGATCTTAAAGATGAATCCAAAGATGCAGCCATTAAGGAGGGAATGGAAGCAATGTACGAAAAATCACTCCATTGGGGTGAACTCAACAAAATGTCTGTTGGAGTACATGCCCCATATACAGTATCGGACTCCATGATACAATGGTGCAGCAATTTTGCAAGGAAAAACAATCTTACACTTCATATACATGTCTCGGAAACTGAACAGGAAAACCTTGATTCTGTTGCATTGAACGGTTGTTCTCCGTTCAGGCACCTTGAGAATCTGGGAGTCCTTGGTCCCGAAGTTATAGCCGCCCATTGCGTATGGCTTGGGGAGGAGGATATGGATATTATGGCAAAGTATGGTGTTACTGCTGTACACAATATAAATTCAAACCTCAAATTGGCATCGGGAAGCAGATTCAAATACAATGAACTGAATGAAAGGGGAATAAGGGTTTGCCTGGGTACAGACGGCTGCGGATCATCAAACAACCTTGACATGAGGGAGGCAATGAAAACTGCAGCACTGCTGCAGAAAGGGTGGAGAAGGGATCCAATGGCATTCCCCCTTGAGGAACTTATGAAAGTTGCCACATATAACGGTGCCCAGGCACTGGGGATTGATGCAGGAATCATTGCAGAGGGGAAACTTGCAGACATTACAATAATAGATATTGACAACTATGCATTTACCCCTAACCTCAATTTCCTGTCCAATCTGGTATACTCTGCAAATTCTTCATGTGTTGAGAGTGTAATATGCAATGGGAAATTCATTATGGAGAACAGGGTTGTAAAAGGGGAGAGGGAGATTCTTGAGAATGTAAATAGAGTGTGCAGGAAACTGTATTCCAACAAATAAATATAATTGGCGATATGGATGAAAGAATAAGCAGGATATATGAGGCTGCAGAATATATCAGAAATATAATAGGAGAAGAAAAACCGGTTGCAGGAATAGTTCTGGGAAGCGGATTGGGGAAACTTGCAGATGTAATTGAGGATAAAAAGATTATCCCGTACCGCGAAATACCGCATTTTCCGGCATCTACTGCTGTTGGACATAAAGGAAACTTCATTGCTGGAAAACTTGGAGGAAAATTTGTTCTGGCCATGCAAGGGCGATTCCACTATTATGAGGGGTATCCTATGGAGTATGTAACACTGCCAATAAGGGTAATGAAAGTGCTCGGAATTGGGTATCTGTTTGTGTCAAATGCAGCTGGTGGGGTCAACTATAATCTTAAGATAGGCGACCTCATGGTAATTGCAGACCATATCAACCTATTGCCCAATCCACTGATTGGGCCTAATATGGAAGAGTTCGGTCCCCGTTTTCCCGACATGACACACCCGTATGACCTTTCATTGATCCGGATTGCAAATGAAATTGCATCAGAGATGGATATAGAATTGAAAAAAGGTACATATCTTGCAAGTACAGGTCCAACATACGAAACCCCTGCTGAATACAAATACTTCCGCACAATTGGAGCAGATGCTGTAGGGATGTCAACAATACCTGAGGTAATAGTTGCCAGACACAGCGGGATACCTGTATTTGGAGTATCGGTAATTACAAATGAGGCACATGACAACTACGCAGAGGATTATGCCAATGACGGGGATGATGTTGTAAAGGCTGCTGATGCAGCAGCCGACAAAATGACCTCAATATTTATATCAATGATTGAAAAACTGGAGCAATGATTAAAAATATCATATTTGATTTGGGGGGTGTACTTGTCTCGCTCGACAAAAACAGATGCCTCCAAAGGTTTTCACAGGACCTTGGCTTTGACAATTTTGGGGATTACCTGAACCCTTATGCACAAAAGGGCTTTTTTGCCGAATTTGAAAACGGCGATATGGATTCAGTGGAATTCAGGGAGATTGTAAAGGGACATTGCAAGAAAACCGCAATTGAGGATGTGGAAATAGATATGGCCCTCAATTCATTCCTCACCAAAGTCGAGCCTTATAAAGTGGAACTTCTTCTTCAGTTGAAGGAGAAGTATAACCTTATGCTTCTGAGCAATGTGAATCCTATTGCATGGAAAAGATGCTGTGAACTGTTCCTTGAGGCTAAAGGGATTGACATGGAAGATATATTTGAGAGGCTGTACCTCTCTTTTGAGATGAAAAGTTCAAAACCTGGCACGAAGATTTTTGAGATGCTTTTGGAAGATTCGGGGGCAGTGCCATCAGAAACGCTTTTCATAGATGATTCTCCTGCAAATGTTGAAACAGGAAAATCTTTAGGATTGAATACGCTACTTTATAATGTAAGTGACAACCTTGCAGAAAAAGTAAAGGCTGTGCTTGAAGAACTGGGGGAACAATGGTAAAATTTTTCAGTCTCAGCAGTGGAAGCAACGGCAACTGCTATTATATAGGCAACGGGGAGACCGGTCTGCTTATTGATGCAGGAATTGGCCCAAGAACCATAAAGAAAAGGTTGCTGGAGTACGGCATAACAATTGATTCTGTAGAGTTTGTTCTTGTTACCCACGACCATATAGACCACATAAAAGGGCTTGGGATGGTTGCAGAAAAGTTCTCCAAACCTGTTTATGCCACTGAAATACTCCACAACTCACTTGATAACCACCCCTGCACAAGGGGGAGGATGAAGGGGTGTGTAAGGAAAACTGTAGCAGGTGAGGCAAGTTCTTACAAAGGTGTAACATTCATACCGTTTATTGTTCCACATGATGCTACAGAAACTGTAGGATACCATATAGATTTTTATGGGACAAAGTTTACTTTCCTTACAGATTTAGGGGAAGTTAATGATGATGTTGTAAAATACTGCAAGATGTCCCAGATTGTAATCTTTGAGAGCAACTATGATCTTGACATGCTGCTTGGCGGCCCATATTCACCCGAACTTAAAGTGAGGATAATGCAAGGGCATGGACATTTGAGCAACGAGCAGGCTGCATCTGCCGTAAAAAGGTTCTGGCATAAGGGGTTGACACACCTGTTCCTGTGCCATTTGAGCGAAAACAACAATACACCCGGCACTGCCTGCTCCTGCATGGAAAAAGCCCTTAGGGAGATTGGCGCTGTACCGGGCACTGATCTTGAACTTGTATGTCTTCCAAGAAAATGCATTTCAGAACTCTATGAGTTCTAAAATCAGAAAACAAGTTTGCTGGGGTTGAACCCTCTTGTACGGAGAAACTGGAAAATATGGTCGAGAGTTGTCCCGTCCATTATCCTGTTCCTGGACATTATCCACAAATATTTTCCATTGTTGCCGCTTACTACAGAGTAAGAATAGTCTGGTCCCAGCATAATGATATTGTAATCTGAGGCAAACCACCAGAAGAAACTCACTTTAAGATGTGCCGGTTTCCCCGGATTCGGTTGGAAAGCTGTACCAAAGATCTTTTTCTCCTTACCGTGCCTGTTCCTTCCAGAATTCTCAACTTTTACTGTTTTGTCGGGAAGGAGAGTGTATCTTGTCCAAACATCTACAAGTCCCCTTTCAAATATGTTCTCATACCTTGCAATCTCATACCAGACACCCATATATTTTTGGATATCAAAATTTTCTACAGTTCTATTGTGGCTAGTCTTTGGGGTAATGTCTGTTGTTTCCATAGAATTTTTTCATTTAAAACAACAGATAAAGGCAATAGTTTATGCAAATTACCGGATAAATTGATCAAGGAGACTTGAGATTTCTACATCTGTAGGGAGGGGAGAATCGTCAAAACAGGCAACTATTCTTCCCGACAGATTTCCTATATATATACGGGGAATTGTGTGGGAAGCAAAGAGATTATATACTGCACGGTTGGTCTGTGCAGAATATGGCATTGTGAAGCCATTGTCTTTCCAGTATGCTGAAACTGTATCATTGCCCTCTTCCCTGCTGATAATTGCAAATTTTACACCTCTTGTTGAATATCTGTCATATATACTCTGAATGTATGGCAAAGTGGAGTTACAGTCCGGGCACGCAGTATTGAAAAAGACAATGCATGAGACTCCACTGCGCAAACTTTGTCCGGTTACAGTTGAGCCGTCATTCATCTCTACAGAGAAATTTGGGATAAGATCACCTGTACGTATGATAGAACCGTCTTGAGAAAGGTTGTCACTGGAGCAGGAAAAAAGGGAAAGAAGCGGGATTGCAGATAATATGAGGAATAATATGTTCTTCATTTTACGGATACAATCTAATTTGCTTACTTACCTTTTACTATATTGTACAGTTCCGGATTCTGAGGCTCTTCAAGTTCTTTATTGACAAGACGGAGTACTTGAGAATCAACCACCTTAAAATATACGGTATCGTTTCCGGGAGGAGGAAGCAGCCTCAAGAACTGTGATTTGTCTTCATGCACCCTTACAACTTTTCCTGTAGAGTAGAAAACCATATCTATTCCGTCACCCTCACCATCTATATAGGTAATTGTCATTTTATAAGTTCCCTGTGGCTGGAGGCTCAGGATATATTCAATGCCGGAACAGTCTGCAGCAGGAAGAACACCCTCCCAGACTCCATCCATTTCAAAAGGCTTGCCTTCATTTGCAGAGTTGTTGTTGGCACAAGAAAATGCAATAAGCATCGCTATTACAGGTAAAAGGAATCTCTTCATGTAACACTCTTTTATTGTGTGAAGATAACAATTCTTTTTATATTAAGTGAAAATAAAATTTTAAATTTGCTGTAGAAACAAATATTTATGGAGAACATATCCCCAAAATTCTCGGTTATCATACCTGTTTACAACAGACCCCAGGAGGTGGAGGAACTTCTGGAGAGTCTTCTGGCTCAGCATACAAAAGATTTTGAAACCATCATTGTGGAAGACGGCTCATCTGTAAAATGTGATGATGTGTGCAGAAAATTTGACGGCATCCTCCCTTACAGATATTTTTACAAAGAGAATGGAGGGCCAGCACTTGCAAGGAATTATGGTGCAGAAAAGGCAAATGGCGAGTGGCTGCTCTTCTTTGATTCAGACTGTATAATCCCGCCCCATTATATGGAGGCTGCAATTGGGGAACTGGTGAACAGGGAGTGCCAACTGTTTGGTGGAGCAGACAAATCACACCCCTCATTTACACCATTGCAGAAGGCAATAGACTACTCAATGACATCTTTCATAACAACAGGGGGAATAAGGGGAAACAAGCGGAGTGCAGACAAATTTTACCCAAGAACATTCAATATGGGTATAAGAAAGGATGTATTCATGGAAATTGGAGGTTTCTCTGACATGAGGTTTGGAGAAGATGTAGATTTCAGTTACAAGGTAAAGGAGGGGGGATACAGCAGCAGATTATTTGAACAGTCGTGGGTGTACCATAAGAGGAGAAATACCCTGAGGAGTTTCTTCAAACAGGTATTCAATTCAGGCATAGCAAGAATACATCTTACAAAACGTCATCCAGGATCTCTCAAACCTGTACATATGCTCCCTGCAGTTTTCTTTACAGGCTGCATATTTCTTGCAGTTATGGCAATCCTGGTTTCAATATGGTTTTTGGCCCCTTTAGTATTGTTGTGGGCAATATTGTTCATAGATTCATCATTAAGGAAAAAGTCTGTTGTAACAGGATGCTACTCTGTAATTACTTCATGTATCCAATTATGGGGCTACGGGAGCGGATTCCTTATAGGATGGTGGAACATCTGCGTTCTTAAAAAAAGGAGATATGTTGCATTTGTTGAAAATTTTTATAAATAATACTTATTTTTATTAATTATTATCTGGTATTTATTTGGAATATTAATTTTTTGTTCTATCTTTGCAATCAGAAACAGGGGAGATAAACAAAATGCAAACTTCTTTGTTTATAAAACAAGTTGAACACATTTAAAATTTATAAAATTATGGCTACTAAATTCTACAAATGCCGCCACTGCGGCAACGTTATCGGTAAAGTTGTTGATTCTAAAGTTCCAGTTGTATGCTGTGGAGAGAAAATGGAAGAACTTGTTGCAAATACAGTTGATGCAAGTGCAGAGAAGCATGTTCCTGTGGTAACAAAAGTTGATGACTGCACAATTAAAGTGGAGGTTGGAAGTGCACCGCACCCAATGACACCAGAGCACCATATCGCTTTCATTTTTGTTGAGACTGAGAACGGCGGTATGAAGATAGATGTAAAGGAGAGAGAGAAAGCAGAAGCAGTTTTCTGTACATGTGCAGACAAACCTGTAGCAGTTTATGAGTACTGCAATCTGCACGGGTTGTGGAAAACTGAACTATAATGAGTTAAAGTTGTATAATTAATGGGGCCCGGAAATCCGGGCCCTTCTTTTATGCTTTGAATTCAAATTTTTCTCCCATCAGTATCCTTGGAAGATTGCAGCCTATATAATTGCCAACTATAGACCAGAACCACGCACCCAAAATCCACCATTCCCATTTTCCTGTAATTGCTGCAAGAGAATAATAGAAAGCATCTGCAACACAGTGGGGTAAACCGCACAAAATGAATACTGGAACTCCAAACAGAAGTGGAAGGTAATGCTGCTTGCGGGCACCATAAACGGCCAAAGTCATTATCATTCCTGTTCCCGACGATGTCACTGCAAGTGAATGCCAAGATGCTGATTGTCGGGAAGAGAGGATAGTTGCAAGATTGGAACTTACTGCATCACTGGCTACATACTGTGCAATGTATGCGGCTATAAGGCATCCTATTGCATTTGCAGTGAGCATAAGGATGAGTTTAGGAAATTCTCTGAATGGCAGGAAACCGGATTTGCCGGTATAGAGTTGTGCCCCGCACATTACAACACAAAGGAGTCCGAATGCAAAAAGTACAGCACCTGGCAAACCGCCCACTCTAAGATAAACAAGTCCGCCGGTACCTATAAGAATTCCTGCAAAGACAGACATGGAAATAAAGTTTCTCATACAAGGATAATTTTCTTCAAAAATATTAAATTTGTAACTATAGAGCAAATATTAAATCATTATAGTATGGACAGAAGAAAAATGCTGAAACTTACAGGAACTGCACTGGCAGGTTCTGCAGTATTGGGAACAGATGCTTTTGCAGGCAACAATTCAATTACAGGAAAAGCCACAGACACACCGGGTAAAGGTAAAAAGGCAATGGTAATTGGTGCTCATCCCGACGATCCTGAGACCGGATGCGGAGGAACCATAATGGTTCTTAAAAAGTTGGGGTATGAGGTGGTTGTTGTATATATGACCAGGGGAGAGGCAGGTGTTCCAGGGAAGAGCCATGCTGAATCATCTGCAATGAGAATGAAGGAGGCAAGGGAGGCTTGCGAGATATTTGGTGTAAGGCCAATTTTCATGACCCAGATTGACGGCAGTTCCGAAATTACAAAAGAAAGGTATGCGGAGATGAAGGAAGTTATTGAAAAGGAGAATCCCGAAATGGTATTCACCCACTGGCCAATTGATTCCCATAGGGACCACAGGATATGTTCTATCCTTACATATGATGCCTGGAGACAGTTGAAATATGGTTTTGACCTTTATTATTATGAGGTAATGAGTGGCGTGCAGAGTATGATTTTCCACCCTACAGACTGGGTTGACATTACTGAATTTGCTGATATAAAGAAAAAGGCAACCTACTGCCACAAATGCCAGAACCCAGAGGAGTGGTATGATGAGTCTCACGGACAAATGGAGATTTTCAGAGGTATGGAGCATAACTGCAAAAGGGCAGAGGCATTCATCCATATCCGCAGAACATCCAGCGACATAGAAGAATAAATACCTCAAAAATAGGAATCGGCAGAATATTGATTCTAACAGCTCGAAGTCTCCTCTGCTTCGTCATTTCATAAGAAATAACTCGCAACCGTCGAATTATGCTGTCAGTATCAATATTCTACCGATTCTTCTATTTATTCACTTATCCGTTATCTTCTATTCTGCTGTGTAGCTAAAATGGCAGGATAACCAGGTTTTACTGGAATTCTTGAATCATCCATTGCAGCATTGAGAGCAAGCCAAGCAACAATAACTGCATCAATCTTAAGATCCTGCAAAGAGAGCCTCTCGTAAGTATCCATTACGGTGTGGTATGTGCGGCCATACTCAAGAGGGTCCTGGATGAACTGATATGCAGGAAGGCCAAGACGGTTGAATGTAACATGGTCTGTACTGCCTGTACGTCTCATTGAAATGGTATTGAACCCAAGAGATTCAAGGGGTTTCATCCAGGCCTGGAAGAATGGCACAGCCATGTCATTCTCCTCCAGATAGATGCCTCTAAAACGTCCCGATCCGTTGTCCATATTCAAATAAAGGGCAAAATCTTCATATCCAGGAAGAACCTTTTTCTTCTCATTGTCATACAGTTTTGTTGCAGCATATCCGCGTGAGCCATATAGGCCCTGCTCTTCACCACCCCACAGGGCAAGACGTATAGTACGTTTTGGCTTGATTCCAAGTTCTTTAATGATACGCAAGGCTTCTGTCATTACTATACATCCGGAAGCATTGTCTGCTGCACCTGTACCGCCATGCCATGAATCGAAGTGGGCACCAAGGAGCACAACTTCATCCTTGAGGGCAGGATCTGAACCGGGTATTTCCGCAACTACATTATTGATTTTCTGGTTGTCAGTAAACTCATTCCTTACATTAAGTTCCATCTCAACTTTCTCACCTTTTTTCATCATACGGACAATACGGGCGTGATCTTCGAGCGGAAGGATAATTTCAGGTGTAGGCTCAGGCTGGCCAACTTTATATTGTACACCTCTGGATGAAGGGACATTGAATGTACCGCCACTGCTTATTACAGCCAAAGGTTTCTCTTCTTTTAGAAGTTTGTTCATGGCACTCTGCAACTCCCTTGCTGCGGGATTGTAATTGTAGGAATATCTTCTTCCTTGTGACACATTTGCCCTGGAGTCTGTCTCCATCTCCTCCAACTGCTCATCTGTATATCGGGAAGCAAGAGGGGTGAATTTCATTTCGTATGTTTGGGTAGAGGGCATAAGTACAATTTTGCCGGCAAGTTTACCTTTATACGACTCCAGATCTGCAACATTTTTAGGATCAAGTACAATACACTCGCCTTTTACAAGACCATCTGTACTACCGCTCCATGCTTTGGGATTTGCAGCAAAACTGCAATAATATGGGGAGGTCATAGCCACATAATTCATTTTATTGTCCCAACCTCCTTTAGGAAAATTGTAAGCAAATTCAATTTTTACATTGGAAAAACCCAGTTGGGTGAGTTTCTCAACCATCATCTGTTCCGCTCTGAGTTTCAATTGCGAAGCGGCAAGTCTTGGCCCCATATCATCTGTCATAAATTGGGCCAACTGTTCAATCTGAGATTTTGAAAAACCTTCATTCTTAACCTTATAGGCATAATCTGCAGGAAGGCACTGCTGCGAATAAGAAGCCGAATTTGCCAATAAAGAAAGGGCAAATAGCAAAATAACAACTCTTTTCATTGTATATAATTATTAGTTAGGTTACATATTATTAGATATGCAGGTGTAAATGTATGGTGTTTTTGAACAAAAACAAAAAAATATGACAATGAGCCACAATTATTATTAAATTTGTTGAAAATTACACCTAATTTATGAATACTAAGAAGCATAAGGCGCATCCTTGGCACGGTATAAGCCAAGGAGCCGATTTTCCGGATGCTGTAAGGGCATTCATTGAGATTGTACCTACAGACTCTGTAAAATATGAGGTTGACAAAGAATCGGGTTACCTTACATTGGACCGCCCTCAGAAGTTCTCCAATATAGTACCATCGCTATACGGTTTTCTTCCAAGAACATATTGCGGCCCCAAAATGGCTGAACTTACAAACAAGGCTCTTGTACGTACAGATGTTGACGGTGACGGTGACCCTCTTGATATATGTGTACTTACAGAGAAAGATGTTACCCATGGTGACATCCTTGTAAATGCAAGGCCAATTGGCGGTCTTAGACTTCTGGACCATAACCAGGCTGACGACAAGATTATTGCTGTACTGAGAAGTGATGCAGTTTATGGCCACATGACAGATATAGACCAGGTTCCTATGGACATTATCAGACGTCTTATCCACTACTTCAGTACATATAAGGACATTCCAGGCGAGCATACAAGCCGCATGCAGTTCATTTCAATATATGGTCCTGAGGTTGCAAAGGATGTGATCCTCCGGTCAATGGAAGACTATAATGACCTTATAAGCAAAGAATAACACATAATTGGAAAGAATGGAAGAAACTAGGCTTCTTTTGGGAGATGAGGCTATTGCTTTGGGTGCCGTACATGCCGGAATCAGCGGAGTGTACGCTTATCCGGGGACCCCATCTACCGAGATTACTGAATTTATACAGACATTCTCGCCACAAGTGAGAAGCAGATGGTGCACAAACGAGAAAACTGCCATGGAGGCTGCCTTGGGCATGTCCTTTGCCGGCAAAAGGGCCCTTGTTTGCATGAAACATGTGGGAATGAACGTTGCCGCAGATGCTTTTGTGAATTCAGCAATTACAGGAGTGAACGGAGGGCTGGTTGTAGTTGCAGCAGATGACCCTTCAATGCACTCTTCCCAAAATGAGCAGGACTCCCGTTTTTACGGCAATTTTGCCATGATTCCAATATTGGAACCATCATCCCAGCAGGAGGTTTACGGGATGATGAAATATGCTTTTGAACTCTCTGAGAGGGTAAAACTTCCGGTTCTTCTGAGAATAGTTACCCGTCTTGCACATTCACGTGCCGGGGTACGTATAACAGATGCTATTGCACAGAATCCTCTGAATCCAAGCAATGAGCGTTCAAACTGGGTACTTCTTCCAGGAAATGCAAAGAAACAATATGCATCTCTTGTAAAGAAACAGGATCTCCTGAAACTTGAATCAGAGAACTCACCTTACAATATTGACACAGATTTTGAAAAGTCGGGGCAGGGAATCATAGCATGCGGAATAGCGTTCAATTATGTAATGGAGAATGACCCTACGGTTCCTGTACTCAAAATTTCGCAATATCCCCTTCCAGAGGCAACAATAAAAGAATTTGCCCGCAGATGCAGCAGTATTCTTGTTGCTGAGGACGGGCAACCTGTTGTGGAAAACCTTGTAAAAGGGATTCTGGGAAACGGATACCCTGTTAAAGGGCGACTTACAGGAGATCTTCCACGAATGGGAGAACTTACTCCCGACAATGTAGGAGCAGCAATGGGAATTGTACAGGAGAAGAGTTTCAGCACTTCTGAAAATGTAATGCCACGCCCTCCTGCACTATGCCAGGGATGCGGACACAGGGATGTATATAATGCCCTGAATGAAATACTCAAAGGATATGAAGGGGCCAGGATTTTTGGAGATATCGGGTGCTATACCCTTGGCGCACTTCCTCCTTTCAGGGCAATTGACAGTTGCGTTGATATGGGTGCCTCAATAACCATGGCAAAAGGGGCTGCAGATGCAGGAGTTTTTCCGGCTGTTGCAATTATTGGAGACTCAACATTCACCCATTCCGGAATGACCGGGCTCCTTGATGCAGTAAACGACAATGCAAACATTACTGTAGTAATATCGGATAACCTCACTACTGCAATGACCGGCGGGCAGGATTCTGCCGGAACAAGCAAATTTGAAGCAATATGCATTGCCTTGGGTGTTGAGCCCGAGCATGTAAGGGTGGTTGTACCTATAGCCAAGAATATGGAAGAGATTACCCGTACAATAAAGGAGGAAATTGAGTATAAGGGTGTTTCTGTAATTATTCCAAGAAGGGAATGCATTCAGACACTTAACCGCAAACTACGTAAAAAAAGGGCAGCGCAACAATGAAAAAGGATATAATACTGTCGGGAGTAGGAGGACAGGGAATACTTACAATTGCAACAATAATTGGTGATGCCGCTGCAGTTGCAGGGTTGTACCTCAAGCAGGCTGAAGTTCATGGAATGAGCCAGAGGGGTGGAGATGTGCAGTCCAATCTGAGGCTTTCTACTGAAACAATATATTCAGACCTTATAAAGGAGGGAGGGGCTGACCTCATCATTTCCATGGAGCCTATGGAGGCCCTGAGATATCTGCCATATCTGCATAAGGATGGGACAGTAATTACATCATCCCACCCTTTCAGGAATATCCCTGACTATCCTGAACTGGAGAAAATTGATGAGGAACTGGCATCGCTGCCACATTCGGTTTCTCTGCCAATTGAGGATATGGCAGCAGAAATCAATTTACCAAAAAGTGCCAATGTTATCCTGTTGGGGATGGCTGCCAAATATATAGAGATTCTTTCTCCAGAGCAATTGAGGGAGAGCATAAAGAGGATATTTGCACCTAAAGGGGAGCAGATGGTTGAGAGCAACCTCAAGGCTTTTGATTACGGATTCAACTCTGTCAAATAGATCAGTATCAGTATCCCAAGGATTTGAAGAAGAACTCCCTGCGTAGATTGTCGGGAATGGCATATTTGTCTATACGTGAGTTTATTCCCTCGTAAAAGAGATTGTCGTGCAGATTGCACACATATAGGGTGTCTGTTTGTGACAGATAGAGGGTGTTGTATCTGATATCAAGATTATCCTGCAGACTTAAAGTATATTCAAGTGCCACTTCAACCTGAGTAAGATTGAGAAGATCCCGGCAGAATACAAACAGCCCGAACTCATTGAAATTTCCATAAAAGCCTGATGCAACTTTCTCAACTTTGCTTTTGAGAATACGCTTGAGCGGCTGGGCAAGTAACCAGTATTCCTCCTCCTTATAACCGGTATAATTCAATCCAGGCAAACCGTAAGCATATCCGGTATCAACTATTCTCTGCATATCTTCCTTCTGAGATTCGTTAATATGCATCCCGGCCAGTTCCTTAAGCAGTTGGTTTGCGTTATGGCGGTCGGGTTCCATGGCACGGGTAACCTCAATGCCAAGAGAATTGTCGGGAAGCTGGAGATCCGGCCTGTCCTTATTCTCAAGTGCACTAAAACGGGTACCAAGGATAGTTTCCAGGGTAAGATGTGCATAACGCTCAAAAAAACAGGTGTCAAATTTTCTATAGGCCATACTGCAGTTATTTCTGATGTAAAGTTACAGATTTTTAACTACATTTGTATAGGATAAAACACATTAAAAAATGAAAACTGTTGCTGCTTTAACTATGGCATTACTGGTAATGGGGAGTTGTGCTCCAAAACAGGAAGTACCTGCCCCAAGTGAACAATACTACAGAGATGTGGTAAAGGAACTCTCTTCCGCAGAATATTTTGGAAGGAGCAATTATATGAACGGCACAATTAAAGCCGGAGAATTCATTATTGGAGAAATTGAGAAACTTGGAATTGGAACAATTCCTGCAGATGTAATTGAGAAGAGTTGGGAAGGGAAGAGCAGACCTGAACTCCACTCCCTGCAACCGGAATTCAAGAGCCTTATTACCCCTTGTAATGCCCGCAGATGGGAAGGGGCACCGGAAAGCAGACTTGCATACCTGCAACACTTCAACCACCCTCTGAATGCACAAAGGGGCAAAGTGGAGTTGACAGTTGACGGAAAGACTCTACGCAATACAATTGACTATACACTCAAGGAGTTTTCACCTTCATTTGAGGGAGAACTTGAAATTGTATATGTAGATGACAAATACATTACTCCCGACAAATTCTGTGATTATCTGAACTCCGGAAAATTCCAGGACAAGGCAGTTGTAATAAACTGGGAAAAGTTTAAGGAGACCATGTACACATACCCAGGAATAGAGGTTTACAAGACATACTTTGTACCCCTTACAAAAGTAGGGGCACTTATCTGCAAAGGGGAACTGCTCCCTTATTTCAAATCTCGCAACCATTTCAATACCCCTATGCCGGTATTCATAGTGGACGAATCATTCCCGGAGAACGCCAAAAAGGTGAAGATTGAGACACATGCAGAGATGGTTGACAATGATGCACACAACATTATTGCCTACATTCCTGGAAAATCAAAAGGCAATGAACATTTCATCCTTGCATGCCACTACGACCACCTTGGCATTTGTGGCCCCGATGACATCTTCTATGGTGCAAATGACAACTCTTCAGGTACAGCAATGCTTTTGAACCTTATGAGACATTTCAAAGCCAACCAGCCTGAACACTCAATTATATTCATATTCTTTGATGCTGAGGAGAACAACCTTCTTGGATCATTCTTCTATGCAGACAATCCGCTTCTTCCTCTTGAGGATATCAAATACTTTGTAGAACTGGATATGATAGGAGACAACGGAGAGAACATCTACTGCCAGATTTCAGACCAGGGGGAGAGAGGTCTTGAGTGCCTGAATGTAATAAACGCTTCAATGGAGAAACCGTTCGCAAAACTGGACCGCCATCCAATGGATGATTATGCAGACCATTACCCGTTCGGGTTGAAGGGTGTTCCGGCAATCTATATTGAACTGGACGGTGATACCAACAAGAATTACCATTCACCAAGGGACACTTACGAAAATTTCCACTCATGCAATTTTGAGAGAATCTTCAATCTTGTAACAGGATTTGTAGAGAATTACAAATAAGATATGTCTGCAGTAAAGAAAATACAATACACTGGATTGAACTTCCATGAAGTGAAACAGATGTGCGGAGACATGGTGTTGGCTCCGTACATCTGTATGGGTTTCTCTATGCTCTCCTTGTTTACAGAAGAAGGATTTGTTTCTGTAAATGAAGGAGATACTATAGTTATGGACGAAAAGGGGAATTTCTCTGTTGAGAAATGACCCTTAATCCAGAACTTCTTCGTACATGTAATAATGGCACTCTGCCATACCAAGTTTCTGATACACTTTCTGGGCAGAATAGTTGGTCTTGTCTACATAAAGGCGTATCTGAGTAACTCCCTGCTCTTTAGCCATCTGTTTAATCTTCTCATACATAGCCCTGTAAGCACCCTTACCCCTGTACTCAGGCTTTACGTAAACACTCTGTATCCACCAGTACCAGCGGTTTGTCCAGTCGCTCCACTCACGTGTAAGCATAAGGCTGCTGATAGCCTGTCCGTCAACACTGCAGACAATATAGGTACCTTTCTGCGGATCATTTACGGCAGCGGTAACACCAGGCAGAACTGTCTGAATATCCAGAGTGGTTCCCTCAGACTCCTGAGCCATATCAACCTGAAACTGTGCAATTGACTGAATATCTTTTGTTGTTCCCACAACAACATCGTAATTGATTCTATCTTTAATTTCCATAGTATTAATATTTTGCTGCAAAGGTAACAAATACTTTTATGAACACCACATTCCGGTGTGCAGGTATGGTCAAATGCTCCCCAAAGTTGATCCCGAGTGCCTGGAGAATACTTTCTTCCACACAGAGGGTATCTGGTGTGGATGCAGAGCGGTGCGCTGCAGCGTTTGTCCACAAAATGGCACTCATCCGTGGATGGAGTGCGGTGCGCTGTAGCATTTGTCCACAAATTGGTACTTCTGCGTGGATGGAGTGCGGTGCGCTGTAGCGTTTGTCCACAAAATGGCACTCATGCGTGGATGCAGTATGGTGCGCTGTGGCATTTGTCCACAAAATGGTGCTTCTGCGTGGATGCAGTGCGGCGCGCTGCAGCATTTGTCCACAAAATGGCACTTCTGAGTGGACGAAGTGTCTTTCCCTGAAAAAAGTTGACTCGTAATTTACGAGTTAATATGTTTATTTATCGTACATCATTGAGAGATCGTTATTGCGAACAAGCACTCAAGCTATATCAAGAAGGTTTCTCATATCGAAGAATTTCTCAAATCATTCCTGTAGGTAAATCTACAATTGCAAAATGGATTGCTAACTTTGCAGAAGAATTGCCACCCGCAAAAGTTACCTATGGTATGAAAAGGATAAATTCACCCTCTCCTGAAGTTGTGGAAACCCCATCATCTTCAAATGATGTTCAATCACTTCAAGAAGAGCTTCAAAGACTTCGTGCAGAGCTTTTGAATGCGGAAATTAAAGCGGAGGCCTATAATGAACTCATCAATGTGGCTGAAGCTAAGTTTGGCATTCAGATAAGAAAAAAAGCTGGCGCCAAACAGTAAGCAACCTGCGCGCAAAGAACCCCAAGCGATATGAGGTTCAGAAACTTTGCGCACTGTTTGGCGTGAGTAAGCAGGCTTATTATAAGCATGACGAGTCCAAGGTACTTCAGAAGGTAGCTCAAGAGTCATTTGTTCTTGAATATGTGAAAGGCATACGCAAGAAGGATCCTGGGATCGGAGGTAAGAAGTTGTGGTATATGTACTGCAGAGAGTTTGACGGGAATAATCCAGTAGGGCGCGACCGCTTTGCAGATATCATAGACAGAAATAGTCTTAAGGTTCGTCTAAAGGTCCGTAAACCCCGAACTACAGACTCATCTCATGGTCTTCCTACCTATCCAAACATGATCAAGGATCTTATCCCGTCCAGGCCTAACCAGCTATGGGTTAGTGATATCACTTATATAACGATATGGATCGATGAGTATCATTATGTCTTTTGCTACCTATCCCTGATTCTTGATGCATATACAGAAGAAATCATTGGATGGAGCGTCGGCCCAACGTTAGAGACGGCATATCCTCTTGAAGCCCTCAAGATGGCTCTCAAGCGCATTGAAGGAGTAGAATGTCCAGACCTTATACATCACTC
>SUYL01000049.1 GCA_015060445.1 Bacteroidales bacterium
ATGGATAGCCATAGTATTCCAAACGAGACAATAGCGGCGAATCTACAAGAGTTCTTTGATATTATAGATAAAGGGGACTTTTACATAGCCTGCGCAATGGGGCTACACCGAACGGACTTAGCCCTAACTATATATTGGATGTTCCACGGTGCTGATAATGGCCTTCAACCTCCATTTTTGAAAGGTCATATAGTAAATGGGGAGATTGTGGAGAGTAGACTTCATAATAAGGTATTCAGACGATTAAATAGCTTGTATACCTATTTGTCGGGAAACCCAATAATCAATATTCCTGACAAGGGTACATTCAACTGTAGAAAGAAAGTGCTGACTAATAACTTTATTCACTAGCATTTTGCAAGATAGAATTATCGGTTATCCTACTCTAATATATTGAATCAATAATCTGAGAAAAATGAGCATTAAAAACAAGAGCAAGCGTTTGGCGTATTTACTTCGTCACGATCGTAAATATCAGTTTGATGTAAATGGTTGGCGAGAGGTCTCAGACTTAATCAACAAGCATGGATTCACACTTGAGGATTTATGTGCGATTGTTGATACAAATAATAAGCAACGATTTGAGTTTTCAGAAGACATGCAATATATGCGAGCCCGACAAGGACATTCCATTCAAGTCGATGTTGAGTTGGAGGAATGTGCGCCACCACCTTTTCTGTTTCATGGGACTGCGGAATATTTTGTGAATAATATTTTAGAAGAAGGACTAAGGTCGCAGAACAGATTGCACGTGCATCTGTCATCTACGATTGAAACAGCTATTAATGTTGGGAAACGTCATGGCACACCTGTAGTTTTTAAGGTAGATACTCAAAAGATGTTTAAAAATGGAGCAAAGTTCTACTTATCAAGAAATGGTGTATGGCTTACAGATTATGTGGCAACTGAATATTTGTCATTAGAGAAATAATGTTAGTGTATGGAACATAGAATTACCCCAGAATGGATTAACTCGCTCAAAGAAAACGAAATCTTCGTGTTCGGATGTCGCAATTCGGGCAGACACTTTGATGGCGCTTCAAACTTTGCTCTAAAACATTTTGGTGCAGTAATGGGACAGCGCGAAGGTCGTCAGGGACAATCTTTTGCTATTCCGACTATCGGTGGTACTATCGGGTTAAATGAAATCCGTAGATCTGTTGATACTTTCACTAAATATGCTGCCGAACACCCGGAGTTACACTTTCTCGTGACTCCTGTTGGATGCGGAGGTGGATGTTGTAAAGTATGGGAGATTGCTCCAATGTTCCGAAAGGCATCAAAACTTTCGAATGTTAGTCTGCCACAAGATTTCTGGATAGAAATTGACAAAGGGCGTATAGCGGAAGTAAAGCAGAAACAGGCTGTTATGTTTGATGCGTTGTTAGATGTAGTGTCAAAGTTTTTTGGAGAACTGAGATTTATGAGGCTGAGAACGATGTCTCCAACCCGGTTATATAGAGAGTTGGTAAGCCGAGATTGCCACACAATATCACTATCTGAACAAATGGAGGGGGTTGATTTCTATGATGCGGCTATTACAGGTTCTTGGAATGCTCGATATCTAATAAATCATTCTACCCAATGCGCCTACATAGTTAAAGACAATAAAAAGAGAGTTGGATGAATTAAAAATAAGGATATAGATTGGAATGGTATTTCCGAATTACCCAAAGAAGTACAACGGAGAGTTCGCAGAAGAGTATGCAACTATGATTTTGGAATCTTCGACTTTGAAAATGGGGCGGCAAAGATTATGTGGCAAATAAGTCCTAATGGCAAGTATCACTATCTTGACAAATACTATGGAGGCAAAACTACTGACGAGAAAGATATTAGACTTTATGGAGTAATTGATTCCAATTGTAGGGTCGTGGAAAAACTTCGCATAACAATTAAAGACAGTTAAAGTGAAGAAAAGGATTCATCACAATATCTTAAACTATTAAAGTAAAATGGAAGAGAAAAAGATAATCATCAATGGTCATGAAGCAGTAGATTTGGGGTTGAGCGTGAAATGGGCAACTTGTAACATTGGAGCAACAACCCCAAAAGATTATGGCGATTACTTTGCCTGGGGAGAGATAGAACCGAAGGAGGAATATATTACTCGCAATTACCCTCATATATATTATGATGAGAAAAACTATATCAATTTTAAGGATATTGGAAAGGATATATCAAATAGTCAATATGATACAGCTCATGTTAAATGGGGTGAAAAATGGCGAATGCCAACATGTGATGAATTGTATGATTTAATCGATGAATGTAAGTGGGAATGGATACGGAATAATGATTGTGTGGGATATAAAGTTATAGGCCCCAATGGAAATAGTATTTTCTTACCGGCAGCAGGATGTTATGAGAATAGTTCAAAAAACTATCGCTTTGACATAGGTGGCTATTATTGGTCTAGTTCTGAATTATTTTGGCACGAACTAACAGGAACATTCTTACTTGAATTTAACGAGGAATATGTTGATGGAGATAATACATACCGTCGTCATTGTGGATATTCAATTCGTCCTGTAACAGATAAATAATAATTCATTAGATAGAAAATCTCAATACTATGCTCTATATATAAAAAAGAATATGAAGAACTATTTTACAATTGTTTTGCTACTGTCTATAATATTGGTAACATCTTGTTCAAGGCTGAGAAAATTTGACAGTGTTGAAGCTACGGAGAATGAACGTTATAACATCGTCTATAATGATGGTAAGTGTGGTATCTATGACAATAACGCAGATAGTCTTGTAACTTTAATAAAGTATGATGCCTTAAAATATTCACAGTGTGTAATAAAAGATTCCATAGAAATTACGGTATGGGTATGCGAGTTGGATAGTTTAAGTGGTCTTGTATCTATTGCTGGAGAAAATAATGAGATGTTGGAAATAATATTCCCGTAAATGTTTGTATTATGTTAGATGAAAAGAGAAAAGATGGATTTCTCAAACGAATAGCAAAGGTCATATCTGAGAAAATGAATCAATTGTTTACAGATGAGTAAAAGTAATTAAAACCCAATAAATCTATGTTGGTCGTACACCCTACAGATATTACGACAGCCGTTCTTAGTACTTTATATAAAGGGATGGAATCGAAAGTCGTTGACCAAAACATGAGTAAGCGTGAGATTGAGCATTTGCTTCACCATTGTCCGCCCCGTGAGAGGATTATGCTTTTGGGACATGGTTCTGACAAAGGTCTATTTTCACGTACAGATGATATGATATCGGAATTTGACCGCATTATAATAGGTCATTCCCATGCTTATCATTTGCGTCATCACAATGGTAATATCCTAGGGATATGGTGTCATGCTGACAAATTCGCACGTAAGGAAGGACTGCATGGCTTATTTTCAGGAATGATTATATCCGACATAAAGGAAGCGGAAGAGTATGGAATCATTACTCTACAGCATCATATAGATGAAGCAAATGAAGTAATGTTTGCCAAACTGAGGAGATTATTGGATGAGAAAATACCACTTCATGAGATTCCGGAACGGATGAAAGCCTTGAACGATACACCTTCATCATGGCTTACAAATTTCAATTACGAAAACTTTTATTATTTGTAGAACCCAAAGAGAATGAATTTATAATATGGAAGATAACTATATGGCGACCTCTCGAAATGGTCATGACTTGAAGGATATGTATAATCCAGAAACTAACACATTGGATATACGATCAAATGGTCTTTACCCATCTAATGTGTTGAGCAACTTATGTAGTAATAGTTTTCGTTTTGACGGAATGATATGCGGAAGCATGGAGGGCTTCCTTCAGTCGTTGAAGCGAAAGGAACTTGACAGGCAACGTCAGATATGCAGCATGAAGGGAGGTAATGCCCGTAAGATGAGTGTCACCTCATGGCAGACAGACCAGATAGTTTGGTGGAAGGGGCAAGCAATTGACCGACAGAGTAAGGAATATCAGCAATTGATATATCGTGCTTACCAAGCGATGTTTGAACAAAGTGAGCGTTTTCGTACTGCATTGATGCAAACAAGAGGAATGTTACTTACACACAGCAGTGGAGAGTCCAACACATATAAGACGATTCTTACACCAACAGAGTTTTGTGGCATACTAACAGAGTTGCGTGATAACTATGACAAGCGTGACAAGACGCAGGAACTCATGGAAAAGTCTGTTATAAGAAAGAAAAGGCTCTATTTTGACATGGATGGTGTTCTTGTTGATTTTGAATCCGGACTTGCACAACAAAGTGAGTGTACTCTGAAGGAATATGAAGGTCGTTATGATGAGATTCCAGGATTATTCGGATCAATGCAACCTATGCAGGGAGCCATAGATGCTGTTAAGCGTTTGAACGAATATTACGACTGTTATATCCTCTCAACCGCTCCTTGGAAGAATCCATCGGCCTGGAGTGATAAAGTTGTTTGGATTACAAAATACTTAGATGATGTGTTTCATAAGAAAATTGTAATCACTCATTGCAAGAATCTTTGTAATGGTGATATTCTGATAGATGACCGTGGTAAGAATGGAACAAGTGAATTTGAGGGTGAATGGATTCAATTTGGTTCAGAGAGATTCCCTGATTGGAAGTCGGTATTGGAATATCTTATACCAAAAGAAAATTAAGGGTATCCAAAGATAGAATATAGTCATTATTATACTCTATAACAGAAACAAATAATAAAATTTTAATGATATGTTGATTGCTATTTCTATTATGATTCTTGCTTATATGATTATGGGGAAAGACATTACTCCTCTTTTGAATCGTGTAAGAAACGTTGATTGGCGTGGTAATATAAATGCTTTAATGAATCGACTACGCCCTTGGGCATTGAAAGCAGGTCGCTTGGCAACTCGTCCATTATTGCAGTTTTACTATGTGCTTAATGATGAGAAAACCTCAACACTTGATAGAGTGTTGATTTATGCGGCAATCGTTTATACTATTTTGCCAATGGACTTTATACCGAGGATAGTCTATAGATTTTTGGGTATCTTGGATGATGGTCTTGCAATACTGTATGTATATAAAAAGATTAAGGATAAGATTACACCTGAAATCAATGCAAAGGTTGAAAATACACTCAATGAATGGTTCGGTGTGGAGTATGAAATAGTAAGAACATAAAAAAGAATATAAAATGGAAAATAAACAATATGAACAATATGAACTGGATGTGTATGCCCTCGTGAATTCCTTAATGACGAAACTTGGTATTACATATCCGATAGACAATTTACTTGAGTGGTATAATCATGCAGATAAAGTTCCAACACCATTCATGTCTCCAATGACTGAAGATAGTGTTAATGCTTCTGTAAAACATGATAATAAAATAGAAACAAATATCCCCGAATGTGCAAAAACGGGATATTTCCCTTGGAATGATGTTCTGGCAAGTATGTATACTATGCCTGAAAAAGTAAAAATCACAGAGATAGTATGTCCCAATTGTGGAGAGAAACTTGTTGAGCTTTATTTTTCTTCACCGGCTTGGACTTGGAAAGCATTATGTGGACGAGGTGGGCGTATGACTATTTGCACAGAGTGTCCGCGACAAGTGGAGTTTGGACTTGAAATAATGAATTAAAGAAACAATGAAAACTAATTATATCACCTTTTCGGAGGCTGGGAAACGGCGAGCAAATCAAGATGTATACCGTGTGATTGAGTTTCCTGAATACGACAGGGTCTTAATGGTCGTTTGTGATGGTATGGGCGGTCACGCAATGGGAGATGTCGCTGCTGAGACAGTGTGTAATGCCATTTGCGAGTTTTGGAAGCAAAATATACAAGTCTCAGATTCAGAGTCTAAAATCATTGAGGCTTGCAAAGTAGCTTCGGATGCTCTTTATGCACGCTCACGAGTAGTTCGCCCAATTGAAATGGGAACAACGCTAGTTTTTGCAAGTCTTGAAGGGAATACTGTAACCATTGCACATTGTGGCGATAGTCGCTGTTATTTATTACGTGATGGAGAAGTTGTATATCAGACACAAGATCATGCAGACCCTCATTGGGGTTCTGAAGTTGTTACAAGATGTTTCTTCTCTATGAATCCCGAAGTAGCAGTTCCTGATATTGCTCGTTTTGAAGTCAAGTCTGGTGATAGTATTTTTTTGTGTTCTGATGGAGTCTATAAAGCAATGGCTCCTCAGATACTTACTGCACGTTTACAGGACGATAAACCATTGGACGATGTGATTGATGTAATAAAGTTTATGTGTGAGAAGTTCTCAACAGATAACTATACTGGCGTTTTGGCAAAAGTTCTATAATTTTTAGAATTTACCTCTATCCAAGATAGAATACAAAAAAGATGCACTCTATAATAGCAAACAATAAAAGTTACTATTATGGGTGCATTTACTACAAAAAAGACTCTTTATGGCAACGCATCACAAATTCCTTCTGTTGCCGAAAAAATTAGGAAAGCATTTGTAGCTGAAGGCTACGAAGTTCGTGTTGATAACCCTGACTGTGGTCAGGAAATTTACATTACAAAGGGCGGTCTGTTCAAGGCAGCATTAGGTCTACGCTCTGCCCTAAAAGTTATAATGAAGCCTTCACGAGATGGCAACATCAATTTCGAGGCGGGTGTTAGCGTTCTCAAACAGCAATTCGTACCTACGGTTATCACTATGTGCTTTTTCTCTCCAGTTGTAATTGCTCAGATATGGGGAATGATAAAGCAATCGAAACTTGATGAGAAGGCTGTTGCAATTGCAGAAAGAGCATTATATCAAACAAAAACAATTTAATAAATTAAATCCTATGAAAACAAGAATTTTCAACCTTATCATCATTGATGAGAGTGGCTCTATGCAGAGCATCAAAAAAGAGGCAATTGACAGCGTGAACGAGACTGTCCAAACGATTCGTTCCGCTCAGAAAAAGCACGAAGAACAAGAACATTATGTGAGTCTTGTTACCTTCAATGACGATGTGAAGACCATCCTAGAGTGTGTGCCTGTAGATGAGGTAAAAGAACTTACCTCAGAGACTTATCGTCCCGATTGTTGTACCGCATTGTACGATGCTATGGGTATTTCATTGAATGCGCTTCGCAAAAAGGTTTCCGAGGATGACAAGGTACTTGTAACTGTTGTTACAGATGGCTACGAGAATGCTTCTAAGGAGTACAGTGGCAAGGCTATCAAGGCTCTGGTCGATGAACTCAAGACAAAAGGTTGGGTGTTTGCCTACATCGGAGCTAATCAAGATGTAGAGTCTGTTGCTGCAACGATATCCATCACCAATGTAATGAACTTTGAGAAGACATCTGCCGGAACTCATATGATGACTGACCGAGTAAACAGAAGCCGTGAGCGTCTTTATTGTTGTATGGCTAAGCCTGATTTCAGTGCGGCAGAAGCCAACGAAAACTTCTTCGATGAAGATGATAAGTAATACGAACCTCTAATCCGACAGATATGAATAGACTATTTACTATACTTTGTATGGTTTCATTATTGGTGCTTCATACATCATGCAATGATAGTGTTATGGACTTGGAAAGTCCTAATGTAGAAATGAAGACTCGTGCGGTTGAACAAAGAGTTCAGAATCTTATTCAGCAAGCACGACAAGGAGATGTGGAGGCATACTACTCATTAGCACTATGCTACCGTGATGGCGACGGCGTTGAAAAGAGTTTGCTTAATATGATTTGTATGTATGCAATTTATAGCCAAAAGACAGGCGGAGAGATTGAGGATATAATAGAACTTTTTGATGAAGGACATCCTTTCAAACTGCTTACAGAAATCTTTATTTTATCCTCTTGTGATGATAATTTTGAAGAAAAGTGGGAACAGCTAAAATATGTAGCTCCTATTGAGGCAAAAGCTTTTGAGATTGCAAAGGACTCTTTCACCACAGAAGATGATTCTGTAGTAATCAATATTATGCGCGAACTGGAAAATGAGGGAAGTGAGTTAGCTGTAATGATCCAAGCTGCATACTATGATGGTGCAATAGACGAAACAGGTAAAAAAGAATGTTTGACTCGTATTGCAGAGAAATATCCATTCTTTAATCTATTGCTCGGTGATGTATATGCTGAAAAATATAGAGATAGTGAAGACTTCTCCTACATTCAAAATGCTATCGAATGCTACTACAAGGCAGATGCATACGGAATGCTCATTCCTAATTATGCAAACAAACTATGGGGTATGTATGATAAATTTGGACAAAAGGGATTGATTGAGTATGATAAGCAAGAAATTGAACGCTTAAAGATATTGGCTAAAAGAACATATTAAACAGAATAACGATGAAACGACTGACTCAAATCTTTCAAGCGTTGCTCGGTGTAGCAGCCTTGATTCTCACGGCCTTGATTGCCGCAGGTCGCCTTGCTTGGCGCACAATCCGTAATTGGTGGAAGAAACGCTCAAAATGGGTACGACGCTCAATTGCAACAATTCTCATTCTGATTCCGGTAGGTTTTATGGCGCTTATTGCTTATGCCTACTATGATAGTGAGTATGGCAGATGGTATTGGAAAGACAATTATCTATCAAAGAATGTAGAAGTTCACGGTTTCCAGGACTATAAGGTTCGTGTATATAACTACTGTACAGGCAAATATACAACGCCAAAAGTGAATTGGGTTGCCGATAGTCCTACCAATGATTCTTTGACTGTATATGCCATCCCAAATAAGCGTGGCTACATAAATATCAATAATGGAAAAATCGTGATCGATGCGGAGGCTAACAACTATCGCAAAGCATGGGTGTTCTCAGAAGGTCTTGCTGCTGTTATTAAAGAGGGTAAGATTGGATTTATCAATGCCGAGAATGAGATTGTTATCCCATTCCAATTTGATTATACAGATAAGTGCCGTATGTATGACTTTGGCTACCTCTTCCACGATGGATATTGTATAATGACGAATAAAGATGGTGACTTGGGCTTGATTAACACTACCGGAAAGTGGGTCGTTGAACCTGCATATGATGAAATCTGGGCACCGCACGAAAGTGGTTACAGAATCATTGTTGATAACAGCAAACACGGTGTCCTCGATTCAAGAGGAAATGTTGTTTATCCTGCTGAGTACGGTTATGTAGATGTCTTGTCTGATGGCTTTGTCCTAACCAAAGGCGGTAAGAAGTGGCAAGTAGATTTTGAGGGAAATATTGTTCAACCATTTATGTTTGATGGTACATATTATCTGAACTATCCGATTGGTTACAACGAGTGTGGAGATATTCAATATGCTTTTGCCGATTACGCTAAATATGAGGTTATGAACCGTTATGGTATAATGAATCGTATAACTGGCACGCCGATAACTCTTGCGTTATATTCGGATATAAATATGCTCTCGAAAGATTTGTTTGAGGTACAAGATTCGGAAAGTTACGATTGGTACTTGGTAGATACAAACGGCAATGTAGTATCCAAGAAATAGCCATTGCAATGAGGCTTGAAATAAATGTCGGTATTCTTTTCACATTGAGTATCGACATTTTTTTGACAGGTAAGAAGGCTGATTAGAAAATAATTCCTACCTTTGCATATAGAAAAAGCGTTCTTTTCAATAATGCAGAATAAGACAGATTAGGGAACTTCGCTTGTTTCCAAATCGTTAGCAGTCTAAAATTTAAATTCTGTAATCGACTTGTTTTCAGCGAGAAACAATGTTTACTATGTCTCCCAGCATGAAAAGTTATATTTTTTGTTATACCAGCAGACAAAACCCATCATTTGAGTTCCAATAACACCCAGGAGCCATATTTGAAGCCAGAAAAAACCTTTTCATTATTGTTACCTCTGGTACCTAAATATTCTTCTGCTTTTGCGTTGATCGTTAGGTACTCCTGTCCTTTTGTTTTCTTCTGTCTGAATATTATTCTGGTACGATCTCCCTCTTTGAATACATCGCCCCAAGTTAGTTTTTCAATATCGCTTTTTCTCAATCCTGTTAAGCAAGAAAATAAGAACGCATTTTTAAGATAGGGGAAATTGCACGGTGTTTCAGCAAGTTTTTCAACCTCATCCATTGTTAGGTACATTCTCTCTGTTTCTTCTTGCTTGAAACCTTGTACACCTCTCAATGGGTTTACGGGTATAATTCTTTCCTCAAATGCCTGGTTGATACACGCTCTGAGTTTATTAAAATATGAAACTTTTGAGTTTTGAGATAATCCCTGGAACAGTTCACTGTTTTTATTTTTTGTTCTCTTATAGGTATTCTTCTCTACAGTGTTTAGATACTCCTTAAAGCCCTCTATCCAGTCAGCATCTATATCTTTGAATGTGGTTTTCTCATCGCAGTACACCTCCAGATATTTTAAGCAGCTATGCCAGTTACCCCAATTTCCGTTACTGTCTGGATTCTGGTGTCTTTCCTCGCACATCTTTCTGTAGTATTGTAAGAAAGGTATATCCTGTTTGAACTGCTTTGTAAAGCCATACTCACCGTTCTGGATCTCTATCTGCCGTTTTGATCTAATCGCCTGAGCAGTTAATAGTGTTTGTTCATTCTGTTTACGATCCTGAGCTGTTCTTTCCTTAATAAGGTACAATTTCAGAAATTCATACTCACGCTTACCATTCCTATATATATCCAAATACAGGCTGATATTCCCATTTGCCAGTACTTTCTCTCTTAGCTTTACTGGTTCCTTTTTTGTCTTACTGATCTTGCTCGTTTTCATACCTGGTTTTGTTACTAAGCAACAAAATTTGTTACTCAAATCGTTTCGAGTAACAAAGTAACAACAAAAAAGTAACAAAAACAAGGAAAAATAAGAAAAAACAAGGAAAAGGGCTGAATTTAATAAAACAGCCCTAAAGTATTGATAAATAAAGGTTTTATTTCCTGATTTTTTCCTGGTTTTTGAGGTTTAGAAATGCAACCTCACTTTCCGATGCAAAACCTCCCGAATATATTTCCCAGAATCTCTTCTGTATTTATCTCTCCAACTATGGAGCCGAGGTGGTACAGGGCTTCGCGGATATCTTGGGCTACCAGATCTGTTGCCAGGCCTGAGTTAAGGCCGTCTTCTACGCGGTCAAGGGCAATCTGGGCATCCATGAGGGCCTGGTAGTGGCGGATGTTGCTTACAAGGGTGCCTCCGGTTGCTACAGAGGATTTCCAGGAGTTCTGTGAGGAAACGAGCACCTCCTGCAAGTCATCTATATTTTCCCCTTTCTTGGCGGAAATGGGTACTACAGCAATAGGGGAGAGGGAGTGCTCCACGCAGATATCCTTTATCTTGTCTATCTGGGCTTCCACACCTACTTCCGAGGTTTCATCAATCTTGTTCAGGACAATGATGAGTTGCTGTCGGGAAGAAATCTTGTCTGTAAGGTTTACCAGGCTGTGCTTGAAGTTTTCAGGACGTGATGCATCCAGTACCAGAATTACCACTGTTGCAGATTTGAGTTTCTGGTAGGTGCGCTCTATTCCAATGATTTCTATGGTCTCTTTGGTTTCACGGATTCCTGCGGTATCTATGAATCTGAAGGTGATGCCCCCCAGGTTCATGGTGTCTTCAATTACATCTCTGGTGGTTCCGTGGATATTGGATACAATTGCCCTCTCTTCCCCCACAAGGGTATTTAAAAGGGTACTTTTTCCTGTATTGGTTGCACCTACAATCGCTACAGGAACACCGTTCTTTATTACATTTCCAAGTGTAAAACTTTCAATGAGTTGCGTTACTTTTGAGGATACTTTTCCAAGCAACTCCGCAAGTTGTTTGCGGTCTGCGAATTCAACCTCTTCCTCACTGAAATCCAGTTCCAGTTCCATGAGGGAAACCAGGTTGAGCAGATCTTCACGCATCTGTTTGAGTTCTGCCGAGAAACCGCCCTTCATCTGCTGCATTGCAATCTTGTGGGCAGCCTCGGTCTCAGAAGAGATAAGGTCTGCAACTGCCTCTGCCTGAGCAAGGTCCAGTTTGCCGTTCAGGAATGCCCTTTTTGAGAACTCTCCCGGCTCGGCCATTTTAACCCCATTTGCCAACAGCAGTTTTATAATCTCCTGCACAATATATTGTGAACCATGGCAATAGATCTCTGCGCTGTTTTCTCCGGTATATGAATGAGGCCCCTTGAATGTAACCACAAGACACTCATCAATCAACCTTTCACCATCCTTGATTGCCCCAAACTGCATCTTGTAGGGTAGGGGAGCCTTCCCCCCTGCAGGAACAAATATCTTCCCGACAATCTCCGGTGTATCCTCACCGCTCAATCTTATTACCGCAATAGCCCCCTGGCCCTGCGGAGTTGCCAAAGCACATATATTCTTATTCAAATATTCCATTTCCTTCTTCTTCTCAAAATAACTATAAAACAACAATTTCTGCCTCAAAAAGTTGTAATTCACAACTCTCTACAAATCAATCAATTGTACAAAATCACGTCGTGATTTTAAACAAGCACAATTTCACAACAAATTGCAAATCAGCAAATTGTACAATATTGCGACGTGATTATTTTTTAAGCCTCAAGGCCACTACATTTTCTACATGGTGGGTGTGAGGGAACATATCAACCGGGCGGACTGCTGTGATTTCGTATTTCTGGCACAGGATTGCCAAGTCGCGTGCCTGGGAAGCAGGGTTGCAACTTACGTAAACCATCCGTTCAGGGGCTGCCTCAAGCAGTACGGCTGCCACATCGGGGTGGATTCCGGCTCGGGGCGGATCAAGGACAACAATGTCGGGATGACCATTCTCTTCAATAAACTTGCCGGTAAGCATATCCTTCATATCTCCTGCGTAGAAATGGGAATTGGTAATTCCGTTGTTGGCAGCATTTATCTTTGCATCGTCAATTGCCTCCTGAACATACTCAATTCCAACCACTTTCTTTGCTTTCCCACTCAAAAATAGTCCAATTGTTCCGGTACCTGTATAAAGGTCATAAAGCACCTCATCCCCCTTAAGGTCTGCAAACTCACGCACAACGCTGTAGAGCCTGTAAGCTTGTTTTGAGTTGGTCTGGTAGAACGATTTAGGGGAGATGCGGAACCTGATATCCTCCATGGTATCGTAAATGCAATCCTCACCATAATACCTTACACAAGGGAGATCAGATATTGAGTCGTTCTTTTTGCCGTTTATCACATAATGAAGAGAGGTGATTTGAGGGAATTTGGCAACAAGGGCATCCAGCAGGCCGCGGCGCAAAGCCTCATCCTCATAGAAGAACACCATAATAAGCATCACATCGCCGTTGGAAGCGGTGCGTACAATCATATTGCGCAGATATCCAACCTGTTCACGCAAATCAAAGAAAGACAAGTCGTTTTCAATTGCGTACTCCCTCACAAAGTTCCTTATGGAATTTGAAGGCTCTGCCTGAAGGTGGCACTCCTTTATATCCAAAACTTTGTCAAAGAAACCGCTTATATGGAAACCAAGGCCAAGGCGCTCTGTAGGGGAAATTGCCTCAGGATCCTCGCCGCTGAGGAGCCATCTGCGGTTGGAGAAGGTGAATTCCAGTTTGTTACGGTAATTCTCAATCTCCTCAGAACCCAGAATTGGGGTAATTTCAGGGAGTTGCAGATGCCCAATGCGGGTCAACTGGTCAACAACCTGCTGCTGTTTGTATTTCAACTGGAGTTCATACGGAAGAGCCTGCCATTTGCAGCCGCCACACACACCATAATGCTTGCAGAACGGCTCAACGCGCAAAGGCGAAGGTTTTACCATATTCACAACTATTCCTTCCATATAACCACTGCGTTTGCGGGTAAGTCTCACATCCACAACATCTCCAGGAATGCACTGAGGAACAAACAATACTTTTCCATCTACACGGGCCAATGCATTTCCTTCAGCCGCAACCGACTCTATCTCTACATTGTAGAGAACTATTTTATCTTTTCTCTTCATTTTCAAACAATATTTAAAGCAAAAATACTATTTTTGGGAGAAATAACAAATTATTTACACAATTTATATTATGTTAAATAGCACCACTCAGAGGAAACCTCTTCCCGAAAGATTAAGACCTACCTCCCTTGAGGAATATGTTGGCCAGGAGCACCTTATAGGCCCCAATGCCATCTTGCGCAAGATGATTGATGCAGGAAATATCTCCTCTTTCATCCTATGGGGTCCTCCGGGTGTGGGCAAAACAACATTGGCACGCATCATTGCATCAAAATTGGACCGTCCCTTCTACACCCTCTCTGCAATCAGTTCAGGTGTAAAGGATATCCGTGACGTTATTGAAAAATCCAAAAATACAACTCTTTTCAATACCACCTCACCAATTCTGTTCATTGATGAGATTCACCGTTTCAGCAAAAGCCAGCAGGATGCTCTTCTGGGCGCTGTTGAAGACGGAACATTCACCCTCATTGGTGCCACAACAGAAAACCCGTCATTTGAGGTAATAAGTCCGTTGCTCTCAAGATGCCAGGTATATGTGCTAAAGGAGATGTCTGTAGAAAACCTCGACACTCTCCTCCAGAGGGCCCTTACACAGGACGAATACCTTAAAAAACAGAAGATTACAGTTACAGAAAAGGAACTGCTTTTCAGATATTCCGGCGGAGACGCACGCAAACTTCTCAATATCATAGAGATAATTACATCAAGTTTCCCTCCAACCGCTGATATAACCATTAACAACCAAATTGTACAGGAAAGGCTTCAGGAAAACATCGCCCTCTACGACAAAAACGGAGAGCAGCACTATGATATAATCTCCGCTTTCATAAAGAGCATACGCGGTTCGGATCCCAACGGTGCAGTATATTGGCTTGCGAGAATGATTGCCGGTGGCGAAGACCCTATGTTCATAGCCCGCAGAATGCTCATTTCGGCCTCAGAAGACATTGGACTGGCAAATCCGAATGCAATTCTCCTGGCCCAGGCCACAATCCAGACCGTCCACCAGATAGGGATGCCGGAAGGGCGCATCCCCCTCTCCCAGTGTGCCATCTACCTTGCCACCTCCCCTAAGAGCAACAGTGCATATATGGCTATAAATGATGCACTTGAGGTTGTCAGGAAGCAGGGTCCCCTACCCGTTCCGCTCCACCTGCGCAATGCTCCAACCAAACTCATGGCAGACCTGGGGTACGCAAAAGACTACAAGTATGCACACTCCTACCAGGGTAATTTTGTGGATCAGGAGTTTCTTCCCGACAAACTGTCGGGAACAAAATTCTACGACCCCGGCCAGAACTCAAAAGAGGCCGAACTGCGCAAAAGGCTGGCCTCACTCTGGGAAAAATACGGATATTAGCCCAAGTCCTGCAACTTTCATCCACCAATATTGTTAACAAAAGAGCAAATTAGTGTTCAATATTAACAAATTGGTGAATATGAAAAAGTTAGTAAATAAAGTAGCCCTAATTACAGGGGCATCCAACGGTATCGGGAAGGCTACCGCAGAGAGATTTGTAAAGGAAGGGGCAAAAGTAATCATTGCCGACCACAACAAGGAACGGGCAGAGAAGTTTGCAAGTTCACTCAGGAATAACGAGTATCACGCTGAGGCTGTGGCATTTGAGGCTGGAGATCTCAAGAGTGCTGCAAAGGCTGTCGACAAGGCATTGGAATATTTTGGAGGAATAGACTGCATTGTAAACAATGTAGGCGGCAGCGACCTCACAAAAGATCTTGGTGTTGGAGAACTGGATATCAGATATTTTGATGAAGTGATGCATGTAAACTTGCGGAGCATGATTGCCACAGTCCAGAGCGCCCTCCCATACATGAAGGAAAACGGTGGCGGTACAATAATAAATGTAGCATCAATTGGTGGTCTGTTGGGAGATTTTAGGGGAACTCTGTACGGAATAAGCAAAGCCGGAGTAATAAACCTCACCAGATATATTGCCACACAATACGGCAAATACGGCATCAGATGCAACGGAGTTGCTCCGGGACTCATCCTCACCCCTGCTGCAATTGAAAACCTCACCCCAGAATACAGGGAGATGTTCATCAAATACAATACCCTCCCCTATGCCGGCCAACCGGAAGACATTGCCGGGGTAATCACCTTCCTCGCCAGTGAAGATGCAAAATACATCTCAGGACAAACAATCATCGCCGACGGCGGCATGAGTTGCCACAACCCCACAATCAAAGATGTAGCGGAATAAGTTGCGAGTTACTGCACAGAATTGAAGAAACATTGAGAGTTGGAGAAGAATTCTACAGAGAGTTAAAACTGCCTGCATAATTCGACGGTTGCGAGTTATTGCGAAGAAGTGAAGAAACATTGAGAATTCGAGAAAATATCTACGGAGAGTTAAAACTGCCTGCATAATTCGACGGTTGCGAGTTATTGCGCAGCAATGACGAAGCAGAGGAGACTTCGAGCAGGTAGTTTTAACTATCTGTAGAAATAAGGTAGTTTTAACTATCTGTAGAAATAAATATCACATCTGCATAACTAAAAATAATTTTTCTTAAATTTGTAGGATAGCACAAAATTGCAAAAACAGACAATATGAACAGAATACAACTACCTTACTTAAAAGAGTACAACAATGATAATTTTTTCCTTCTTGCTGGTCCTTGCGTTGTTGAAGGCGAGGAAATTACGTGGCAAATAGCAAGGGAACTCAAAGGCATCTGCGACCGCCTTCAGATCCCATTTGTATTCAAGGCATCCTACCGCAAGGCAAACCGCTCAAAAGCCTCATCATTCACCGGAATTGGAGACCGTGAGGGATTGCAGATCCTTAAAGATATCAGAAATGAACTTCAGGTACCTGTTGTAACAGATATCCATAATCCTTGCGAGGCAGAACTTGCAGCATCATACGATGTGGATATCCTCCAGATACCTGCATTCCTATGCCGCCAGACAGATCTCCTTGAAGCAGCGGCAGTTACAGGAAAATATGTAAACATTAAGAAAGGTCAGTTCCTTGCCCCTTCTTCAATGAAATTCGCAGCAGAGAAAGTAGCCTCGCACGGCAACAACAAAATTATCCTCACCGACAGGGGTACACAATTCGGATACGGAGACCTTATAGTTGACTACCGCGGAATCCCTCAGATGCAGGAAACAGGCTATCCTGTAGTACTTGACATTACCCACAGCCTGCAACAGCCAAACCAGAGCAGCGGTGTTACCGGAGGCCAGCCTCAGATGATTGAAACCATTGCCAAAGCGGGTATTGCAGTTGGTGCAGACGGGCTGTTCATGGAAACCCACCCTAACCCTGCACAAGCAAAATCCGACGGTGCAAACATGCTCAACCTTGCACTTGTTGAACAACTGCTCACTAAACTTATTGCCATCAGAAGGGTTATATTGTAAAAGCAAACATAAAACAACACAATATTATGAGTTTGTCAAATTTCTCAAGGCGTTATGAAAAGGTTCCTGTAACCATATTCAAAGGGCAGGAAGACGCGGCAAAAATGATTGTAGATGACATTATCATCACAACAAACAGGAAAATAAATGAAGGGAAGAAATGCGTTCTTGCGCTGGCGGCATCATCTGCCTGTATCCCTGTTTATGAAGCACTTGTAAAGGAGTATGAAAACGGCAGACTCAGTTTCAAGTCTATAGAAATATTCTCAATAGATGAGTACTACCCATTGGATCGCAATGAACTCCAGACCCATTACAGGTTCCTCAAAGAGTACATATTCGACCTCACAGACATCCCTCAGAAGAATATCCATTGCCTGCAGAGCAACAAAATGGAGGATGTTGCAGAATATTGTCAGAAATATGAGGAAGAGATAAAATTGTCGGGAGGAATAGATATGCTCATTACCGGAGGAATGGGAAGCAATGAGCCAGGTTCTCCTTACAACTCCCGCACAAGGCTAATTACAATGAACTACACTACCCGCGTTTCTGCGGCAAGTGACTTCTTTGGAGTTGAATATGTCCCTAACCACGCCATAACAATGGGACTTGGGACAATAATGGAAGCCCGCAAGATTTATTATCTGGCATGGGGAGAGGGAAAAGCCGGCTCAATAAAGAAACTGGTGGAAGGTTCCGTTACAGACCAGAATCCTGCCTCTTATCTTCAGCAGCACAATAATGTGCATGTGATAATTGATGATGCGGCATCCGTAAGCCTTACCCGTATAGATACCCCTTGGCTCACAGGAAAATGCGAGTGGACAGACTACATGATCCGCAAATCTGTATTCTGGCTCTGCAAAAAACTGGAGAAACCTATCCTCAAACTCACAGACAGGGACTACAACGACAACGGAATGTCAGACCTGGTAACAGAGCACGGTCCGGCAAGCAACATAAACATAAAGGTTTTCAACGACCTCCAGCACACCATCTCCGGATGGCCGGGTGGAAAACCCAATGCAGATGACTCTACCCGTCCGGAGAGGGCCTTCCCTTTCCCTAAAAGGGTAATTGTCTTCTCCCCTCATCCCGACGATGATGTGATTTCAATGGGCGGTACGGTAGCAAGGCTCTCTGCACACGGGCACGAACTGCACATAGCATACCAGGTATCGGGAAACATTGCAGTATTTGACCACGATGTAATCAAATACATGGACTTCATCCGCGAGAGTGCAAAAATCTACGGATTCAACTATGATGAAGTGAATGAGAAATATAACCGTGTGGTTGAGGAACTCAAATTGAAGCATCCAGGAGAGGCAGATCCTCTGGATGTGCGTGAAATAAAGGGTTCAATCCGCCGCGGGGAGGCAAAATCTGCCTGCCGTTACCTGGGAATACCTGAAGAGAGGGTACATTTCCTTGAGATGCCATTCTATGAGACCGGCGGAGTAAAGAAAAAACCTCTTGGCCGTGAAGATATTGAGATTATTAAAAACCTTCTGCAGGATGTGAAGCCTCACCAGATATTTGCAGCAGGAGACCTTTCAGACCCTCACGGCACTCACCGTGTATGTTTCCAGGCAATCATACAGGCATGCGAGGAGTTGAGGGGTGAAGAGTGGTTCAAGGATTGCCGAGTATGGATGTACCGTGGAGCATGGCAGGAATGGGATGTAGCAGAGGCTGAAATGGCAGTTCCACTCAGCCCTGAGGAGGTTGAAATCAAACGCGAGGCTATTTTCCGCCACCAGTCGCAGAAAGACCGTCCTCTCTTCCCTGGCTCGGACAAACGTGAGTTCTGGCAGAGGGCCGAGGAGCGCAACCACAATACAGCAGTACTTTACGACAAACTTGGAATGGCAGAATACCAGGCCATTGAGTTGTTTGTAAAATATAAATTTGAATAATTGAATATGAAAACCGGCTCACTCAAACGTAAAACTATATTGGCCGCTGCCGCAGGTATCCTTATATCCTGTGGCAGTGCCTCTTCTGATACAACTATGGAAAAAGTGGAAATAAAGACCAACCAGGAAACTATGGAAGACATGACCCTTACAGTTAAAGAACTCTCTTTCAATACAGCACAGCCTACAACAGAGGAGATTGAGGCTGCATTCAATGCAAAAGGGGTTGAATACTCCCCTATCGCCTGCGCCAACTGGCCATCTTACAATGGCGAATATGAACCAAGCGTAAGATTCCGCATTGGCTATACTACAGACGAGATCTATATCCAGTATCTTGTAACTGAAGACGACATTAAAGCGGAATTTGGAGAAGATACAGGGAGCAAACCCTATACAGATTCTTGCGTAGAGTTCTTTGCAATCCCAGGAGAAGGTGGTGAGTATTATAATCTTGAGTTGAACTGTATTGGTAAGGGCACCTTTGCCGGGGGCGCTCAACGCACAGAACGCACCCGCTATGGAGACGAAGTGCTTTCACAGATCCGCAGGGAATCATCACTTGGCTCAGAGGCATTTGGAATAAAGACCAAGGCAGAGAACGGCGGGCAGCCCTACACTTGGAAACTCACTGTTGCCCTACCTGTAAAACTCTACTCACTTTCTGAAGTGAAACCTCTCAAAGGGCGCACCATCAAGGCTAACTTCTACAAATGCGGAGACAACATGCCACAGAAACACTACCTCTCATGGCATCCTATCCGTATAGAAAAGCCAAACTTCCACCGTCCCGACCATTTTGGAACGCTGATATTTGAATAAAAATGCAATCATCATCTAAATATAAAATCCTTTGAAAACTATGTTTCAAAGGATTTTTTTATTGGCCGCACAGAAGCATTCCCCCTCCGCGCGGGAAATGGCCCTTTTTCCGCCCTAAATATGCAGCAAAACTATTTAATCTCCGTAATTTAGTGAGACACCAACCGTTACCGCATTGCTGAATGCTTTTGAACCTGGAGAAGATATTCTGTCTACAAAGCCCCTTACATAACCTATTGAAAGGTCAAATGAACCCATTTGCCATACAAATGCAGCCTGCAAACCTGCATCCAGTTTCCTGGCTGCAAAAGGGGTGTCATTTGCCAATGAAACTCCTCCCCACACACCACCTCTCAATTTAATGTCTGCCAAAGCCAGGCCTCCAAAAGGAGAATAAACGCTTACTATATGCCTTTCAACCTCTATAGGCATTCTCAAAGAATATTCTATTGAAGGCTCAATTCCCTTGGAACTCTTTGCACCCCACGAATCAAAAGACAAACCGGCTGCATAATCCCATCCTTTATTTCCTTCTTTCCGTGCACCGAGATAAAACCCATACCCGGTTCTGGTTTTATCAAATTCATCACTGCCGGAGTACCACCCAAAATTAACTTGAGGCTGAAATTCCACAGTCCAACCATAATAAACACATGCCTTGTACAAACCCAGTTTCTTTTTCTGAAGGAATGCATTGTCAGTTACAGCAGATGTTCTGGAGATTGTCTTGAATACCACAGGCTCAACATTGTCCTTCTCCATATTTACTTGTACTTGGACACCTTCAACATTCTGAAGCACCTGATTCTCTCTTGCTGGCAACAACTGCTCTGGAGAATCATCTGCGGCAATCTCTACTGGCCCTACAACCTTTAGAAATTCAATAAAACGGTCCACCTTAATCAAACCCGTTTTTGATGCAAGAACATTATGTTCGTGATCCAGAAGCAAGAAGAACGGAATACCCCCTTCATAACCGGCACTCTTATCCAATGAAGAGAGAAACTTTTTACCTTCTTTACTGTCTATATCAATAATGACATTCTCAAATCTGACCAACTCCTGCTGTACAGCCTTATCTGTAAGCACTTTCTCTTTTGCAATTTTACACGGACCGCACCATGATGCTGTAAGCATAACCATAACCGGCTTCCCCTCCTCCACCTCAATACTCTCCGGCAACACAACCTGAGAAAACAAATTGCCGGAAATTGCCATAAAAACAAGCAGCAAGAAAAACTTAAATATTCTCATAATCATAAAAATTATCAAACAAATATATAAATTATCTCTGGAAAAATCTAAGGAATGAGGGAAAATAATGATGGCGGCACTGGTGTTCAATGACTTATGATGAAAGCCTCTCCAATGCAAAAGTGCAAGGAAATGAAAGGTAATGAGGGCGGACGGTTTTCAAATCATTACCCGATAGAGAGGTAAGTTTATAGGTTGTTGGAGTTCATTTCTACTCTCTGCTACATTCTGCATAACAATGTACAACTCGCTGATAA
>SUYL01000050.1 GCA_015060445.1 Bacteroidales bacterium
TCCTTGGTCTCTTGAGGCAACTTGGTGGCTGCAACCTCCTGTTTCAATTGCTCTATTGTTTTCATCCCTTTTTGCATTTCTTTTAGCAAATATAGCAAAAATTCATAGTTCGCATTGCACTCTCCAAGACTTTCGGCCTTAAGGCAAGGCAACTGCAAGAGGATGATATTCAATTTGTCCGAGAAGACTTCCTGCTCATCTATGTCGCACAGCTGTACATCACGCCTTAGTTTAGGGTTGGACTCAAAGGTAAAGTCCATCAGACAGATGGTATAAACCCGTTTGATATCCTTGTAATCCCACTCTGAGCCACGTTTGCCCATCCTGTCCATAAGACGGCAGGTATAGTAGATGATCCGCTCCACTATATTTACTGCCTGCGAGGTCTGGACCTCTATAAGAAAACGGTCATCATTGGTATCCCTGCAGATTATGTCAAACACACAACCCTTGTGGTCTCTGGATACAGGCAATGATTCATTGTTCATGAATTCCAGATCCACAATGGGTGACTGGGGCATCAGCATAAGATTCAGGAATCCAATAAGATTCGGCTTGCTTTCCTCGGTCCCAAACATGTGTTTGAAACACCAGTCCAAAAAGGGGTTCATGGCCCATCTTTCTCTCTTCACTTTTTCCATATTACACTAGTTTATCGGTTAACGCCGGCAAACCTATGGAAATCTGAAGGCTGGAGAAAGATTTTGCGTAAAATTTACCCTGAAAATTTTTCTTAAAAAGAGAAATGATTTCTGAAAAAGAAAAATCCCCCTGTTTTTACAGATTCCTGCTCCCTCATTTTATGAGTGATCTCCTGTACACTCAATAATTTGAGTACCTTGTTTATTATAGCCAATAACGGTATTCAGTGAACTGCAGTCTTTGTTACAACTATAAACAGTTCCTCGACTATAATTACCTATAACACCACCTTTGTCTCCAACATTTGCAATAATTTCACCGTAGTTGGTGCTATTCTTAAGTTTTCCTCCATTCAGATTTCCAATAATTCCACCTGTTCCAGTTATACCTGAATCCCAATGCGTACTAAAATTTCCTGCGGTACCGCCAGTTATTTTTCCATAATTTACACAATTTTTCACACTTGCATCTGAATCATTCTGGCTACCTGAGCCTCCGGTTATTCCTCCTGTCCTAGAGCCATTATTTCCATAGCCACCATTAACGTTGCCCTTGTTGATGCAGTTTTTCACTTCCCATAAATTAAATCCTACAACTCCTCCTGTATGGCTTATATTGGCATCATAATTCGCTCTACCACCATTCACATTTCCATATGTTGTGCAATTATCAACTATGCCATAATTTATTCCGGCAAGTATACCTGTATTACTATGTTCCGGATCATAGTGAAAATCACTTGTTGTATTTCCTCCTGTAACATTAAGATTAAGGACTATATTTTTAACTGAAGAACGTATTTTATTATTATTATTACCTTCATATACACCAATATACCCGAACAATCCAAAACTATGTACAAGTTGAATTGAGGAGTTGGAATATTGAGAAACCAGTACTCCACTAACAATTTGTCCATTGCCATCAAATGTACCAAAAAACTTATGTTGATCATATTTGTCCATTCCAATTGGTTTCCATGGTTCAGATACAGAACTGCTTATTACAATATTATGCATAAGTTTGTAATATTTGCCCTTTGTTGGATTATTATTTGCATCCTCATTGTTGTTCACACTGCTCAGCAACCATTGCAAATGGCCTGCGGTAACAATCTGATAAGGCGAGCCTTCAGTTCCGTCACCTGTTGGTGTTGTGGCAGAAGTGCCGGATGTCCATACATAATCCGGTGTTGCTGTAAGGTTCAATTCAGTTTCATACAATGTGCCTGATTTGATTGACTTGGTAAGTTGTACTGTCCCTGTGTACATGGAAGTGGTAGTGTGTACCTCAAGTGCAATTTCTTTTGGTTCTGTAACCTCAATGGCAGGGAGATAAATATATATTTTCTCCGCATTGTTTGCAAAGACATTTATGCTGCGTTTGTTGTCATTGCCTGGAGTAACGGTAAGATCAGACACATTAAAAGTACCTTTTGAATATGTACCCTCAGGCAAGGTGATAAGGACTGTCATTACTTTTTCTCCAGACTGGAGATTGAATTTTGGTTTCAATATGGCTGTCATTTGGCGGAAATCCAGTTCTGAGCCGTCTGAAATATTGTCTGAACAGGCATACATATATGTTCTGTTTTCATCTAGTGTACCGTTCTGTTCACTAAGGTCAAACGGCACGGCAGTCACATCTGTCACTTGTTCATTGTACGGGTAGATTGCATAATACAGGCCGCTTCCTTCCGCATCGGGGCAGGTGCCTTCAAACACATTCTTATCATCTTCTGTAGAAGATGTCTGGGTAAAGGTGGCATTTTCCCCTCCTCTTACTACAGAGAACTTCTCTCCTGATTCTTTCCAATCAGCATAAAGGACTCTGGCAGCCTCATCATCATTGAAAGCCACCTTGGTTTCTCCACCTCTTTGAGGTGCATTGGCAATAATTTTCACATTTCCTTCCGGCATGCCGTTCACCGGTAAGTGTTCATCTACATTACATGAAGAGGCAAAAAACAATATTCCACCCAATATAATACAGGCTACTTTTTTCATACCAACATCTTTTAAAGGTTATCATACTCAAAATCACTTACGGCAAATCCTTGCTCCACTTCAACAGCAATCTCCTCAATTTCCGGAGATTCATAAATCTCGTTTACTTTTTCAATAGTTCTCATTTTATTACATATTTGGATGGTTATTTAAAGGCATAAAAAACGGAGTGGTGGTTCTGTGTGCATACAGAACCACCACTCCGTTAAGAATGATATTTAGGTCTAAATTATGCTTGCTTGCTTGCTTGCTTGCTTGCTTGCTTGCTTGCTTGCTAAAAATTTATATGGAATCTCCAAATTTTTCTTCATTATATTGCACCTATCTGCGTCAATTTCAACGACAAATATAAAGAAATTCTACAAACTCCAATACCCGAACTTGTCTATCTTCCCTTTGTATTTTCCTTTGATATCTACAAGGATGCCGTCGGGAGTAAGGAGGGTTGCAAGATCTTCCTGGGTCATCCCTTCATATTCCTTATGGGAGACGGCTGCTATTACTGCCTGGTATTTGCCACTTGGGGCATCAGCCATCTTTATCCCGTATTCCCATTCTACCTTTGCAGGGTCTGCGTGAGGGTCAATTACATCTACCTCAATGCTGAAACTTTTTAGTTCCTTTACAATGTCTGCCACCTTGGAATTTCTTGTATCTGCCACATTCTCCTTAAAGGTTATGCCCATTACCAGCACCCTTGCCCCTATTGGGGAGATGCCGTTGGCAATCATCTTCTTTACAGTATGTTTTCCTATGTAGCCTCCCATGGAGTCATTTACAAAACGGCCGCTCTGTATTACGTGCGGGTGGTAGTTCATCTCATTGGCCTTATATACCATATAATAAGGATCCACACCTATACAGTGCCCGCCAACCAGCCCCGGATAGAATTTGAGGAAGTTCCATTTTGTACCGGCTGCCTCAAGGACATCGTATGTGTTTATCCCCATACGGCCAAATATAATTGAGAACTCGTTCATAAGGGCAATGTTCACATCCCTCTGAGTGTTCTCCATAATTTTTGCACTCTCCGCCACCTCAAGTGTTGGGGCCTTGTGCACTCCTGCCTTTACAACCCTGCTGTAAACCTGTGCAATGTGCTCCAGAGCCTGGGGGCAACATGCAGAGACAATCTTCATGGTATTCTGCAGACTATGCTGGGCATCCCCCGGATTGATCCTTTCGGGAGAATAACCCACATAAAAATCCTCTCCCATCTTCATTCCCGACAATTCCTCCAGCACCGGCACACACCTCTCCCTGGTACATCCGGGGAAAACGGTGGATTCATACACCACATAGTCACCTTTTTTAAGGTAAGGTGCCACAGCGCGGGTTGCCCCAAGCAGCGGAGCAAGATCCGGCGTGCGGTGACTGTCTATAGGGGTAGGCACGGCAACTATATAGAAACAGGCCTGCGCAAGTTGTTCAGGGTTGCTTGTAAATACTATATCTGAGTTCCGGAAAGCCTCCTGCGGCAGTTCACGGCAAGGGTCCTCCCCTTTTCGCAACAGTTCCAGATTGCGCTCGTTAATGTCATATCCTATAACCCTGAAACTCTTTGCCAGTTCCAGTGCAAGGGGGAGTCCTACATATCCAAGACCTACAACTGCAATGCTCCCCTTTTTCTCTATAAGTGTGTTGTACATGCTTTTTTATTCTCTTTATACAGGGTCCAAAGTTAGAAAAAATACCTAAATTTGTTGACATATCTATATACGACAACAAAAATTTGGATATTATGATAAAGAACTTCATTAAAAAACTTGTGCTTCCGGCAATTATGGCATTTGCCGCTGCTGGGGCTATGGCCCAGGATTTTTCATTTGCATACATGACAGATGTGCATATTTCCGTAGGGTCTCAGACAGTTGAAGATGCCAGAAAATGTATGGCAGACATCAACAGACAGAAAGGGCTCTCATTTGCAATCTTTGCAGGTGACATTACCGAGTTCGGCTCGGATGAGGAGATAAAACTTGCCAAAGAGATCTTTGATGAACTTACAATACCTTACTATATAGTTGCCGGAAACCACGATGCCAAATGGTCCGAGAGCGGTTGCAATACCTTTCTTGAGGTGTTCGGGTATGAGATGTTCGATTTTGAGAAGGACGGTATTCGCTTTGTGGGGTGCAACAGCGGCCCCAATATGAGGATGGCCCCTGCCCTTGTTCCAAGAGAGACAATAGTATGGCTGGATTCCCTCTCAAAGGTAATAGACCCTGCCCAGCCTCTTGTATTCATTAACCACTACCCTATGGATACATCTGTACTCAACTACACTCAGGTGCTGGACATCCTAAAGAAGATGAACACACAACTCATCATGAACGGCCACTGGCACCAGGACAGGGCAATGGTATATGAAGGGTTGCCTGGAATGATTGGACGCTCAACCCAGAAAGTGGGGAAACGGGGCCCGGGATACAACATTGTAAAGGTAAAAGGCTCCACAATAACTTTCCAGGAGAGGGTCGCAGAGCCTCAGATAACCGATACCCCTTGGTTCACATTAAGGATGAGCAAAGGCAATCCTGCAGCAGACGGAAATACTTATCCAAGGCCTGATTTCTCAATAAATGAAAAGTACCCTAATGTAAAACAGATATGGAGAAGGGCAGACAACACAGACATAGGTGCCGGAGCAGTTCAGAGCGGAAAATATGTGGTATATGCAAATACGTCGGGAATAATATATGCATTGGATGCCGCAACAGGCAATGAATTGTGGAAATACAAAACAGGTGGAAAGATTTTCTCAACCCCTGCAGTTTATGGCAAAGGTGATGCCGCTTCCGTTATCATTGGTTCATGTGATACTTATATCTATTCCTTAAATATAAAGAGCGGTAAGGTGAACTGGAAATTCAAATGCGGGAAATCTGTAATGGGTACCCCTGCAATCCTTGGCAACAAGGTATTCATAGGTGCATCTGACCACACCTTTAGGGCACTTAATGCAAAAACCGGAAAGCTCATCTGGGAGAACAAGGAGATAAAAGGGTTCATTGAGGCCAGGCCATACGCAGACAACGGGCAGGTTGTAATAGGAGACTGGGCAAATACCCTATACTCATTCAACCCTTCAAACGGCAAACTGCAATGGACCTGGAAGGTAAAGGGGAGCCGCATGGTCTCTCCGGCAGCGGTATGGCCAATAAAGGCAAACGGGAACATAATATTTGCAACCCCTGAAAGGGTTACCTACGGTCTGGATGCAAAAACCGGAAAGCAACTCTGGAGAATTAAAGGAGGCAGGGAATCTGTTGGTCTTTCTCCCGACAAAAAGCACTATTATGTAAAGACAATGAAGGATACAGTATATGCCTTTACAACCCAACTGGTAGCAGTTGCCCCACAAAAGGCACCTATGACCATTGCTCCTCAAAAGAAATGGGGTGTAAATGCCGAGTTCGGCTACGAGATTGCCCCTACCCCAATAACTTCAGTTCCTGTTGGTGGCAAAGAGAACAAAGGACTTGTATTTGTACCTACAGATAAAGGAAACATTGTGGCTCTAAACCACTCAGACGGCTCAATAGCCTGGAAACACAAAGTTTCATTTGCCCTGATAAACTACATTCAGCCACTGGAGGGCAACAGATTGCTGGTAAGCACAATGGATGGAATAGTAACTGTATTGGAATATTAAAATGCCCAACTAAATTCCATCCTTAAAAAACATTCACCCTCATGGCAACAATAGCGCTCCATGAGGGTGATTTATTTATTCCCCTTGATTAAAAGACTATATCACCTCTATATCCTTCTCCTCCAGCCATCCCTGACGGCCATCCGAGATTTCAATTCTGCACCATTTGCCGGCCTGCTCCAGAATCTCAACCTTTGAACCTTCGTGCAAAATGAAGAGATTGTTTCCTGTAGAGTTTGGAGCACTTTTCACATTGCTTACAGGAACCATAACCACGGCATTATCCTCACTTTTGGCTTTTGCCCTTAAACTAAAGGCAAACAAAACTGCAAAGATGAAGAACAGGAACGCCACACATGCCAGTACAAATGACAATTTGCGTCCGCCGGTTGTAGGGGCAAACTTGAAAAGGAGCAACAGGATACATACCACTGCAAATAACCCTACAGCCGTATACCCCCATCCGTTGGAAGACATCAGATTTCTTATATCCTTAATCCATGTTGAGACAATGAACTCAGGCAACACATCTATCTTGTCCAGTGTCTGCAGTTTTGCTATCTGCAGATTATTGAGAGCATCTTCGCCGGCAGGATTGAGTTTGAGGGCTTTCTCATAATAGAGAATGGCCTTCCCCATATTTCCTGTCTTATACCAGGCATTTCCCATGTTATAATAGAGTTTGTATGACTGGTATCCGTTCTTCTCAATCTCCATATAATCGTTCAGGGCCGTTTCATACTGCCCCATTGAGTATGCATCATTTGCTTTTGTCCACAACTCACCCTTTTCATCTGCATACAGGTTCACTAATGAAAATACCAGCAGAATTAATGTAAATATCCTTTTCATATCCATTACAATTCCTCCTCCAAATTAGAAATCACCTCCATAGCCTTACCGTAATCTGCAGACATCTCTGTACCTTCGCCTGCAAAAGAATATCTGGCCATCTCACAGTTGTCCAAAACATGCAGAAAATCTCCAATATTCTTCTCCGACACCTTTTTCATCTCCATTGTCTCCTTTATAGTATCCCTCTGCATATCTGCAAACTGTATTGCCAGTTTGTCACTTATATAGCCAAGCAGTGCCTTGTGCAGTTCTTCATAGAATGGAGAACGGAGATTCTGCTCCATATAACTCTTTGCCAGTTTGAGCCTTCCTCTGGCCACCTTGTTGGCCTTCCTGTTCCTGGTCCTCACCACATCTCCCTTAAGCCTTGCCCTCTTCTTGAGCAATGAGTAGGCAACTGCACCCAGCAGCGCAATTGCAGCAAGCACTACAAAGAATGAAACACTTCCAACAAAGAATCTCCCTACAGGTCTCAGAGCAGGATTCCCCTGCAGAATATATCTTATATCCTCACCCAATGATGCCACAGCCTGCTTGGAAATTCCCTGCACCAAAGAACTTCCTGTTGCATTTGCATCCCCCTTTGCAACCTTTATCACCACAGGCATACTCTTGAGGGTTACATATTTGCCGCTCTTTACATCAAAATAACTGTACTCAATTGGAGGAACCTCAAACACCCCTTCACTCCTTGGAATAAAAGGATATTCAAACTTCTTGCTTCCCGATATCCCTGTAGCCCCATAAGAATAGTTGTTTGAAGTCTTTACATCATACAGTTCAAAATCTGCAGGCAACTCAACTTTTGGTGCTTCAATGAGATTGAGATTACCGCTTCCCTCAACTGTAACTATAACCGAACCGGCCTCGTGAGCCTTCACACTGTCCCTGCTCAACTCAACCTTCAGGGAGAAATTGCCCACACCCTGTCCGAATGTTGCAGGGGCACCTGCAGGGAGCGGCGACACCTTTATTACGGCATTACCGGAATTTACCCTTTTCTTTACAATCTGGTATCCCGAATCAAAGAAATCATCAAAAATGGACCTCCCCCTTGGAGCAGCCATTACCTGAACCTGACATATCATCTCGGCAGGCTTTACTGCAAGGTCTCCTGTCTGCTGCGGCAACAGCATATACTTGCGCAACACGGCAGAATTGTATATCTGGTTGTCAACATTCTCCCTTACAAAATTTATGTTCTGGGGTGTCTCTATCTCCTGGCTCCAGAAACCGTCAAAAACAGGGAATTTTATATCTTCAAAACCTGCAACAGGTACCCTTGTATATAGTTTCAGGGTAGCAATTATAGGCTCCCCCTTAACTACTTTGGTTTTGCTGAATGAGAGTTTAAGGAAAATGTCCTTTGCAGAAACCTCTCCGCTCTGCTGCCGTTGCGGCTGGGCATTGCCTGTAACGCTCCCCTGTTGCTGCTGGTTCCCGCTCTGCTGGGCTTCACCCTTTACAACCTCTACAGAAACCTCCTTTGTTGTATATACTTTCCCTCCAATAGATGCAGAAGCGGCAGATATCTTTGCCACACCCGGTGCAACAGGCCTCACCACAAATGTATAACTCATCTCCACACTCTCCGAGCGCTGCCCGTTGATGATCTGTGTACTCATCATCCTGGAAGGCGACGGTCCGGCCAAAACTTCCACCCCGGTAAATACAGGGTTTGTGAACTCTGTAATCTCTCCGTCTGCTGTAAACACAACCATGAAAATCTCATCTTGCCCCACTACTCTTGGGGCATCCACTACAAAAGTGTTCTGTGCCATTGCAGTTCCCCCCACAAGGAGAAACATCAACATCAACACCTTTTTCAAATATCTCATTGTAAACAAATTTTAATTCCACTAAAAACAGCCTACCAGTTCTTCTCCTTCTGCCTTGACTTGAGCAACTTGGCCTTCTCCTCCTTAACCTTCTCCTGAGTCTGGTTCTCCTTCTCCTGCATTGCCTGAAGCATCTGCTCGGCAGCCTGAGGAGTTATCTTTGGCTCACTACCTCCATCCGACTCATTCTCCTTGTTGTTCTGCTCCTTATTATCATTGTTCTTATTCTGGTCCCTGTTCTGCTGGTCCTTGTTCTGGTCCTGCTTGTCATTATTATCCTGATTCTGGTCCTGATTCTGGTCCTGATTCTGGTTTTGATTCTGGTTTTGGTCCTGCTGGTCCTGCTGGTTCTGGTTATCACCGCCGCCACCATTGTTCTGCTGGTCCTCCAGTTTCTTCTTCGCATAAATGTAATTCTCCCTGGTCTGCTCATCCGCAGGATTGCGTCTCAGGGCATTCTTGTATGCATCCACCGCCTCCTGGTACCTCTTCTGCTCCAGCAGGGAGTTGCCCAGGTTATGGTAATAGTCGGGAGCAATAGTGTTCTTGCCAACCTCAACACTGCCGGCCTCCCAGTCAATCTTCTGCGGTATCTTTGCTATAGTATCACCCAATTTGGCATATATGAGTTCCGCATTGGCCGCATCCTCCTGGTGCATGAGGGTATTTGCAAGGTTATAATTTCCGGCAACCGACAATGAATCTTTTATTAAGGCCTTGCGGTACTCTACCTCAGCCTCCTTATAGTTCCCCTCCTTAAAGAAGCGGTTCCCTTTTCTCACCTCCTTGCGGTCTGTCTGGGCAAATGCTCCACTGCAGGTTACAGCAAGGAGAACAAGTACCGTAAACATCCTCTTTCCTACCCTTTTATTCCCGACAAGGAATTCCATAAGCAAAAATACAAGTGCTATTGCAAAAAAGTACATATATTGTTCTTCAAAATCTTCAAAAACTACAGACTTGAACTGCTGTTGCTGCAACTGCTTGAGTTCATCAATTATTGGATTGAGGCCAAACTCGGCATTTCCGGCACGTATATATGCTCCGCCACCTGCTGCCGCAACCTCTTCCAGTACCTTCTCATTGAGTTTTGTAACAACAATATTCCCCTCCTTGTCTTTCATAAGATCTCCATCAGGGCCGTATGGGATAGGCTTTCCTTCCGGCGAACCAACACCAATGCAGAATACCTTTATTCCAAGTTCTGCTGCATTGCGGGCTGCTGCAACTGCGTCATCCTCGTGGTTCTCTCCATCAGTAATGAGGATTATGGCTTTGTTGTCCTCCTGCATCTGGGCATCTGAACTGAAACTCTTTATTGCTGTGTTTATGGCATCACCCAATGCTGTTCCCTGAACCGGAACAGACTCAGTTCCAATTGTATTGAGGAATATTTTGGCCGAGACATAATCTGTAGTTATAGGCAACTGTACAAACGACTGCCCGGCAAATACTATAAGTCCTATTCTGTCTCCCTGGAGTTTGTCAACCAGCCTTGATATTGCAAGTTTGGCCCTCTCAAGCCTGTTGGGATAGTAATCCTGCGCCAACATTGAGTTTGAGACATCCAATGCAATCATTATCTCCGCCCCCTTGCGGTTGTTCTCCTTGAGTTTGGCTCCCATCTGAGGCCTTGCAAGTCCTATTGCAAAAAAGAACCATGCAACGGCAAAGAACGATATCCTCACCCATCCCTTTGCCCTGGAACGGGTAGGCATAAGGGGTGCCAGAATCTCAGGATTCCCCAATTTGGCAATCTTTCTGTTCCTGTTCCTTCTGAAAAGGGCATAGCCTGCAAAAAGGAAAGGTATAAGCAATATGAGCAATAAATATTGTGCCTGTGCAAAATGTATCATAACTCCCCCTCCTTAATCTGGTATCTGTTTGGTTATAAAGAATCTGAAGAGCAGTTCCAGCACCAGTGCAGCCAAAGCAATGAGCGCAAAGGTCATGAACAGTTCCTTGTAAATTGGGAAACTGTCAACCAGAGTCTTGTTCTTCTCCATCTTGTTTATCTCCCCGTAAATCTCCAGGAGTTTTGTATTGTCTGTAGCCCTGAAGTATTTTCCGTCGGTATCCTGTGCAATCTGCTGCAACAGCGCCTCATCTATCTGTACCTCAACCTGCTGGATATCTACGCCAAATGGGGTCATTACAGGATATGGGGCTGTCCCTTCTGCACCTACACCAATTGTATATACCCTTATTCCGTAGGTCTTCGCTATCTCTGCCGCCATCTGGGGAGATATCTCACCGGAGTTGTTCACTCCATCTGTAAGGAGAATCACCACACGGCTCTTGGCCTGTGAATCCTTAAGGCGTGCAACGGCTGTAGCAAGTCCGTTACCTATGGCAGTACCGTCCTCAATTATTCCGCACTCAATCTCCTTAAGGAGGTTGATTAATGTAACCCTGTCTGTAGTAAGGGGTGATTGTGTATAACTCTCACCGGCAAACACCACCACACCTATTCTGTCGGAAGGCCTCTCTGCAATGAACTGTATTGCAATGTCCTTGGCGGCACCAATTCTGTCGGGATTAAAATCCCTTGCCAACATACTGGTAGAGACATCCAGTGCAAGGACAATGTCTATACCCTCTGTATCCACCCTCTCAAATGTAGATGAGGAGCGGGGACGGGCTATTGCAACAATAATGGCCGCCAGGGCAATTGTACGCAGGATAAAAGGGATATGCCTTGCACACTTCTTTACCCCTCCCGCCCTGTACTTCCATGGGGTTGCTGAAGATACGGTAAGGTATGGCCTGAGCCCCTTCACCTCCCTGTATATGTAAATGACAATTACCAGAACAAGCAGCAGCAAAAGCCACAAGAGATTATCATATTCAAAAAACATCTTATTTTTCCTCCCCGTTTTGTTTTTCCTCCTGCAGTTTCTGCTCAAATGTAGAATTTACAAATCTTACTGCAACAGGTATCGCCTCCTCATTTTCATGCACCTGAGGAATGTATTTTGCAAACTTTACAAGATCTGCTGTCTTGAAGAGTTCATCAAGTTCCCTGTAGCAGCGCTCCTCAATCTCCTTGCCCTTAAGTTCCCCCATTATCTCAGAAGAGGTCTGCTCCATTGCATTCACCCCAAAACGTGCCTCTATATACTCGCGCAGGGTGTCAGTAATTCCTGTATAATAGAGTTTTTCCTTCCCGTTCTGCCACAATTTCTCACCGCGCAATTTGTCAAGTTCCCTCAAGGCAATTATATGCGGAGGATCCTGAACTATAGGCTTGCCAAAGAAATCCCTGTTCTGCCTGCGGTACCTGATATATCTGTAAAGGATATATGCCACCACCAGCACCACAATTGCCAGAATTGCCCAAGGCAGCACCTCCTTTAATGTCACAGGATATTTTGCCTGCCCCTTAATGGGATGCTTCACAAAATTTGCAGTATCAACCGGAGTGTTTGTAACATCCAGGAAAGGGGAATCAAGGTATATTGTATCCCCCTGCGGTGTAAGGGCCACCATAAGCGGCAATTTGTAGTAACCGCTGTCAAATGAAGTAAGCAGCACCTTTGCATCCAATTCCTTTATCCCGTTCTTTATTGAAATTGTATCCAACTGCAGGTCATGGATTACATCTATTGGGGCCTTTTCCGCCTCAACAATTCCGGCATACGGCACAAAAACCAGTTCCTGCTGCTGCGGCAATGCCATACGGGTACTCCACACCACCTGCTCCCCTACAAGGATGGAGTCTTTGGAAAGGGTTGAGCCCTTTATCTCCAGCCACTGTGGCAGAGGTATCTGTATCATCTGCTCCGTATCCTGTCCTTTTGCCTCAAACGAAAATGCAGACAGCAGCGCCAGCAACAATATAAATGACATTCTTTTCATTTTTCCAATCAGTTTCATCTCTTTTTGAACAGAGATATAAGACCCTTTACATAATCGTCCGTTGTACTTATGCTCACGCTGTCAACCTTAAACTTGTTGAACAGCCCCTGAGCCTGGGCAAGCACCTGTCTGCCCCACTGGGCATAATGGTTCCTTACCGCCTTGCTGGATGTGTCAACCCATATCTCTTCTGCAGTCTCCGCATCCCTCACCCTTACAAGCCCCACATCCGGAATCTCCCTCTCCACAGGGTCATAGATGTTTATCACAGAGAGGTCGTGCCTGTTTACAGCAACCTTCAGGGCCTCCTCATATCTTGGTTTGCCTTCGGCATCCACATCCACCAGGTCTGAAAGGAGAAATGCAGTACATTTCCTCTTTATGGCATTTGTAAGGAAACGCAACGCCTCAGAGATGTCTGTCCCCTGATTCTGTGGCCTGAACTCCAGCAACTCCCTTATTATCCTCAACAGATGGCTCCTTCCCTTCTTTGGAGGGATGAACTTCTCCACCTTTGAACTGAAGAACAGGGCACCCACCTTGTCATTGTTTGCAGAAGCAGAGAAAGAGAGCACCGCAGCAATCTCTGCCAGCAACTCCCTCTTTGTCTTGGATGTTGTTCCAAATATTCCCGACGAACTCACATCCACCAGCAACACCACAGTAAGTTCCCTCTCCTCCTCAAACACCTTTACGTATGGGGAGCGGAGGCGGGCTGTCACATTCCAGTCCATATTCCTCACATCATCACCGAACTGGTACTCCCTAACCTCGCTGAACGCCATACCGCGCCCCTTGAAGGCAGAGTGGTACTCTCCGGCAAAGATCTGATGGGAGAGCGACTTTGTCTTTATCTCAATTTTCCTTACTTTCTTTAGCAATCCGTTATCCATTGCCTTCTCCTCCACGCTATTATGGAACCTCTACTGTATTGATGATATCTGTAATTATATTCTCGGTTGTAATATTTTCTGCCTCAGCCTCGTATGTAAGGCCAATCCTGTGTCTGAGCACCTCGTAACATACAGCCCTCACATCCTCAGGAATTACATATCCCCTTCTCTTTATGAATGCATATGCCTTTGATGCCATGGCAAGCGATATGCTGGCACGTGGTGATGCACCGTATGAGATAAGGTCCTTGAGTTTGCCCAGGCCATACTCGTCGGGAGTACGGGTTGCATAAACAATGTCCACAATGTATTTTTCAATTTTCTCATCCATATACACATCCTTAACCACCTCGCGTGCCCTTACAATATCCTCAGGTTTGAGAACTGCTGAGGCTTTTGGGAACTCCCTTGCATTGTGCATCTTAATGATGAGTTTCTCCTCCTCCTTCTTAGGGTAACTTACCACAACCTTAAGCATGAAACGGTCAACCTGCGCCTCAGGGAGCGGATATGTACCCTCCTGCTCAACAGGGTTCTGGGTAGCCATTACAAGGAACGGTTTTGGAAGTTTGTATGTATTGTCACCAATGGTAACCTGTCTCTCCTGCATGGCCTCCAAAAGGGCACTCTGCACTTTTGCAGGGGAACGGTTAATCTCATCTGCAAGTACAAAGTTTGCAAAGATAGGGCCCTGCTTTACCTGAAACTGCTCGCTCTTCTGGCTGTATATCATTGTACCAATGACATCTGCAGGCAAAAGGTCAGGTGTAAACTGTATTCTGCTGAACTTTGCATCCACAATATTTGCCAAGGTATTTATAGCCAAGGTCTTTGCCAGGCCAGGCATACCCTCAAGAAGAATGTGTCCGTCTGCAAGAAGTCCTATAAGGAGATTCTCAACCAGATGCTTCTGCCCTACTATCACCTTGTTCATCTCCATGGAGATAATATCTACAAAAGCACTCTCCTTCTGGATTCTCTCATTCAATTCCTTAATGTTAACAGTTTCCATATGAATGTTTTATATCTTAAATTTTTAAAATCCTCTTCCAATCACTAATTTTGCACTGCTGTGCAAATGCAACCTGCAAATTTACTGTTTTTTTATGAGATATTTCATTTGTTTGTCATACAATGGTTCCGCATTCTGCGGCTGGCAGATACAGGAGAACGCCAACAGCGTACAGGCCGAACTCCAGAAAGCCCTCTCAACCCTGCTCAAAACGCCAATTGCGGTGGTTGGCGCCGGGAGGACAGACACCGGCGTAAATGCCAGAAACTACATTGCGCATTTCAACACTGAAACCCCACTTTCCATATCTCCAACACTCTTTTACAAATTGAATGCCATTCTGCCCAAAGCAATATGTGTACACAACATATATCCAGTAGATGAGCAGATGCATGCAAGATTCAGTGCCAAAAGCAGAACTTACAAATACTATATACATACAGAAAAAGACCCGTTTTGTTCTGAATTTTCATATTTTCTTCCTCCAAGGCTAAATTTTGAAAAAATGAATCAGGCGGCCAAATATTTTATTGGAGAACAGGATTTTACAAGTCTGGAGAAACTTGGGGCAGACAACAAGACATCTATATGCAATGTAACACAAGCCTATTGGGAACCGCTGGATGCCCCAACCTTTGGACAGGCCAGCCATTTTGTATTTACCGTAACTGCAAACAGGTTCCTCAGAAATATGGTAAGGGCCATGGTAGGATCCCTTCTGGATGTGGGATTCGGGAAAAAGGATCCGGAGTGGATACAGCAGATGCTACTGCAGAAAAACAGGAGCGCAGCCGGCCACTCGGTACCCGGAAATGCCCTGTTCCTTGTAGAAGTTGAGTATTAAAATTATCTTTGCACACAAAAATTATACTTTATGCTATATACATTCCTACAGGCAGAGGTTGCAGCCGTTGCATCCCAGCCCCAACTTGAGTTTTCACTTATAGATATGGCCTGCAAGGGAGGATGGCTTATGATTCCGCTGCTGCTCCTCTCAATTGCCACAATATACCTTTTCTCAATGAAATGGAGCACAATAAGAAAGGCCTCCAAAGTGGACCCTGCATTCATGCAGCAGATAAAGGAATATATTGAAACCGGAAGGATTTCCCAGGCCCAGGAACTGTGCCGCCAGACCAACACCCCCACTGCAAGACTTGTAGGGAAGGGCATTGAGAGACTCGGCCGTCCGCTCCAGGATATCCAGACATCCATTGAGAATGTTGGAAACATGGAGGTTGCCGCACTTGAGAAAGGGCTTCCAATGCTTGCCACAATTGCCGGTGGCGCCCCTATGATAGGCTTCCTTGGAACAGTTATGGGAATGGTGCAGGCATTCTTCAATATGGCACAGGCGGGGAGCAATATAGACATCACACTTTTGTCGGGAGGAATATATACTGCAATGGTAACAACTGTTGCAGGTCTTATAGTGGGAATTATGGCATATTTCGGATACAACCTCCTTACCAACCAGGTTTCAGATGTGGTTACAAAGATGCAGAACACCACAGTAGAGTTTGTAGACATGCTTTATGGTGCATTAAAGGAAATTTAACCGGAAAGAGAAACAGCCATGGCAATAAAACAAAGGGCCAAAACCAGTGCGGAGTTCAGCATGTCCTCAATGACGGACATTGTGTTCCTGCTGCTCATATTCTTCCTGGTAACCTCAACCCTCATCAACCCCAATGCATTGAAACTGCTCCTTCCAAAAAGCACCAACCAGATAACTGCAAAACAGCAGGTAAGCGTTTCAATCAAGCACTACACAGACAAGGGAACCTTCTCATTCCATATAAACGGCAACAAAACCCCAGTAAGGATAGATGAGGTGGAACCCCGCCTGCAGGAACTGCTGCAAAATGACGACGACCCAACCTTCTCAATCTACGCAGACAAAACCGTTCCAATAGAGCAGGTAGTAAATATGATGAACATTGGCAAAAGGAACAAATACAAGGTAATCCTTGCCACCTCCCCGGAGTAGGTCCCTTTACGGGGGGGGCGGACTTCCCTCGCCCTCCTTCCAGACTTTCCACGCACTCCCCTGGCACAAAATAGCATCTTTTTGTTCCCCTGCACCCCAAAAAACTCTTCACGGGCACAGAATGGCATCTTTTTGTTCCCCTGCACCTCCAAAAACTCCCCTCGGGCACAAAATGCCATTTATTTGTGCCCAGGCGCCCCAAAAAACACTTCACGGGCACAAAATGGCACTTATTTGTTCCCCTACACCCCAAAAAACACTCCCCGGGCACAAAATAGCATCTTTTTGTTCCCCTGTACCTCCAAAAACTCCCCTCGGGCACAAAATGCCATCTTTTTGTTCCCCTGCACCCAAAAAAACTCTCCCCGGGCACAAAATGGCATCTATTTGTTCCCCTGCACCTCCAAAAAGCTCTCCTCGGGCACAAAATGGCATATTTTTGTTCCCCTGCACCCAAAAAAACTCTCCTCGGGCACAAAATGGCATCTTTTTGTTCCCCTGCACCTCCAAAAACTCTCCTCGGGCACATAATGCCACTTATTTGTTCCCCTGCACCTCCAAGAACTCCCCTCGGGCACAAAATGGCATCTTTTTGTTCCCAATTTGCGCTACTTGTGCATTTATTAATTCACCTTCGTTAAAGTAACATTGTTTGGGATACTCCACCCTGACAATTTTGCCGCCGCTGAAAGCTGTTTCAACTGCGCAGCCTCTTCTGGTGTACGGGCAATTTCATCCTCTATGCCATCATACCATTTCTTTTCAGAAACAAGATTTATATGTAATTGCGGAGTCCCTTCACCTGACGAATACTTTAATGTTGATGATTCATAACTGGATTCTTTACCTGTGATGGTATCTATAAACGCCAAATTCAGTTCCCAGATATTCCCATTTTCATCTTCTTTGCCTATTGATGCATATATAGGCATATCAAAAGGCATTGTATTCACATTTGTATTATCTACAACCAATACACCGTTCTTATAATATTTATATGTTCCTATTATATCATCATCATACTCATTTGAAGAAGAAAGAATTTTCCATGTCGTATCCCTTAGATACAACATCAGGCACTCATTCTCTGTTTCCCATTTCCATTCCCCCACATAACTTTCTAAAGTAATAGTTTCTCCCAAATACTGTCCATAACCCAAATTTGAGATAAAAACAAAAGCAAGCAAGAATAAACAAAATTTGAACTTTTTCATAATCTGCATATTTTACTTATTATAAATACTTGTTTCACAAAATTAAAAAAATACTAATGATATCTCAAATACTCCCTTGCCTCCTTCTTGGCTCTTAAAGTAACAGAACTCACAACGCTGAAATCTGTTTCCAGAATTTTTGTTGCAATCAATGCTGCTTTTTCACCATTGCCAGCATCTTTATAGAGCACAAACAGTTTATGCAAAGGTATTACCCTACAAGGAACCATATTATGGGACAACATATAATACTTCTCTGCTCCAACCATATCACCTATAGAAACACACAAATCCCCCATATCACACACCTTGTCTGAAGTAACCATCCCTTCATTAAGATACTCCAGTACCTCCAGTTTATCCTCAGCATCCAAATCCTGACTATTATAAACTGTTCTGCTATACGTAAGATTAAACTGCCTGTTGCTCCTGCACAGAGCCAACAATCCGCCATCCGCAATTATACCTTTATTCTCCACCACTCTTGCCACATTCCCATACCTGCCGCCCACAATTAAAGTAAATAGAACCAATCCTACACACAAAAACGCCAACCCCCATTCCAGCCGCAACCTTAAAGCACAAACTGCGTCATCCCCTTTTGCTTCTGCACTTCCCAACAATACCGGAAACATAACCATCAGAGGCAACACATGATTGGAATACATAAAACAGGATGCTAAAAGCAGAAATACAAAAGAATAAAAATAAACATTTCGCTTATAAGCCTTAAACAGCACTACTACAATTCCCAGCAGAAGCATTAACCCTATCGCACCCTGCTCAACAAATGCATGAACAAAAATATTGTAGCTCTGGTAATGGTTATTGGCAATCTTCACAAAAGCTCCGGAATCCTCATTCCGGAAATACTCACCCTGATACTGCATATAATCTGCCGCAAAACCCGGCACTCCCCGCCCTGCGACAGGAGACTCCCGTGCCATATCCCAACTGACCCTCCACAAAAGGAACCTTGTATTTGCAGAAGAAACCCTGTACAAATACAACCCATATACTACTCCCGACAAAACAACCGCCATCCCCAAATACGCCAACCTGCGCACCATCCTCCTCTGCCTCAACACTTTATTCTCCGACATAAAATAAATCATCCCAACCAACACCAATCCCAATAAAGAGGCCCTGCACATACACAAAACAAAAGCAACCAAAATAACCAGCCATACAATAAAGCATATTGATAGACTAATCTTTCTCCTTTGTCTTAAATTCTCCAGTATTACTTTTAATCCACAAACAAGGCCAATACCCAAATACACTGAAAGCGGTATAGTATTCGCAAAACCGGCCGAATTCACAAAATTGCCGTTAAGGGTAACTGTTACCACTCCAAAATACTGCAATAATGAAACTGAACTCTGTAAAAAGGCAGACAATGTAAACACCCTACATAAAAACAGTCCATGCTTTCCTCTCATACCTCTGCACAAAACATACAAAACAATAAGCACAGCCCATTTTACATAAAAGATTGGCTCAATAAGTCCTACATTATCATGCAGCAAGTTATTTATGGCACAATAGACAAGATACACCCCAACTGCAACATCCAGCCTTGAAATTCCTATTACCTTTTTCCCGCTCATCAACCATTCCACACAATACAACAACGCAGCCCCCAAAACCATCATCGCCAAAAATATCAATATCCTGTACTCCCATATCCCATTCCACACAAACAACAAAAAAGGCAAAATAACAAAAGCACCCCCGAGCAAAAGCTGTTTACCTTTGCCCGAAAGTGCTATAGAAATTCCCTTTAAAATATTGATCATTTATTCAACTCTCGTTAAAATTATCTCAACCGGCAATGATATTCCTGCCGGTTCCACCAATTTCGGATCTACAATAATATCTCCTGCGCGAGCGTCATCTACCAATATCCACTTGATTTTATCCGGATTTGATGATATATGCTTTATTGTGCTTGAACCTTTAATATATTTGGGGCCGTATCCATTACATAATGCATAATCCCGAATTCGCAACTCTCGCATATATTTGAAAGAAATAGGGTATTTTACCCAACTGCCATAATCTGTATTTACTTCATTTAAAAAATCTGCTATTATTTCCCCATTAATTTTGTACGAATATGCTCCTACTAAGGTTGTATATGTACCTCCTGTTTTCCAATTGCCAGTAAACAACCTCAACTTTACCACAATTTCACTATTTGTATTGTTATCTACCCATCTCCATGTGCCAACATAATACTCTTGTGAGTCTTGCGCATACAAACATGTATTTGTCAATAAAATCAATAATATAAATCCTATTATTTTCATAAGCACTTTTTAATAATTATCATAACAATTTATAAAACTCAACTTACCGTTAGTAATTTTTGCAGACTCCCATATCCCATTCCACACAAACGATAAAAAAGGCAAAGCAACAATAGCACACCCAAGCAGGAACTGTTTGCGTCTGCCAGATAGGACTGTAGAAAAATCCATATAATGCCTCATTGCTTTTTGTGTTTCAAACTAGTCTATTCAATCTTGGTAAGCCAATAAAAAATTATAAATTATCTACATTTACATACACTTTTACTCCTTTAATATAATCCATCATTTCTGATACTCTATCCGGGATAAAAAATTCCATTTCCTCCTTTATTTTTATTTCCAGATTTTTTAATACTGCAGGCTTGATATGTGCATAATCTCTCCCAAAAACAAATCTCACTTCTGCCACTTTTCCCGATGCAAGTACCACCATGTACACACTAAAGCTTCCTCTTTCTTTTTCATTTCTCACATATGATTTGGCTATATTTATATCATTCTGTGATACTACCTCTTTGAATAGTTTATAGAAAGAATTCTTATCCCTTAAGAATGCTTGTGTAGTCATTCTGTAGTCGGGATAATTACCGTCCTTTTGTTTCCATACCTGATAAAATAATGAGTTTTGGGCATTTTCAACTTCATAATAGGTCAACCAATCATTTGTCTCCTTAACATTAAAAATGAAAGAATCGGCATTTACTATTGTGTTTCCTGCGTAATAGTTTACGGATTGTCCATAAAGGGTAGTAAATTGAAACATTAATATTGCTATAGTTAAAATGTATCTCATGACTAATTATTGTTATAGCAGTTAAATAAAGCATCTATATTTATTGTATTCCTATACAGTCTATTATCAACAAATGTAGTTGTATCAGCGTATATAGGACTGGAGGAACGTACAAATTCTACTAATTCTGAATAATTTTCTGGAGTGGGGTTGACTAAATATCGCTCCATATTTGATACCCAAGCATCAGTTGTCATACCTGGTAAATCATCTAATTTATTGTTATGTTTTGCATATAAATAAATACCAATTTTAGCTTCCACCTCGATATTCATCCAATTAGCATTATCCCCGGTTTTATACGCATTTTTATTCTTGTATTGAATAGCATGTATAAGTTCTTCCAATATAACTAGTATATTAACAGGTGTATTTTCATCCGTAAGCATTCCCCATTTTATAACTTTCTGAGTAACATTATACACTGCCATAGGGACAAAGGAATCATATTGGAAACCGATCTCATTCCCTAAATTATTCAATATTGAACGACCTGCGCAATCCTGCATTAAACTATCAAGTACTGGCCCCACTTCTTTTCTGCTTTTCTCATCTTTGAATATATTATTATCATCATTTTCATTACCATCTTCTCCATCTCCTCCACCATCACCATCTCCTCTACACTCCCCATTACATCCTAAAATATCGCAATACCCACATGCTGAACCTGGTCCATCGCAGATACATGGTTCCTGACCGCAAACATTGCAAGCAAACGGATTGCATACACATTCATCTTGCAACCTGCCACATTTCTCACAATATCCCTGATTAGGAGTTACTATAATGCCATCCA
>SUYL01000051.1 GCA_015060445.1 Bacteroidales bacterium
GTATTTTCCTTTATGCATATGCCATTCTACGTTAGTCTGGCAAAGATAATTTCAAATCGGCGCGCTCCAAAAACCTCTGTAACTACCTAACATTCAATATTTTCAAAGAACTTTTATAAATTTTTACCGGACACTAATGACCCAGACAGGTAAAACTTATAATTTGCTTGATTGTGCTACAGGTGTAAAATCATTTTCCATATTGCAGATGTTGTTGAAGAATGGTTTTATGTCTGGGAATACTTTCTTGATAATTGATGAGCCTGAGGTGCATCTCCATCCTCAATGGGTCGTTGAATATGCCCGTCTGATAGTGTTGTTGAATAAGTATTTGGGCGTGAAGTTCCTTGTCGCAAGCCATAATCCCGACATGGTAAGTGCGATTAAGTATATATCAGTAAAAGAACAGGTTTCCAATGTACTCAATTTTTATTTGGCAGAACTGGCAGATTCTAATGAAGAGTCCTACAGATATAGGAATTTGGGTTTGGATATTAATCCTATTTTTGAGTCATTCAATATAGCATTGGATAGAATTAATTTGTACGGAGTTTCAGATGACGAAGAATAGTGTTTATTCAGTTGGTACAACGCTGCAGCATCCGCTGGTGGAAAAATTTGGGGTTAAGGTGACTGACAGGTTGGATATTATGCTAAAAGAAGAAGGATATTCTTCCGGTATTGACAATGGTTGTCTGGTTATTAATCTTGATAAAGCAGAAAGGATAGCCCGTCCTCATGCTAGTGCCTATAATGAAACTATGGATTTTACATTAGGACTGGATACAATCCAAATGTTGTTGGTTGAATTGAAACTTAGGGTAAATAATCCTGTAAATATAAGGGCTAAGGACTTGGAGGATAAAATTAAATACAGTAAGGCTCTTATTGGCAGTGATATTGCAATTTCAAAAGATAAGGTGTTTATATTTAAAAGGTCAGTTATAGCCCAGGCCCGGAATCATATATCCAGATTGTTTTGTAACAAGAATAATTACAAAACATTAACGGTAGATGAGTTTATTGTGGAATATGATGTAAGGTGAGATTCTAACTTTGTTATTATTGTTCTATCAATGTTGTGTGTTTTTTCTCATTCCCACCCTACCACGTGTGGGGCAAAGTTTATTGATTGCAGGACTTTTCGGGGGACCTCTTTGAAAACAATTGTGCGGCAGTTTTGTTACAACAAACTTTTTTGTTAAATTTGCTAATCTTAGCAATTTGTAGAGTATGAAAGGCATTGTTTTGGCTGGTGGTTCGGGGACCCGTCTGTACCCCATTACAAAGGGGGTGAGCAAGCAGTTGCTCCCTGTGTTTGACAAGCCAATGATATATTATCCAATTTCGGTCCTAATGCAGGCCGGTATAAGGGATATCCTCATTATTTCCACTCCGCAGGACCTTCCGTGTTTTGAGCGTCTTCTGGGAGACGGGAGTGATTATGGCGTGAATTTTTCTTATGCCCAGCAACCTTCTCCCGACGGTCTTGCGCAGGCATTCATAATAGGAGAGGAGTTTATCGGGAAGGAGAGTGCCTGTCTGGTGCTGGGAGACAACATCTTTCACGGGAGTTATTTTACCCCTATGCTCCGGGAGGCGGTGCGTGCTGCGGAGGAAGACAACAAGGCAACTGTTTTCGGCTACTGGGTGAGCGATCCTGAACGTTATGGGGTTGCCGAGTTTGACAATGCCGGCAATTGCCTTAGCATTGAGGAGAAACCTGCAAATCCTAAAAGCAATTATGCTGTTGTGGGGTTGTATTTTTATCCCAACAGGGTTGTTGAGGTGGCAAAGAACATTAAGCCTTCTGCAAGGGGAGAACTGGAGATTACCTCTGTAAACCAGGAGTTTCTGCAGAGAGGTGATCTTAAAGTGCAGACTCTTGGAAGGGGTTTTGCATGGCTTGATACCGGCACACATGATTCTCTGAGCGAGGCTTCCACATTCATTGAGGTTATTGAGAAGCGCCAGGGGTTGAAGATTGCATGCCTAGAGGGGATTGCATTCCGTAAAGGATGGATTACCCCCCAGAGGCTTCAGCAGATTGCGCAGCCTATGATAAAGAACCAGTACGGCCAGTATCTGATGCGTATGGTTGAAGAATTCAGGCAAGGAAACCTTCAGGAAATAGAATAGTTTTTGAATTTTAAAATAAATGATTAATTTTGCTCTGCATTTGAGCAGATATGCAACGGGCCCAGGTGGTGAAATGGTAGACACGCTCGTTTCAGGTGCGAGTGCCGCGAGGCATGCAGGTTCGAGTCCTGTTCTGGGCACATAAGACAATACCCTGCAACCCATATATAAATGTGAGTTGCAGGGGTTATTTTTTTAATGAAAACCTAAAATAAACATCCTTATGGCTATATTTGTAAATGGCAAAGACCACAAATGGGAGTTTGAAAATGTTGGAGGAACTTCCCGAGTGAAAATCCGTAATGGAGCAGACATTGCCCACCTGAAATACCTCGACCCTAAATTGTGGACCGTCCTCTCTTGCCCTGTGAAGGGGCTTGAAATAGATGAAAAGAGCCTTTCATATATAGATGCAGATGGAGACGGCAAGATACGTGTAAATGATGTGGTGAAGACTGCAACCTGGGTTACTGATGCCGTTAACAATGATGACATGGTCCTCAACGAGGAGGATTTCATATATATCAGACACTTTGACACTTCAAATGAAGTTGGTCTGAGACTTTACAATACTTCCCGACAAATTCTTGACAATCTTGGCAAAAGGGAGCCGTCTCTCTCTATTGAGGAGGTTACCGATATGGCAACCATTTTTGCCAATACCCGTTTCAACGGAGATGGAGTAGTTACAGTTGAAACTGCAGAGGAGCCTGAGGACAAGGCTGCCATTGTTGCAGCAGTAACTGCCCTTGGAGGTGTTAAAGACAGATGCGGTGAACTGGGTGTTAACAATGAGATGATTGAGAAGTTCTACAACTGTCTCAACGCTTACGATGCATGGCAGAAGGCAACCGTTGAGGCTCCATTTGGGGCAGATACAGATGCTGTAATTGCTGCATACCAGGCCCTTGATGCAAAAGTTAGGGATTATTTCATGCGCAGCAAACTGGCTGCATTCTCACCTGCAAGTACAGAGAAACTGGATGTGCAGACCTCCCAGATTGAGGCTATAAGTGCAGGCAACCTTGCAGAGAAACAGGATGAGATTGCACAATATCCAATTGCAAGGGTTACAGGCAAACCTGAAATCAACCTTTCTGAGCCGGTTAACCCTGTATGGGCTGCACAGTTCAATACTATTGTTAAAGTTGCCCTTCCCGACAACACCGTACTTACCGAAGAGGACTGGAATGCTGTAGGTGCAAAGTTTGCCCCTTATCTGGCATGGAAGCAATCTAAAGCCGGAACAGAGGTTGAGTGCCTTGGATATGACACAATTAAGGAACTCATTGCACAGGACAGGAAAGAGGAACTCTTCTTCCTTGTGGAGCAGGATTGTGCTCTTGAGGAGGAGGCAAATGATATTGAGATGCTTGTTAAATTCCTCTATATATACAGGGATTTCTACAGGTTGCTCAGAAACTTCATAACTTTTGAGGATTTCTACAAGAAGGACAGGAATATATCTGCAATTTTCCAGAACGGAAGGCTTATAGTTGACCAGAGGGAGTGCCGTTTCTGTATGAATGTGCAGGATATGGCCAAACATAACGCAAGTGCTGCAACCAGCGGCATGTACCTGCTTTACTGCGACTGTACAAACAAGAGCAGTGCTGCAAAACTACAGATTGTGGCTGCAGTAACAGTGGGTGAGATAGGAAACCTTATTGTAGGCAAGAATGCCGTTTACTATGACAACAAAGGTGGTGAGTGGGATGCCGTAATTACAAAGATTGTAGATAATCCTATAAGTGTAAGGCAGGCATTCTGGAGCCCTTACAGAAGGATGGCCACTGCCATTGAGAACCTCATAAGCAAGAGTGCGGCAGACAAGGATGCCAAGATGATGGCAAATGCCACAGCCAAGATAAACTCTGCCCCAGCAGCACTGCCTGCAGCCCCTGCGGCAGGTGCCCCTGCGGACGCTACAAAACCTGCGGCTCAGCCTCCGTTTGATATAGCCAAGTTTGCCGGTATCTTTGCCGCCATAGGTATGGCTTTAGGAATGATAGGTTCTGCTCTGGCTGCATTGGCAAAAGGTATTTTTGCCCTCTCGTGGTGGGAACTTCTCCTCTCGTTTGTGGCAATCCTCCTTCTTATCTCGGGGCCTGCAATGGTAATGGCATGGATGAAACTCCGCAGAAGGAACATTGCCCCAATCCTTAATGCAAACGGTTGGGCAATAAACGCTGCCGCCAAGATAAGCATCCCATTTGGCGAAACCCTTACAGACATGGCAAAATTTCCTGCCCTCAAACTTCCTGACCCATACAAGAAAAAGGGGATGAGCCGCTGGAGCAAATTCTTCCTGTGGTTGTTGGTAGTGGCAATACTTGCAGGAGTGGTAATAGGTCTGATAATTTTTGATGTAATATAATAGGAATTTGATTCCAAAATCGTGCTACCCCCCTGGCCGCAGGGGGAGGGGCCCGGGCCTGGGTCCGTGAGGGGTTATTTTGGAATCAAATAATTTATGTATGATATGAAAAGAGTATTGTTGACTGGTGCAACCGGATACATAGGCTCCCATGTGGCAGTAGAACTTGTAAATGCAGGATACAATGTAATTGGAGTTGACAACTTCTCAAACTCAACCCCAAAAGTGTTGGACGGCATAGAAAAGATCCTTGGAAAGAGGATAGACTTCATGGAGGTTGACTGTACAGACATGGAGGCATTTGCAAAAGTGTTTGAGCAGTATCCCGACATTGAGGCAGCCATCCATTTTGCAGCATACAAGGCGGTAGGTGAGAGTGTGGCCCAGCCAATGAAATACTTCAAGAACAATCTCCACTCGTTTGAGAATCTTGTAGAACTTATGGTTACCAGAGGAAAAGGGGCAAACATTGTCTTCTCCTCATCTGCAACTGTATATGGACAGCCCGCTTTGGATGAACTTCCAATTAAGGAGGAGTTGCCTTTCCAGCCTGCTTCTTCTCCTTATGCACGTACAAAACAGATAGCGGAGGGAATTCTTGAGGATTGTGTAAATGCATATCCAAATCTTAACGGAACAATATTGAGATATTTCAACCCTATTGGGGCGCATCCGTCTGCCCATATAGGGGAACTTCCTAACGGGGTGCCAAACAATCTGGTCCCTTTCATTACCCAGACTGCTGCCGGTATCCGCGAGTGCCTGAGTGTGTTCGGGAATGATTACAATACCCCGGACGGCTCATGTATAAGGGATTACATTTATGTGGTAGATTTGGCAAAGGCTCATGTAAAGGCTGTGGACAAGATGCTACAGGAGGGAATCAGATGGAATGTGTTCAACTTGGGTACAGGAAAAGGGCTCTCGGTGCTGGAACTTGTAAATGCCTTCATAAAGGCTACAGGTGTGAATCTCAATTACAAGATTGCCGGAAGGCGTCCCGGAGATGTGGAACAGTATTGGGCAGATCCGGCAAAAGCCAACAAAGAACTCGGGTGGAGCGCAGATACCCCAATTGAGGAGGTACTTCTTTCGGCCTGGAACTGGCAGAAAACTTTGTAAAGGCAGTTTCTCTTTTTAAAAAGAGCAATAAAATCCAGAAAAAGAAATTTCTTCGGCAGAAGGGGTTTCTTTTTCTTTTTTTGGACCCCTCTTTAAATTGTCGGGAGTACTTTTGCCCCTGAGGTGGGGGATGCAGAGCCCGTCCGTTTATTTTGCTTGTATATTCTAAAAATCATTTCTCATATGGATCTGCATCACCACCCTTTAAAACAATTATGCTATGGGTAGAAAAGTGATGTTTGTTATGGTTGCTCTGTTGCTACTCCTTAACTCTTGTGGGAAGGAAGAGGCACCGCAGATGCAGGAGGGGAGAGTCTCCTTCAGTTTTGTTATGGAGGATGGGGCCGGCACAAAGAGTGTGGATGAGAATCTTATAAAAAACCTTAACCTCTATGTGGTGAACAGCGCAGGGGGTGTGCATCATTTTGCCTATCTGAACAATCCCGGGAGGGTTGATGCCACAATATGGAAAGATGAGACATATAGTGTGTATGTGGTGGCCAATGCCGGATTGCCCATTTTGAAAAATACACTCAATGATGTTGAGAATATTGCACTTACATACTTCTCTACCAAACCTATGCCCCCTTCGGCAATACTCATGTCGGGGAAGACGGATCCAAAAGTATTGGCAGATGGCCAGAAGGTGGTGATTTCGCTGCAGAGGGCAATGGCCAAGATTGTGGTAAAGTGTGATTTCTCGCAACTTTTCCCTGGAGTGGATCTGAATATAAAGAGTGTCAGGCTCAGGAATGTCCCCAATGTAATCTCCCTCTTCAAGCAGAATGCATTGGTATATCCTTCAAATTCAGTTGCCGGTTTTTCAGTTGTAGATCCCACCCAGCAGCAATTGCAGCAGGGGCTGGAGTTTTACCAGTATGAGAATATGCAGGGGACGCTCCTTCCCGGGAATACAGACCAGAAACTGAAGGTGTGGCCCCAGGGAAGCCCCAATTCCCAGTTGTGCAGTTATGTGGAGATTGAGGCGGAATATGCCTCCAACGAGAAACAGGGGCCTGTAATCTACAGGTTCTATATGGGGAGTGACATGACAACCAATTATGATGTGCAGCGGAACAGACAATATACTGTTAGTGTATTTTTCAAGGGTAACGGAGGGATAGACGAGAACACCTGGAGGGTAGATGCCGGCGGGCTGGTTGATGCCCTCCCGCCGCAGGTCTCTTTTCAGGAGAGCAGGATTGTGATGTATGATCTGGAGGAGAGGAATTTGCCTTTTGCCCAACTGGAGACAAGGGGGAGGGAACTGCAGATTGCAAGTTCAGACAATTCTGTACTGCAGGTGCTGGATTACGGAGAAGATGGGGTGAAGTTAAGGGCATTGGCTCCCGGAGAGGCAACTCTCACTGCAACTGCAGGTGAAGCCAGGGCAGAGTGTAAAGTTAATGTGGAGAAGTTGAGGATTGTCCCCTCTTCCCCTTCTGTTACCCTTTTCAACCATTTTTATGAAGACCTCGGTTACGAGATTTATCCCCCTCATGCGGCATCGCTGGGAGTCTCCCTCCGTACCGGAGCAGCTTCACTGGCAGTGGGGTACGGCGGAGTTCAGAACAGGGTTATCCCCCAGTATGACATGAATACCCCGCTTCCCCTTGAGACTGAGGTTACCCTCTCTGTAGCTGGAAGGGGTGATGCCTCCGCCACAATTCCGGTTTGCGTAAAACCAATGATATCTTCTCTGGGTACTGTTGCTGTAAATGCCAATATGGGAAACAGTGTAACTGTAAAGGGTATTGGTCTGGAGACCTCCCCTCATGCCTTGGTAAGCACCTCATGGGCCCCTTCAGACGGTATCTCCATTTATGGCACTCCGCCGGAAGGGGTAGCCTTTTCCAATGGGAAAATTATGGTGGATGTCCCAACTGCGGCCAATGGCCGTTACAGGCTGGTGTGCAGTGTGGTGGGTGATGACGGGTACGGATCTGCTTCAGATCTCCAGAGTGATGCTGTAGCCTATTGCAATGTGGATATTTATGAAACTGTATATCTGGTAGGGGTCTCCAAAACGCACGGAAGGGAGAGGATGAGCGTTTCTCCCGACAGGTGGAAATACTCCAACGAAGTTGTGGCAAAATGGTTCTCCCATCCGCAGTCGCTCATATTCCCCAACGGTGAGGTCCCCCTGAATCTGAGTTTTATTTACAATGGGGTGGAATATTCCGATTCCCATACTGCATTTTACGAGGAGAAAACCTTTGAATTTGAGGAGGGGGAGAGTTACGAATATGCAATGGATGAGGGTTCCTTTGTGTATAAAGGGACCCCTCCAAAGTGCTACTACCAGTATTTCTTCCTCCAGCCCGCCTCTTCTCCGTATATAGAGGGGAGTCTTCCCGACAATTCCCCCTATATCTACATTTGTTCGAGGAATTTTGCCAGCGGATTCGGGAAGGATGATGCCCCGGGGTGGAGTACTGTATTTGAATATATATATCCCCAATGAGAACATTTGCCGTTATTGGGTAATTTTTCGTAACTTTGAAAGTTATACTTAATACGGCATAATGGAAGTAATTAAAACTGCAATAGAGGGCCTTGTAATAATTGAGCCCAAGGTGTTCGGGGATTCCAGAGGATATTTCTTTGAGAGTTTTTCCCAAAGGGATTTTGAGGCAAAGGTTGGTAAAATAAATTTTGTGCAGGACAATGAGAGCATGTCCTCTTACGGAGTAATGAGGGGACTCCATTTCCAGAGGCCTCCGTATGCGCAGAGCAAACTGGTGCGCTGTGTGAAGGGGAGGGTGCTGGATGTGGCTGTGGATATCCGCAAAGGGAGCCCTACTTACGGGAAGCATGTTGCCGTGGAACTTTCGGAGGATAACCACAGGCAGATATTCATACCAAGGGGCTTTGCACATGGTTTTGTGGTATTGAGCGATACAGCGGTTTTCCAGTACAAATGTGACAATTTCTACGCTCCCCAGGCAGATGCTGGAATAAGCATTCTGGATGAGAGCCTGGGAATTGACTGGCAGATACCCCTTGAGAAGGCATTGTTGTCGGAGAAGGATACAAAACATCTCCCTCTGAAGGATTTTGATTCTCCGTTTGACTATAATTCTAACCTTTATCCTGAGTTTGAATAGCATGAACATTCTTGTAACCGGGGCCAACGGGCAGTTGGGCAATGAGATGCGCATTGTTGCTTGTGGCAGCAATGACAGATATATCTTCACCGACATAAATCAGGTGGAGGGTGTTGAAACAACTTTCCTGGATATTACCGATATGGAGGCGGTCCGCTCCATTGTGGCAGAGGAGAGGGTGGATGCAGTGGTGAACTGTGCAGCCTATACAAATGTTGATGCAGCGGAGACCAATGTGACTTTGGCAGAGAAATTGAATGCTGATGCACCTGAAAATCTGGCTAAGGCAATGAAGGAGGTTGGCGGGCTGCTGGTGCAGATCTCTACAGATTACGTTTTTGGCGCCGAGCCTTACAATACCCCTTGCAGGGAGGACCAGAAGGGTACTCCAACAGGAGTTTATGGCCTTACCAAGCTTCACGGCGAGGAGAGGATCATTGCCACCGGGTGCAAATATGTGATTATCCGCACAGCGTGGCTCTACAGTGAGTTCGGGAAGAATTTTTGCAAGACTATGCTGAATCTTACTGCTACCAAACCGCAGTTGAAGGTTGTGTTCGACCAGGTGGGAACCCCAACTTACGCTTTGGATCTGGCGAGGGCTATTGAGGTGATACTTGCCGATTATGGCAGGCAGATGCAGAATGGAGAGGGGCAGAGGGGTGCTTACTCAAAGACAGGAGTTTACCACTACTCCAATGAGGGGGTGTGCAGCTGGTATGATTTTACCAAGATGATTGCGGAATATTCGGGCCAGAGCGGGTGCGACATTCAGCCTTGCCACAGCCATGAGTTCCCAAGCCCGGTTAAAAGGCCTGCCTATTCTGTGTTGGACAAGACCAAGATTAAGGAGGTTTTTGGAGTTGAGGTCCCTTATTGGACAGACTCGCTCCGCAAATGTATTGCTAATCTGAAAAATGTTTGAAAATGAAGAATATACTAATTACCGGCGGTGCCGGATTCATAGGAAGTCATGTTGTAAGGCTGTTTGTAAACAAATATCCCCAGTACAACATAATAAATCTGGACAAACTTACTTACGCAGGTAATTTGGCCAACCTCAAGGATATAGAGGAGAAACCCAACTACAAGTTTGTGAGGATGGATATCTGTGATTTTGAGGGGATTCTGGATCTTATGCAGAAGGAGCAGATAGACGGCATTATCCACCTTGCAGCCGAGAGCCACGTGGACCGGAGCATCAAGGATCCATTTACCTTTGCCCGTACCAATGTTATGGGAACCCTCTCGTTGCTGCAGGCCGCAAAGGTTTATTGGGAGTCTCTTCCCGACAAGTTTTCGGGAAAAAGGTTCTACCATATCTCTACCGATGAGGTATATGGTGCCCTGGAGTTGACCAATCCTGAGGGGATTGAGCCTCCGTTCACCACCACTGCCTCATCTGCGGAGCATCACCTTGCCTACGGAAAGGATTTCTTCTATGAGACAACCAAATACAATCCTCACTCCCCATATTCGGCATCCAAGGCAAGCAGTGACCATTTTGTAAGGGCTTACCATGATACCTACGGTTTGCCTACAATTGTTACCAATTGCAGCAATAACTACGGCCCTTACCAGTTCCCGGAGAAACTGATTCCGCTGTTCATTAACAATATCCGCAAGCGCAAACCCCTTCCGGTATATGGCAAAGGGGAGAACGTCCGTGACTGGCTTTATGTAGAGGACCACGCCAGGGCTATTGACCTCATTTTCCATAAGGGGGCAATTGCTGAGACCTACAATATTGGCGGTTTCAACGAGTGGAAGAACATAGACCTCATTAAGGTAATGATAAAGACCGTGGACAGAATCCTCGGCAACCCTGAAGGCTCTTCTGAAGAGTTGATTACATACGTTACAGACCGTGCAGGGCATGATCTCCGTTATGCTATTGACTCCACCAAACTGCAGAAAGAGTTGGGGTGGGAGCCAAGCCTCCAGTTTGAGGAGGGGATTGAGAAGACAGTCCGCTGGTATCTTGATAACCAGGAGTGGATGGATAACATTACCTCCGGGGATTATGAGAAATATTATGATGAGATGTATAAGGGGCGTTGATACTTATGCACCTGTATGGAATTAATGGGAAACACCCGTTGCAGATTCATTTCCGCAACGGGTGTTCCCATTTACTAACCTAAAAACTATAACTACTATTATGCATTGTTCACTTATATAAACAACTTCCGTACCGTTTTGTTTGTTTCGGGAGGAGAAAATTTATAGAAATTCCCTATAGTCGTTGTTGGTCTTTTTCTCTTGAGTAAGTTCCCCCTTGGAGTTGAAATAGAGGTATCGCTCTATGTTTCCCTGTTCAACTTCAATTACATATACATTATCTTGTCCGTTCCTCTGTATAACATTGGTGTCTTCCACTCTCCATGCTCCGTAGTTGCCGGCAGCAAATCCTGTCTTTACCGCCTGAGGAAGTACTTTGTAAGGAATATCCACTACGGTCATCCTCCAGTTGGCCCCAAGGTCGAACCAGGCCTCATATTCAAACAGTGTTCCTGCTGGAACATCCTCAAGAGTCAGTTCTGGAATGTCGGGAACAGTTCCACGGAATTCCGCAATGCAATATTTTCCCTCAATGTCCCAATCTACCTGTACAGCCTGTGGAAATTTCTGTTCAAAAGCCTTGAGTACCTCAATGCTCACCTTTTTGTCATCATTGTTGTCGTTTTCGCAGGCACATATCCCAAATGTGAGGGACATTGCCAATAATAATAAACCTAAGAATTTCATAATTGCATGTTTTTCCCATAATAACACTCCGGCACGGAAAAAGTTATTTTTTTTGCGTACCTTTGACGCAATTATGTTTGGTATATTCAAAAGGAACAGAAAGTATTTTGCTCACCCTACGGCGGTGATAGACAAAGGGGCTTCAATTGCTCCAGGCTGCAAGATTTGGCACTTTTCACATATTATGGCCGGGGCAGTGCTTGGAGAGGGGTGCAACATAGGGCAGAATGTGGTAATTTCTCCACATGTTACACTGGGACGCAACTGCAAGGTGCAGAACAATGTGAGTGTATATACCGGTGTAACTTGCGGTGATGATGTGTTCCTGGGACCAAGTTGCGTATTTACCAATGTGATTAATCCCCGCAGTGCGGTGAACAGGAAAAGCGAGTACCTGAGTACCCATGTGGGTAACGGGGCCTCCATAGGGGCAAATGCCACCATTGTATGCGGCCACAATATTGGAGAGTATGCATTTATAGGGGCCGGAGCAGTTGTGGTAGAGGATATCCCTCCGTATGCACTTGTGGTTGGAAATCCTTCCCGACAAATTGGTTGGATGAGCCGTGCCGGTGCCAGATTGCAGTTTGAGGAGTGGGATACAGATGGGATGCAGATTGCCAAATGCCCTTTGTCGGGAGAAAAATATCTCTTGCAGGATGGAATTGTAACAAAAATAGAATAACGATTATGAAATTTTTTATTGACACTGCTAACTTGAGCCAGATTGAGAAGGCTCAGAACATGGGAATCCTTGATGGTGTAACCACCAATCCGAGCCTTATGGCAAAAGAGGGTGTTAAGGGTACTGAGGAGATCCGTGCGCACTACAAGAAGATTTGTGATATAGTTGACGGTCCTGTAAGTGCAGAGGTTTTTGCAAATGATTATGAGGGTATGATTGCAGAGGGTGAGGAACTTGCAAAGATTGACCCTAAAATTACCGTAAAACTCCCTTGTACTGCAGACGGTATCCGTGCGGTGAAATATTTCTCAAAGAAAGGGATTGCAACCAACTGTACACTTGTATTCTCTGTTGGCCAGGCCCTTTTGGCTGCAAAGGCAGGTGCTACTTTTGTAAGCCCGTTTGTAGGCCGTTTGGATGACATTTGCGAGGATGGTATTGGTCTTGTTGCAAAGATTGTTGACATGTACCGCTATTATGGTTACGGTACTGAGGTTCTTGCTGCTTCTATCCGTCATACACAGCACATTGTGGCATGTCTTGAGGCTGGTGCAGATGTTGCAACATGTCCGCTTTCTGCAATTGAGGGACTTTTGAAACACCCTCTTACAGATGCCGGACTTGCAATCTTCAACAAGGCTGCTGAGGGGATGAAATAATCATTTCTTACCCCTTCCGGAGACTTCTGCAATGAACCCGCGGGGAATTCCGGTGGTGAACTTCATCTTTTCCCGGGTAATGGGGTGGATGAAATCCAGAGCATAGGCGTGCAGGTACAACCTGCGCGCTTTTTTGTTTTCTGCCAGCACGGTAGGGTTCTCCCCAAAATATTTTTTGTCGCCCAATACAGGTGTCCCCATCTCCTGCATATGTACCCTTATCTGGTTCTTGCGACCTGTATCAAGGGCCAGTTCCATAAGGGCCCTCCTGCTTTGGGGATTGTAGTCCACCATTTTGAAATTGGTAATTGCCAGTTGCCCGCCGTTCTCCCTTGCGGAAGAGTAAACTGTAAAGGCACTGTTCTCCTTGAGCCAACTGGTAATTTTACCCTGTGAGCCATCCTCATCCGCTTCCCATTGTACCCTTGGACCTGGTATCATCCCCCTGCTGCAGTTGAGTACCGCCACATAACCCCTCCGGGTTACGGCGTTATCCCAATTATCCTGCAGAAGATGTTTTACCTGCTCACTCTTGGCAAATACCATTATCCCGCTGGTCTCCCTGTCGAGACGGTGCACAATATACACCCTTGCCTCCCGACAATTTCTCCTGTTTCCTCTGTGTGGCTGGGGAGCATTGATATACTCATTGAGGAGAGAATGGGCCGTTACTTCATTTAGGCCACGTGAGGTACTTACCGAAAGCATCCCTTCCGGTTTCTCCACTACAATGAGGTGGTCATCTTCAAACAATATTTTCAGTTGTGGTCTCAGTTCTCAGGTGTGTGTTCGGTTGATGAAATGAACAGCAGAACGTCACCTTCGTGAAGTTCCAGCTGCCCGTTGGGTACAATGTATTGTTCCCCTCTTTTTACTATCATTGCAAGATGCCCTTTCGGGATATTCATTGTTGCAAGGGTATTGCCATGCGCAAGCATCTTCCTGGTGAGCCTTATCTCGTTGAGGGAGGTGCTTAACTCGTCGGGAATATGGATATCAAACTCCTTCTCAGGCTCCGGAGGGAGGTCGAGATGGAGTTTTTTTGCAAACCACCCTATGCTCATTCCCTGGAAGATGAGGGAGATTAGGGTGATGAAGAATACAATGTTGAAAATGATGTTGGATCCGGAGATACCTGCAACTACAGGGTAGGTTGCAAAAATGATTGGAACGGCACCCCTCAGTCCAACCCATGAGGTGAAGGTCTGGGCTTTAAGAGGGATATCCTTGAATGGGGCCAGACATGTATATACGCTGAGCGGACGGGCTACAAACATCATGAACGCTCCAATGAGAATTCCCGGGATTGCCACATCCTTGAGTTCATGAGGGTTTACAAGGAGTCCAAGGCTCAGGAACATTATTACCTGAAAGAGCCAGGTGAGGGAGTCCATGAAGAGGCTCATCTCCCTTTTGAGGACCACTTTGCTGTTCCCTACAACCAGTCCGGCAATATATACTGCAAGATAGCCGTTTCCACCTATAGAATCAGTAACTGCAAACAGTATGAATACCACACTCAGCAGCATTACAGAATACAGTGCTGTGTTTGAAAGGGATATTTTGTTTATTAGCCATACAATACCCTTTCCCACCAGTACGCTCAGGATTATTGCGTATCCGAACTGCTTTGCCATATCCAGTGCTATTCCCCACCCGCTTATCTCTCCGGGGTGCTGTATCACATGGATAAGTATTATGGTAAGCATGTAGGCCATAGGGTCATTACTACCGCTCTCCAACTCAAGCAGCGGCTTGAGGTTGTGTTTGAGTTGCATCTTCTGGGAACGGAGGATGCTGAATACCGATGCCGAATCTGTAGATGACATGGTGGCTGCCAGCAGGAATGAGGCCAGAAGTGAAAACTCCATATTCATCCCTGTGAACATGCACAGGCAATAGATGAATGCTCCGGTAAGGAGTGTGGTAAGGAGCAGCGCCAGAGTTGACAGGATAAGCCCCGGGGTAATTATGGGCTTTATATCTGCAATCTGGGTGTCCATACCGCCCGTAAACAGAATTACACTCAAAGCAATCATACCAATGAACTGGGCGCTCTCCGGTGAATTGAACTCCAATCCGAGCCCGTCCGACCCGAACAGCATTCCCACAAGCAGGAACAGCAGGAGTGTAGGCACCCCAAACCGGAATCCCGTCTTGCTCACCAGAATACTTACAAAAATGAGAACTGCCCCCAGCAATATTATATTTCCACTGGTAAAAATCATTTATTTATCGTAATAAATTTTACATCTAACAAAGATAAAAAAATTATGTTGGTAAAAATAGTCCTATACCCTACAAAAATAAGATAAAGCCGATTAAACGGATAACTCGGGGACCGACTTAACTCGGGGACCGGGTTTTAAAAATAGCCGTCCATTATTAGGGTATTTTTCGTATATTTGCGCTATTATGGATAGAAAGGTTTTGATTTTGGCAATAATATTGCCTTTTTTTGTGAATGCTGCATTTGCGCAGAGGATTGCTTTGGATTCGGCGGGAATGGCATCACCTGTTGCGGTACCGGCTACGGCAACGGGGCAGTTGCACAAGTTCAGTGCAAGGCAGTTGGTGGCACCGGTAGCGCTGATTGGATTGGGTGTGATTGGATCCCAGATAGATGATATAAAGGAGTTGGATTTTGGACTCCGGCCGCATGACCATCACAGCCATAAGGGTTTTGTTTTTGAGGATGCTCTGCAGTATGCGCCTCTGGGTGCAATGTATGTGCTTAAGTTTGCAGGGGTAAAATCTGCTCACAGTTATCTGGATGCTACAGTATTGGCAGCAGGCGCTTTCTGTTTTACCGGAGCCGCAGTATTTCTCCTTAAGGAGACTGTGGATGAGCGGAGACCTAACGGAAAGGATTTTGATTCGTTCCCGAGCGGGCACGCTGCAAAAGCCTTTATGGGGGCGGAACTTCTCCGCAGGGAGTATAAGGATACTTCACCTGTAATTGGGTATGCAGGCTATGCTGCTGCAACACTAACTGCGCTAATGAGGGTAAGTCATTCGGAACATTGGCTTCCCGACATCCTTGCAGGTGCCGGAATAGGTATTCTTGGTACCCAGGCTGCATATTGGGTATGTCCTCATGTGCAGAGATGGCTTTTTGGCGGCTGGATTAAGGAGAAAGGATTGAAATCCAAAGATTTTGCATTTGTCGGGATGCCGTTTTATAATGGGAAAGTGCAGGGTGTCTCCTTGGCATTGGTGTTTTAGATGCTTCCCGATAATTTTTGCGACGTGATTTTATATGATAAAGAATTTCCTCACAAATAGGGGGGGAACCCCAATTACCCCGGAGTTGAGGGAGAGTCTGCCGGATACGTTTACCAATCCGTTCAGTTACTCTCCGCATCCGTTGTGCCGTGAGGCCATGATGGATGTTTGTTCTTATCTGGATTCCAACAGCAGGATATCCAAACTTGGCCTTTTGGGAGATGGTAAGATGTTTGGGGTGCTTGTGGCGGAGTCACCAGAAGGTGAATTGGGATATCTGGCTGCCTATTCGGGAGTGCTGGATTATCTCACTGTCCCATCACCGCTGGATATGGAACTGGGTATAGGCAGGGTGGAGGAGCCGTTCTTTGTACCTCCTGTTTATGATCTCACTTCGCAGGAGAGTTTTTTCCCGGAGGAGGAGAGGGAAATTACCAGTCTGAATGATTATATAAATGATCTGGTGCATGACTCCTTTGCCCAGGGGGTCAGTGAAAGGATGGAGGAGATAAGGGAGGCCTATAAGGCTGAGATTGATTCCCTGCAGCAGAAATATGAAGAGGGAAAGGCAAAGCGTGATGCCCTTAGAGAGGCTGGCGCTGAGGGGGCTGAACTGGAGGCTCTGATTAAGGAGAGCCAGTTCCAGAAGGGGGAGATAAGGCGTGCAACCAAAAGAATGAAGGAGGAACTTGAACCATACGAACTGGAGTGGAACGGTCATCTTCAGGCACTGGAAAGTGCCAGAAAGGAGAGGCGCGAGAAGTCTGCCGCCCTTCAGAAGAAGATATTTGACCATTTTTCATTTTTGAATGCCCGGGGTGAGGAGCGCTCACTACTGAAGATATTTGGGGATTTTGTACCACCCGCCGGTGCAGGGGAGTGTGCTGCTCCAAGACTGCTCCAATATGCGTATCTGCATGGATACAAGCCAATTGCAATGGGAGAGTTCTGGTATGGAACTGAGAAACTGGGCCGCCGGAACTGGGAGTTCTACCCTTCGTGCAAAGGAAAATGCGGTCCAATCCTGCGGCACATGCTGCAAGGGTTGAAAGTGGATTCCACCAGTTTCCACACCTCGTACGGATGTGATCCTCTTCCCGACAAATATACTCCTGAGATTATCTATGAAGATGAATACCTTCTGGCGGTAAACAAACCTGCCGGAGTCCTCTCTGTGCCGGGAAAAGATGCTGCCGAAAAGAATATGCTGCAGTTGCTGGAGACTGCAGGTGCATCGCAAGATAATGCGGGCGGCGGTACAGGTGGTTTGACTGTGGTACACAGACTCGATATGCATACGTCGGGAATATTGCTTTTTGCAAAAACAGAACAGGTATACAAAGAACTGCAGAGGCAATTCCTGCAGAGAAAAGTAGAAAAATGCTATTTGGCCGTGCTGGATGGCGAGGTCTCACCCTCACGCTCCGGCAGTGGGGTAATCTGGGATAGCGATACACCCTCTTTGTCGGAGGATGGTGCCTTTGTAGGCGGGGATTCTTTGGCCGGTTGGGTGCATTCTTCCGGTGCGCGAGGAACAATTTCTCTCCCGTTGGCGGCAGATTATGAGAACCGTCCGTTGCAATGCGTGGATTATAGTGGCGGTAAACTGGCCATTACAAAGTTTGAGGTTGTTTCTGTTGCAGGAGGCAAATCATTCGTAAAATTTTATCCTGTAACCGGGCGCACCCATCAGTTGCGGGCGCATGCTGCCCACGCAGATGGCTTGAATACCCCAATTGAGGGTGATCTCCTTTATGGCCGCCTTTCACAGAGACTGATGCTCCATGCCCATACTCTGAAATTTGAACACCCTATATTGGGCGCAATGGAACTGGTTGCCCCAATTCCCCCAAATCTTCCATTTCCTCCACAAATGCATACTCAAACGAGGACGAAATAACAGAATAGTTGCCGCCTGTCCACACAGAGGGTACCTGGCGTGGATGCACGGTGCCTGGAGGTGACTTTTGTCCACGGAAGGGGTGCCTGGTGTGGACGCAGAAGAGAAATGCAATCGCCTGTCCACGGAGAGGGTGCCTGGCGTGGATGCACGGTGCCTGGAGGTGATTTTTGTCCACGGATGGGGGTGTTTTTGTGGACGCGGAAGAGAAATGCAGCCGCCTGTCCACGGAGAGGGTGCCTGGCGTGGATGCACGGTGCCTGGAGGTGACTTTTGTCCACGGATGGGGGTGTTTTTGTGGACGCAGAAGAGAAATGCAATCGCCTGTCCACGGAGAGGGTGCCTGGCGTGGATGCACGGTGCCA
>SUYL01000052.1 GCA_015060445.1 Bacteroidales bacterium
AGAAACTTTACAGACCTTATACAATCATGTTTGAATACTTGCGTTTTCTGTTCCGGAATAAATGGTATACCATTGTAGAAGTGATAGGTATTAGTGTTGCCTTGGCTTTTACCATTCCACTTTTGTCTTTCTTTTCTGACAAATGGGAGATAGACCACGGAAAGGATTTCAAGCGCGTTTATGCTGTATGTCCGATTGAGACATTTGAAACTACAATAGGCTTGGGACGGGAGTTGATTGAGGCTGTTCCCGAAGTTGACCGGTATGCACAGGTTTTTGTTATTGAGAGCAATGCAATATCCGTTGGTGATAATACACTAAGTGCCTTGGGTATTGCGGTCAGTCAGGATTTCTTCACATTCTTTGATATCAACTTCTCCGAGGGTTCACCGTTGTCACTGGCAAATCGCAAATCGGTTTTTATTTCTGGGAGTATGGCGGCAAAAATCGGCGATGATGCAATGGGAAAACCATTGACTTGTGCAGGAGAGGAATATATTGTAAATGGAATTTTTGAAGATTTGCATAATTCTTTACTCCCATCAACAGACATCATTTTCAGCATTGATTCCCCGATGCTGGATGCCCAATGGGCAAATCCATCAGGTTATTGGGACGATATCGTTACGTTCATTCGGATTCAGGATGGCTTCAAGGCCAAAGACATATTGAACAAGTGCAAGGAGGCTTGTAAAAACTTTTATTCATCTTATTATGCAAAGCATCCTGATACAGTTATAAAACTGATCAGATATGACAAGATATCGTCCAATATATATAATTACACTCTCACTCAGACTTGGGGATTATCGCTATGGGCAGTTGAGATTTTTGGCGTAATCCTATTTATCTTCGCCTTCGTCAACTATGTCAATCTGAATGTTGCCCTTTCTACCAAGCGGGGGAAAGAATGGGCATTGAAGAAACTGCTTGGATCTTCCGAATGGGGCATCAGGATGGCTAACTTTCTGGAAACACTCCTTATTACCTCCGTATGCTTTGTTTTGGGTTATGGCCTGTCCAAATACATCTTCCCTGTTTTTAACAATTTCTTTAATGTTACCCATACCTTCATCGTTCTGGACAGTTCTATAACACCCGGAAAGATTCTTTATTATGGCGTTTTTATTCTTATTCTCTCAGCCATAACCACTTTAATTCCCTCAAAGATAGCAAAAAGGTATTCTGCCATTGACATCGTAAATGGAGGATATCGTGCACAGCTGAAAAAGGATACGAGCAGCATTCTCATTGGTATTCAATGCTTCATTTCCATCGTCCTTTTATCTGTGTCCATTCTGTTTTACGCGCAATACAAAAAGATGGCTGACCGGCCTCGTGGCCAGATGGCCGAGAACGTCTTTGTGATATCCGGGAATTATCCAAGGGAAGCGCTCGCTACAGCGGCAGATGCTCTGCGTTCTTTACCGTTTGTCCAGGCAGTGGGACTCTCCAATGATTGTCCTGGAGATGGCAGCTATTCAAGAGTCACGCTAAAGTCTGAAGATGGTGCATCAACAGACCTTTATGTAATCCATTGTGATGCAGATGCTTTTAATGCGTTTGGCTTTGTAACGGAAAGCGGGAAAAAAGTTTCTGACGGTTTGTGGCTCACCCATAGTGCCAGAGATATTACCTTACAGGATAAATCCGGTATTGAAGACGGATATCTTGCGAGCAGGTTTGGGGCCGAAGTTAAGGGTATTGTATCAGATTTCGTTATCAATGCAGAGAATGATATACCGGCTGCTTTGAAAGTATCAAATTCAGGTGAATTCAACCGCTTGGTAATCAATACCGAAGGCCGTCATGATTCTTATCCGGAAGAGATACTGGGAACTTTCAGGAAGTCTTTTTCGGACACCAAGTATGATTATGCACTACCAAAATCAGCCGGATATATAGACAGTTATTACGAGAAATCATTATCTCCTACGAAAGCAATACTGTCAATGGTGGTGATTTATGCATTGCTTGCCCTTTTGTTGACAGTTCTTGGCTTGGTTGCAATGAGCACTTATTATATTTCATTACATAGGAAAGATTCGGCTGTCCGGAAGGTTTTTGGAGCAACGGGCGGTGAAGAAATCCGCCGACACATCTACAGATACCTCAAAATAGTGGTAGCCTCAAGTATCATCGGTATCATCCTTTCAATTATAATAAACGACACCATTATCCTGAATTATCCCTATCGCCTGAACTCTACATACTGGATCTATATATTGGCTATTATCATTGTTGCCAGTATTGCTTTCCTATCCGTTTATCTTCAAGCGAGGAGTGCTGCAATTAAGAATCCGGTTCTATATCTGCGGGATGAATAATATGTAATAATATGTATATAAGAAACTTTATAACCTTGCTTAAACGCTATACTTCATCTTCATTATTGAACATTGTGGGTATGGCTGTAGCTTTTGCTGCAATATATCTTATTGTTGTGCAAGTGAAATTTGATTTGTCTTTCAATCGTGTAATACCAAATTCTGAACGTATATACCGGTTGGAGTATCCTTCATGGTCAAATAACGGGAGTTGGTGGGCAACATGGAACAGGCAGATGCCTGATGCTATGTGTGCGGCATGTCCACAGATAGAGACAGCCGGGTCAATTGATATGCTGTATAACAGCATGTACCAGGATGAATATTCTATTGTACGCAATTCTACAGTAGAGAATCTTACTATTGGAGTGGGTAGTGCCGAGCCTGAAGCGTTGGCTGTATTTCCATTTGAGTTTACGCAAGGAGGATTGGATGGATTCACACCAGATGATGGAATGATTATTTCTGAAACGGTAGCCAACCGATTCAATCTTTCAGTGGGAGACAGACTCACTTATGGCCGAGGAGCAAAAATAAATGCACAAATATCCATCATTGGAATATATAAGGATTTTCCAAAACCATCTACAATGGCTATGAGTGAAGGTTATATATGTATGGCGGAGGCCACTGTTGATGATGAGCAGAATTGGAATACTACATATTATGTGCTTTTACGTGATGGGGCATCGGCTGAAGAGGTAGAAAAACAGATGTATGACTGGCTGGTGGATGATACGCGGAAGAGGGGACTATCGGGAAAAGATGCCCAACTGCAGATTGCCCGTACAACACCCCGCCTTACTCCTATTTCAGATTTGTATTTTGCCGATGATACGATGCCTGAATCAATGCACGGCAGTAGAACCACTACTTATACTCTTATTGCAATTGCAGCGCTGATTCTGGTTATCTCTTTCATCAACTTTGTGAACTTTTTCTTTGCGTTGATTCCAAGCCGTATAAGGGCTGTAAACAATTATAAGATTTTTGGAGTTACGACTGCCCAGATGCGCTTGAATTTCCTTTTAGAGACAGTAGGGCTTATTGTGGTGGCACTTATTGTTGCTGCAGTAATAGTGGTGTTGTTCAGCGGTACATGGTTGGCCAATTACATCTCCGCACCGGTATCTATTGTGAAAAATTGGGAGGTTGCTGCATTAATGGCCATCGGCCTTTTGATTTTTGGAATACTTGTGTCACTATATCCTGCCTGGTACATTACAAGATTCTCACCGGCATTTGTCATTAAAGGAGATTTTTCAGCCTCACGTTCAGGCCGCATCATGCGCTATATACTGGTTGGGATACAATACACTATTTCCATTACTTTGATTGTGTGTGCATTGTTCATATGGAGACAGCACAAATATATGCTTTCCAGAGATATGGGATTTGATAAGGAGAATCTTTTGGCGGTGTCAATACCATATGAGGCCTTAAATGCAAAATGGAATTATGATACAGACTATTCAAAGCGTGAAGCTGTACTTGAGCGCCTGAAACAGAATCCCCAGATTAAGGATATTGCTTTAGGACGCGGAAATTTTGTTGCTGCTGACCAAATGCAGTGGAGCCGGCAGATAGAAGATGGCTCACATCAGGTATTTGATGTTTATGTGGTATCGTGGAATTTCCTTAAAGTAATGGGCATTAATATTATAGAAGGGAGAGATTTCCTGATTTCAGATGACAGGAGTGAAACAGGTGCCTTAATTTTCAATAAGACTGCAGCTAGGGATTTGGGAATAACAACTGAAACAACAATTAATGGACATATGGAATATGAAACTACACCTGTAGTTGGCATATGTGAGGACTTCAACTTCCAGCCTGCGCATTACAATATAAATCCTTATGCCTTTCTTGTTTTTGGCAAGCATTCCTGGGATATTCCAAGGCATGCCTATGTCCGTACCAATGCTGGTGCAGATATTGCTCAAATAAAGGAATATATCAGGAACTCAATAATGGAGATGTCACCTGATTCAGATCCGGAGAAGATAAAGATAAAATTCTTTGATGAGGAACTGGAATTCGTTTACCAACGTGAAGACAAGCTGTCGGTACTTATTGCATTGTTCTCACTGTTGTCAATTGTAATATCCATTATAGGGGTGTTCGGTTTGGTGCTGTTTGAGACACAATACAGCCGCAGGGAAATAGGTATCAGGAGAGTGTACGGTGCTTCTGTGGGGGGAATCCTGCAACTGTTCAACCGCAAGTATATACAAATAGTTGCAATTTGTTCGGCAGTGGCAATACCTGCAAGTCATTATATCATTTCTGGCTGGATGCAACAATATGTTTATCGAACAACTATGTCATGGTGGGTATATGCAGTGGCAGTAGGTGCCATTCTGTTGATTACAATCTTTACTGTAGCTCTCCGTTCATGGAGTGCAGCAAACGAGAATCCTACAAATTCAATAATGCATTGATGAACAATATGAGTTTCTGCAAGAAATCTAGTTTAAAGGGGCAGTAATTACGGTTTTTGCACGTTTATTGCAAATGAATGGAAATTAAACAGACTGACATTATGAAACAATTTACTCAAATCTTATTATTGGCAATAGCCTTCATCTTCACAAGCTGCTTTGAAAAAGAGCCAAAAGACAAGATTGAAGAGGTTACAATGTATGTTTCTCACGAAACAGGTATATATTATGGAATGTTGTCCTCGCCGGTAGAAGGAATGCTCATAAAAGAAGAAGGATGGAAAGAGTGGGAAAGCAGACCGTTTCAGGAGATTAGTGGTTTTGAATATATAAAAGGGTGCAAATACACGTTATTGGTGGAGAAAACCACTCTGGCTAATCCTCCAATGGATGCTTCCAATGTAAAATATAAACTCATTTCTATAGTGGAGCAGATACCTGTCGCATTTATAAAATAGCAGATGTCATTTTAATACATATTTAGAATATCATATAAAAATATGAGGCATTTTATATTACTACTTGTAACAATACTAATTACTTTGCAATTATACGGTATTATTCCCGACAGAAAATATATCAGGCTACCTCAAGAAAGGGGACTTGTATACAAAAACTTGCCAGTGGAAACCAAAGATGGCTACAAGATAGAGACCTGGTTCTTTCCTGCACAAGATATGCCAGATTATAAAGCCGGACAAAAAGAGATGTTGCCATATAAGAACAAAGACAACAAAAAAAGGCCAACTCTCATCATCTGCAATGGAGATGCCGGTAACATGTCATACATGCAAATAGATTTGGCTGCTGTATATGCTGCAAACGGCTATAATGTTGTTACATTTGACTGGCGCGGCTTTGGAAACAGTTCCCAATTTGAGATGAACAAGGATTACCTTTGCTATACAGAAATGCTTCTGGATTATGCCGCTGTCATCAAAACTGTAGCAAAACAGCCTGAAGTGGACAAAAAGGAGATATTTCTTATGGGGTGGTCAACTGGAGCGTATTTAAGCATGATAGCATCCCACAACAATAAAAATGTGAAAGGATGTATTTTACTGGGCACTCCATCATCATTTGAAGATGTAATTCCCCAACTGATAAAAGTTCATCCAAAAGGGAAAACTGCAACCAACCTTGTTGTTCCCGATAATTTTCCCAAAAATCAGATGCCATTTCATATTGCCCCAAAATTCAGGAAATCTGTATTGTTGATTGTCGGGAAGAATGACGACAGGACCCCTGTATGGATGTCTGAAAAGATCTACAACGCATTGCCGGAAAAGGTGAATAAAAAACTATCTGTTTATGATAAAGCCGGACATGGTGGCAATCAATCTCCTATGGTAGTGGATTTTGAACGGTGGATGAATGAGACACTGGATTTTATGGAATAAATGAAATTTGAGCAGTTCCTGCAATTCACCGTGGGCACTACCCTATCCCAGATTGCTTCCCGACAAAGGTGTGTGCACACGGCAGAACAATTTTGTTGCACCGTGGGCAGGAACCAATTCCCAGATAGTCTCAGGAGCATCTTGTTGCCCACGGTGAATTGCAGAAACTTCGGGGAGGATGAGGTGACAGAATTGGGGCTCTGCCATTCCAGTAATTAAATCTTATTATATTAACCTAACCCAAAAATAAACTTCCTGCTGATTTTAATCATATTATTTACACTGGAGTTTACTTTAATAAAGGGACTCATATAATGCAACTGGTCCCAAATGCCACAATTTAGTCTCTTCCTTCTCCAATTGCTTGTACAGGTCAGACTTATAAAGAGTTTCTATAGCTTCAGTTATAGAAACCCCTTTATCCTCCACCATCAACATTGCCAACCAACTGATTTTGGAAGGGAGAAGCAGATATAAATTATCTTGAGTAATATTCAGGTTCATCATAATTTTACCTCCTCCGCTTGTATAAAATTCAATAATTTAAGAGAACGCTCAGTATGAAATAAAAACTGGTCAACAAGTTTATATGTTTTAAGCTCTTTAATAAGAGTTGCCTTATCAATCAATCTTCCCTCATAGAGAGCAAATGCAGCATAAACTCTATCATTTGCAACCGGCCCATAAACTACATCATAATCGTGGGTAAAATTTTTAATAGTACGATTACTCATCACAAAGTCAACCCACTCTTCTGAAGGTCCATCAAAAAAGAGAATATTCAAATTACTTTTCTCTTTTTGGTCATATTCATAAATGTTAATATAACCACTGTCTGATTTACTTTCAGCCATTCTACGCTTCACCCAAGAAACTGCCTGATCATATGAGGATGTTGCATAGAAGCCAACTCCATAATCTAAAGTTCTGTTGGGTTTGCGAATTTCAGGGGCTTTTACAATGTCCAAACTCCCATGATAAATTTTCATATCCTACCTCCTATTCTCAATAAATTCATCTATATCTTCCAGCAACCACTGATAACTTTGCGTATGTAGAATATCAAAATGATCTTTCAGATAATCCAGAACACCAAATTTTACAAATATATCCAGGACCTCTCCTCCCGACAAATCCTTAGCTTTCTTGTATTGCTCAATACAAAATGATATAAAGTATGCTATGTCCTGATCTTTATTATTCATAATTTTTGATGTTAATAACATCAAAAAAACTTATAAAGTTATAAAATAAAACAAAAAAAGCATCCAAAATTGGATGCTTTTTTGTGACCCCGACAGGATTCAAACCTGTAACCTTCTGATCCGTAGTCAGATGCTCTATTCAGTTGAGCTACGGGGCCGGTATGTTAAAGCTGATTACTCAGCTTTAGATGCACTGTAAGTTCTCTCTTTAATACGAGCCTTCTTACCAGTTAGGTTTCTTAGGTAGAAGATTCTTGCTCTTCTTACTTTACCGCGTTTCTCAACAACGATTGACTCGATAAATGGTGAAGCAAAAGGGAAAATTCTCTCTACGCCTACACCGTTAGAAACTTTTCTGATTGTGAAAGTCTCAGTTCTGCCAGCGCCTCTTCTTTGGATGATAACGCCACGGAATTTCTGAAGTCTCTCTTTGTCACCCTCTTTAATTTTATAGGTAACAGTTACTGTATCACCTGCTTTGAACTCAGGGAACTCTCTTTTGTCGCCTGCAAATGCCTGCTCTGCAATTTTAATTAAATCCATTTCAATTAAAGTTTTTAGTGCAACATTACACCTTGAAAAACCTTATTGCAGGTGCTTGTAAGAGGTTGCTTTATTTTTAGTGGGTGCAAAGGTAGATATTATTTTTAATTCTGCAAATTTTTTCTCAAAAAATTACAAATTTGCAACCCCTCCAGCCTTGTACAATGCACCTCCTATACAGTTATATCGGGCACCTGTTACCGAACTCATGCAGTTAGGTTCATCCACCACATACAATGCTCCCAGGAATGCAAAGATAAGAGCCTCCTTAAAGTTGATTGTAAGGGTGTCGGGAACAAAATATTCACATTGTGGTGCATTGGCCTGCATCCTCTCTACAAGGTATTTGTTCAGGGCTCCGCCTCCTGTCAGAAGCACTCGGCCACCCTTAATGTTGCGGGATATCTGCTGTGCCACATGCTCACAGAAGGTGCATAGCAAATCGGCGCGGGACAAACCGTATGAATCGAGCAATGGGAACACCTCTTTTTCTACCCATTCGCGAGCAAGGGATTTTGGTCCCACCTGGGTGTAGAATGGCAAGTTATTGAGTGCATCCAGCAACTCCTTGCAAACCTTTCCACTGCGGGCCAGTTCTCCATCCTTGTCATACTCCTGCCCTATCTGCCTCATATAGTAGTTCATAACATAGTTTACCGGAGATATGTCGTATGCTATACGGGTTGCCACCTTCTTGCCGTCGGCCCCCTCAGTGAAGCTCTCGGAAGAGATATTTGAAAAACCGCCCATATTCAGGCAATAGTCAAAGTCCCCGAACAGGTTTCTGTCACCTATTGGCACCAATGGGGCCCCCTGACCGTGCAATGCAACATCTGTGGTCCTGAAATCACATACACAATCCACACCTGTCTCTGCAGCAATTCCGGCACCCGAACCTATCTGGGTTGTAAAACGCAATGCCGGCTGGTGGAATACCGTTGAGCCGTGCGATGCAACAAAATGCGGCTCTATGCCGTGTCTGTCTATGAATGCCTTTACCCTCTCTCCCAAATAAATGCCATAATCGGAATTAAGCAGGGCATAATCAAGTGCACTCATGTTCTGGGCAGTTGCAAGTTTCTTCTTGAGGTCATCCGAGTACCCTTCATCCTCGGCAATAAGGATCTTGTAGTCCCATTTGCCCCCAATCTTCTTAAATTCAACATAGCAGATGTCCAGGCCATCCAATGAGGTTCCGCTCATGAGGCCAATTACCCTAATTCCCTCTTCTGCACTGTACTGCAGACCTGTAGATGTTGTTTTCATAGCATATTGTTTTTACCAGGTAAATACTCTTTTCAGGCGGCTTCCGTTTCCGCAGTTGTCCACCGCTTCAAATACCAGCGAATGTTTCTTTCCTCTGGCAATCTTTGCATGCTGCAGGGGAATTATTATCCGTCTTGTCTTTGCATCATGCTCTGCAAGGACCCAATGCCCGTCTATCTCTACCCTGTAGTCCTTTATTCCCGACAATCTGTCCCTCAATCTGAAAACCACAGTATTCCCCTTCACAACAGCATTGTTGGCAATTGTAGGGGTAATCTCAGGAGCAACCGTATCCACTGCAACTGTGAAGTTTCCCAAAGATAATACATTTGCACTCATCTCCCTCTTCAGGGTATCATATTTTCCCCCGGCATATCCCAAACTTCCCCCTTTATATACATGAGCAATGAATGCCTTTGAAATGAGACTGTCGGGAAGATTGCACCCCAATGTTACCGATACGGCTTTTCTCAGGGCAATGCGGTTGCTGGCAACGCTCCATACCGGAGCATAAGGTGTAACGCGGGTATCTAATGTATCTGCACTCAAATTGATTGAGTTGTACAGTACCCCCTGGGGTATATAGAGTTTGAACCCATCTGTTTTATAGAAGTTTGGAAGGAACCATGCTCCGTAATTCACTTGTGCGCTGTCGGGGAGTTTCCCCATAAACAATGAATCTACCCTCTTTACAGTGTAACTCCTTGTAGATGTATTGTTCCCAATATCCTTCACCTGTATCCTCACCCTATGCCTGAGGGTATCCTCAAGGGTTATGATGCCGTAATTGCTCCCCTTAATCCTGTCCTGCAGCCTGTTGCCAGGTTCTATATAACTCTTCACATAGGTTCTTCCCCTTACAACCTTCTGCTTGAACTCAATTAGAGAGTTGATATCCCTGCCCCACGCACCTGGAACCTCCCCAAGGGTAAAATGATAAAGCAAAGTGGAGTCAAGCCACACCTTGTATTCGTTTACTGCAAGTTTTGCATTTGTCCCCTCCTGCCTGTCATACGCATCTATGCACACATATGAGTGTTTGGGCAATGAGATTACCCCTTTCTGCGGCATTCCCACATAATAACTCTCAGGGATACCACCTACCCAGCCGAATCCATAAAAGACAACATTCCGGAAAGTTGGAGGGAGATTGTCGGGAATATTCAAATATCCCCTTGCAAAGGCATTTGTACACTGGCCTTTCTCATCCCTTATCTCAAAATGGAGATGGGGTCCTCCCGACGACCCTGTGTTTCCCGCCTTGCCTATATAATCACCCTGCTTCACCGGAAACTGCTCAGGAGAAAGGGATATGTCCTGTCTGAAACTCTCAGTCTCATACTGTTTTCCCCTCACAAACTCCGCAATCTCATCCTTGAAGCAGTGCATGTGCCCATACACCGAAACAAATCCGTTGGAATGGGTAATATAAAGGGCATTCCCGTATCCCGACGGTCCCACAGTTATCCTTGACACATAACCGTCTGCCGTAGCATGGATTGGTGCCCCCACTACACCCCCTACCCTAAAATCAATTCCCGCATGGAAATGGTTGCTGCGCAACTCCCCGTAATTGCCTGAAAGACTCATAGGTACATCCAGCGGGTAAATAAAGTCGGTCCCCGACTTTATTGGAAGTCGGTCCCCGACTTCCTGCGAAAAAGCGTCAAAAAAAGAGAGGGCAACAACACTTGCAAGCATCATTACCCTCTTAAGATGTATAAAATTCATAGGATATTGCTTAATATTCGGTGCGAATATAGCAACAAAAATCCACTTAACTGAACATCCTCTTTATTCTGTCAAAGAAATTTCTCTCCTCTCCCGACGGTTTTGGAGCAAAAGAGTTTGAGTCCTTGAGTTTCTCCATAATCTTCTTCTCCTCAGAAGTAAGATTCTTAGGAATCCATACCTGTATATATACAAGGAGATCACCTGCGCCATATCCGTTCACATCCGGAACACCTTTTCCACGCAATCTCAACACCTTGCCGCTCTGGGTACCCGGTTCAATCTTTATCCTCAGTTTGCCATCCACTGCAGGAATCTCTGCAGTTGTACCCATAATTGCATCAGGAACACTTATGAAGAGTGAGTATATAAGATCGTTGCCATCTCTCTGCAGTTCCTTGTCAGGCTCCTCCTCAATTACAACAAGAAGGTCTCCATTTATACCACCGGCCTTTGCCGCATTTCCCTTACCCTGCACAGTAAGTTGCATACCCTGGGCAACACCTGCCGGTATCTTGAATGAGATCTCTTCCGAGTCCTTTACAAGGCCGCTTCCGTGACACTTGTTGCATGCCTTGGCTATGGTCTTTCCTTCACCTTTACATACAGGACATACCCCCTGGCTCTGCATCTGTCCGAACATTGTGTTTACCACCTGGGTAACCACACCGGTACCGTGGCAATGGTCACAAGTCTTTATATCAGTCTCGCTTACAGCACCTTTACCATTACAGTCAGGGCAAAGGACACTCTTGTTTATCTTCACCTTCTTCTCAACGCCATGCATCACCTCCTTGAGAGAAAGCCTTACGCGGATACGGATATCGCTGCCTCTCTGCACACGTTTTCCGCCCCTTCCGCCACCAAAGCCGCCGAAACCGCCAAAACCGCCGCCAAAATGGCCTCCAAAAATATCACCGAACTGGCTGAAGATATCCTCCATGGAGAATCCGCCACCGCCAAAGCCGCCACCTGCAGCACCATCAACACCTGCATGCCCGAAACGGTCATACCTCTGTTTCTTGTCTGCATTGCTCAACACGTCGTATGCCTCAGCAGCCTCCTTGAACTTCTCCTCCGCCTCCTTGTCACCCGGATTCTTGTCGGGATGATACTTGATGGCCATCTTTCTGTAGGCCTTCTTTATCTCTTCTGCCGATGCCTCCTTGCCAACTCCAAGGACCTCGTAATAATCTCTTTTTGCCATATATCTTTTCTCCTCTTCCCGACAATCTGCAGCAGATTTCTCCGCTGACGGACATTACTGTCGGGAAAAATATACAATTAAATTCCTACTACAACTTTGGCAAACCTAATCACTTTGCCGTTAAGTGTATAACCCTGCTGGGTAACATCAAAAATCTTGTTCTTCTTCTCTGCCTCCTGTACCGGGAACTGCGCCACAGCCTCATGGAAATCTGTATCCAACTCCTTCCCTACAGCCTCAATAGGTGCAAGCCCTTTGGATTTCAGGTATCCCATAAGTTTGTTGTAAATAAGTTCCGTACCCTCTTTGGCAGCCTTGGCAGCCTCTGTTTCTGTTGCTGTTTCAAGTACCTGAAGAGCCCTTTCACAATCATCCAACACCGGAAGAAGACCTTTGATTACATCCTCACCCGCAGTGGAAATAAGATCAAGTTTCTCCTTAGCCACCCTGCGGCGGTAATTGTCAAACTCTGCTGCCAATCTTATATATTTGTCATTTGACTCTGCCAATTTTGCTGTAAGTTGCTCCTCTACAGTAGGCTCCGCCTTCTGCTCCTGCTCTGCACCTGACTTTGCATCTTCTGATGCTTCCCGAACTGTATCCTGAGTTCCTTCTGCCCCCTCCATTTCTTCAGTTTTAGATGTATCATTCTGTGCTCCAGTCTCTTGCTGAGCCTTATCAACAACTTCCTCAGTATTGGTCTCCTCTTGTTTCTTTCCCTTGAACATAATTATATCTTTAACTTTATACTAATTCAATAATCATTACCGGTAGAATAGGCAAATAATTTGCCAAACGGGCACTCCGCCAAAATGGCAAATAAAAGTCGGGGACCGAGTTAAGTCGGGGACCGACTTTACCCGGGGACCGAGTTTACCCGGTCTCCAAGTTCCTAAATTAAACCGTAATGCTGCAATGCTTTTACAACTCCACCGTCATCCACATCTGCAGTAACATAAGCGGCAGAAGCCTTCACCGCATTATTGGCATTCCCCATTGCCACACTGTATGGGACATGCTCCAGCATAGGAATATCATTGCCACCGTCTCCGAAAGCCATGGCACACTCCAGCGGAATATTGAAATGTTCCAGAATCCTGTCAATTCCCAACTGTTTATTCATCCCCCTCACATTCACATCTGCAAAATACTCTATCCAACGCATCCCCACACACCCCGGAAGAGTCTCCTCAAGGATTCTCTGCAGATGGGGCTCATCCACATAAATGCACAACTGGTAAACATCCTCCTTTATTATCTCCTCCACAGGGCGCTCTACAGGCGGTTCAACCTCCACAACTTTGGCTACACGGGTAACAATCTCTGCCAGATCATTCACATACATCTCATCCTTGCACATGAACGACACAGGGAAATGATCCCATTTGAGCCTCTCCACCAGAGCATCCAGTTCATTCTGTGGAACAGTATTCTTAAAAATAACATTTTCCTTGGTAGAATCCACACAGCATGAACCATTGTAGGTAATATACCCGTCAAACTCAATATCATTGAGCACCTCCACCATCTTGAGCATCCTTCCGGTTGCCACAAACACCTTTATCCCCTTCTTCCTCAACTCCCTTATGGCATCCTTGGTCTCCTGCGGCACCTGATGCGTCTTGAAACTCACCAATGTGCCGTCTATATCAAAAAATATTGCTTTTATCATTACAACGTCACAAAAAACGCCCCAGCCTAAGCAGGGGCGCATACTATATAAGTGTTTAAATTAGCACTCCAATTTGCCGTCTGAACCAAGAACGTTGATAATCTTGTGCTTGTACATCTTCTCCATGTTGTCTCTTGCAGGACCAAGATATTTGCGTGGATCAAACTCAGCAGGTTTCTCAACGAAAGTCTTGCGGATAGCAGCAGTCATTGCAAGGCGTGAGTCAGAGTCAATATTGATCTTGCAAACTGCAGATTTTGCAGACTCCCTCAACCAAGGCTCAGGAATACCGATAGCAGCCTTCAAAGCACCACCATATTTGTTGATGGTCTCAACCTCCTCCTCAGGAACTGAAGAAGAACCGTGAAGAACAATAGGGAAACCAGGAAGTTTCTCCTCAACTGCCTTAAGAACATCAAATGCCAATGGAGGAGGGATCATTTTACCGGTCTGAGGGTCAATTGTACACTGCTCAGGGGTAAATTTGTAAGCACCGTGAGAAGTACCAATTGAAATAGCCAATGAATCGCAACCTGTACGGGTAGCAAAATCAACTACCTCCTCAGGGTTAGTGTATGTGTGGTGATCTGAAGAAACCTCATCCTCAACACCTGCAAGAACACCAAGTTCGCCCTCAACAGTTACATCAAACTGATGTGCGTACTCAACAACTTTCTTTGTTAGGGCAACATTCTCCTCATATGGAAGGTGTGAACCGTCAATCATAACTGAAGAGAAACCTGAATCTATACAGCTCTTGCAAGTCTCAAAAGTGTCACCATGGTCCAAGTGAAGAACAATCTCAGGTTTTTCGCAACCCAACTCTTTTGCATACTCAACTGCACCCTGAGCCATATAACGCAAAAGTGTAGCATTTGCATACTGGCGTGCACCCTTTGAAACCTGAAGGATAACTGGTGATTTTGTCTCAACGGCAGCTTTAATGATAGCCTGCATCTGCTCCATGTTGTTGAAGTTGAAAGCAGGGATAGCATAACCGCCTTTAATTGCTTTGGCAAACATATCTCTTGTATTTACCAAGCCCAACTCTTTGTATGAAACCATTTTATTTCTATGTTTTTTGTTAAATAATACCTTCTTCCCGACAATTACCGTGCCGCATATCACCCTCCACAAACTATGCAAATCCCTCCTCCGAAGATGGCCGGCAATTTCCGGGCGCAAAAATAGAAAATATCTGTAGAATTTCAAAAGGGACTTTACTATCTTTGCAAAACCTCCGCCCCGGCTCCGGACAGCGCACTTGGCATCCACAAAATAGCACCGTTTTGTGGATGAGACCACCAAAAGACTGCAAGGCATCCACAAATTGGCAGCAAATTGTGGACAGTGAGGCAAAAAAATGGAATCCATCCACAAAATGCCAGCAGAATGTGGACACTACCGCCAAAAACACAACGGGTATCCACAAAATGACAGTTGTACGTGGATGCAACAACAACCAACAAAGAAAGAAGGATTATGGATAAGAAAGTAATTATATTCTCGGCACCGTCGGGAGCAGGAAAAAGTACAATTGTAAAGCATCTGCTGTCAAAATTCAGTTGCCTGGAGTTCTCTGTTTCCGCAACTTCAAGGGCTCCGAGGGGGCAGGAAGAGCATGGCAAAGAGTATTATTTCTTCAGCACTGCAGAGTTTGAGGAGAAGATCCGCAACGGCGAGTTTGTCGAATATGAGGAGGTTTACAAAGGCTCATACTACGGCACTCTGGTATCTGAAGTGGAACGGATCTGGGCAAAAGGGAACATCATAATTTTTGACATTGATGTAAAGGGTGGCGTTAACCTCAAAAAACTTTACGGAGAAAATGCCCTTGCTGTATTCATACAGCCACCATCAGTGGAGGAACTCCGCAACCGTCTTGTGGGACGCGGCACAGACACCCCTGAAGCAATAGAAAGGCGCGTAGCCAAAGCCGAGGAAGAACTCACCTACTCAGACAAATTTGATGTGGTACTCATAAATGACAACCTGGAAGAGGCACTCCAGAGGGCAGAAAAAATGGTATCAGAATTTGCTTCCCGATAGTTTGCTTCCCGATAACCAATAACTCACACTCACACCATGAAAATCCTTGTTCTATGCACCGGCAACAGTTGCCGCAGCCAGATGGCCCACGGTTTTCTTGAGTCCTTTGATAAAAGCCTCAAGGTGTTTTCTGCCGGCACAAGACCTGCTGCACAGGTAAATCCCGGGGCAGTTATGGCAATGCAGGAGGTGGGGATAGACATATCGGGACATAAACCGGAGAATGTAGAAAAATACCTGGGCGAAGAGTGGGATTATGTAATTACCGTGTGCGGAGGGGCTAACGAAAGTTGCCCAGCATTTACTGGAAAAGTGAAGCACCGCCTCCACATAGGATTTGATGACCCCTCTGAGGCCACTGGCCCGGATGAGTTCATACGTTCTGAGTTCCGCCGTGTAAGGGATGAGATAAAGGAAAAATTCCTGGATTTTTACCGTACTGAAATAAAAGGGGTTACAGTCCTCTATTTCGGGAGTTTCAACCCGTTCCACATAGGGCATGCGGCTGTGGCAAAATTTGTAGCCGGGCTCCCTTGGGTAGAAGAATTGTGCTTTGTACTCAGCCCCAAGAACCCGATAAAGAAGAGCAACACCCTGCAGGACGCCAACGAAAGATGGAAGGATTTGCAGAGGGTGGTTGCAAAACTCAACGCAGAAAACCCTCTTTCCGAGGAGATGACTGTTCAGGATTGTGGGGTCCAAGATTCAACCCCCTGGCGGGTCACTGCATCTGAAGTTGCGGATTCTGCCTTCACAACCACCTGTCGGGAAGCAAAATTTACTGCATCAGATGTAGAATTCCACCTGGAGCCACCTCTGTACACATACAACTCTTTGGAATACCTTTCCAACAAGTATCCCAACAAAAGATTTGCCCTGCTGATGGGTGGGGACAACATAGACATCCTGCACAAATGGCACCGGGGGAAAGAGATAATTGCAAAATACCCTATACTGGTATATCCGCGTGAAGGGGTGGATACCAGGGCATTGTGCCGGGAGAAGGGGGCAATCTTCATTGATGCCCCTCAGGTGGATGTCTCCTCAACCCAAATCCGTAACATGCAGAGTGCCGGAAAAGATGTCTCAAAACTCAGGTACTGACACTCTGGGCCGTTATCTGTCACAGAAAGAGGATTCCGGAAATCTTACCCTGCAAAGGCTACTTTACAAAAGTAATCAACAAATAATATATATCAATTATTCCCAACAAAAGCCGCATTTTCAAAAGAGCCATTCCCACTATGAATACTCAAGCAAAACCACATTTCAATATTCTCGACGGTCTCCGAGGAGCCGCCGCCCTTATGGTAGTATGGTATCACGTTTTTGAAGGGTTTGCCTTTGCATCGGGGGGAGCCATAGAGAGTTTCAACCACGGATACCTGGCAGTGGACTTCTTCTTTATGTTGTCGGGATTCGTAATAAGTTATGCCTACGACAGCCGCTGGGGAAAAGGACTCTCCACATGGGAGTTCTTCAAAAGGAGGCTCATACGCCTCCACCCAATGGTGATAATGGGGGCAATCATAGGGGCAATCTCGTTCCTCATTGGAGGAAGCCTCAGATGGGACGGCTCAGAAACCCCTTTCGGATGGGTAATGATTGCAATGCTCATGGGGATGCTCCTGCTCCCTGCCTGGCCAGGTGCAAGATATGACGTAAGGGGCAACGGGGAACTCTACTCCCTCAACGGCCCAACCTGGTCCCTCTTCTTTGAATACATAGGAAACATCCTGTATGCACTGTTTATAAGGAGACTGTCGGGAAGAGCATTGGCGGTACTGGTTGCGGTGCTGGGGGCAGTTATGGGATGGTTTGCTGTAACAGACGTCTCTGGCTACGGAATGATTGGAGTGGGTTGGACCCTGGATACCGTAAACTTCTTTGGGGGGCTGGTTAGGATGCTGTTCCCATTTACACTTGGAATGCTTATGGCACGCAAATTTAAACCTGCAAAAGTGAGGGGAATATTCTGGATTGCAATTGCTCTGTTGGGACTACTGTTCTCTGTACCGTATGTGCCGGCCTGCGGCAATATATGCCTGAATGGGGCGTACGAAATGCTCTGTGTAATGATTTTCTTCCCTGTAATCATCTTGCTGGGAGCATCGGGAACCACAACTTACAAAATTTCCACCGGGGTGTGCAAATTCCTGGGAGAAATCTCCTACCCCCTCTATGTAGTCCACTACCCGGTAATGTACCTCTTCTACCAATGGCTCATAGAGAACAAAATATACACCCTTGACGCATGCTGGCCAGTTGTCCTTGGGGTAATTGCCACAAGCCTGCTCCTGGCCTGGCTCACAATGAAATTCTGGGAAACCCCAGTAAGGAAGTGGTTGGGGAATTAGTAAACTAAGAAGGTTGTATCTAGCAGAGAAGACTGAGAGAGGGAATACAGTTCCTGCGATTCGCCGTAGGTAGTTACCCATGATCCAATAATTCCGCCAAAGGCATAAAAAAACACCTCAGAAGATTGCAGGTAACAACCTGGTCTATGAGGTGGTTTCATACATCAGAACAATCTGATTGTCATCACAAAAATAATGATATTTTTTGAATCATTGCTGTCCGGTAAAAGTTCCGGACGATTATTATAAAGTTTAATAATTAAAACAAACTTGGTTCGGTAGAACCATCCAGTTCATTGACAATATTGTAGTTAGGTTTTGCAAAGAGGTCTTTAAGGTTGATAGTATC
>SUYL01000001.1 GCA_015060445.1 Bacteroidales bacterium
AAACTCTATCGGACAAATCCTCTTCAAGAGAGGTGACATCCGAGACTTTTATAACAAACCTGATGAGCCGGTTAATGTTCCGGAGGACGACTCAAACAGGCAACTTACTTTATGGTAAAAATTTCTCCGGACAGCAATGATACTGGAGATGTAGGTGATGCAGACTGGATCTGTACGTTTACACCGGCAGCCTTACCCTGTAGTACAGAGGTAATTGAACTACCCATTGCAGCCTGCTGGATCTCTTTTGAACCTACGTGTGAGATTGCACCTGTAATATCCTTAATCTTCTGGGTATTACCGTAACCGATGATAACCGCGCTCTCCAATGCAATGGCATCCTCTACCATTACAACATTTCTGAATGGATTGAGCGATTTGCCAATTGTCATCTCCTTATCCTTGAAACCCACATATGAATATTTCAGTTTCTCACCAACTGTACACTCCAACTCGTAACCACCGTCTATATCTGTAGAGGTACCGCGTTTTGTGCCAAGAACTGAAACATAAACACCTGGAAGCGGAGCGCCGTGCTCATCCAATACAACACCGGAAATCTTTACTTTCTGGTTTGGTTGCAAAGACTTCTGCTGTGGCTGCTCTGCAACTTTATCCTGCATTGTAAGAGATACAGTTTTACCTACAATCTTGTAAGTAATTCCGTATTTGTTGAAAAACTCCTTGAAAAAAGCATCAGAATCCTGGTTGTTTGCCTCAACGCTCACCTTAAGTGTGTTAGGGTTAATAGCGTTTGAGTATGCAAACTCATAACCTGTTTGCTGAGTGATTTTTTCCAAAACCGATTTCAGCGGTTCATTATTGGCTTTTATAGTAATGTTTGCAGCCATTAACGAACTACTGAAGACCAACAGCACCAATACGAGTGCCATTTGTCTCAAACTTTTGTTCTTAAATAATAGCATAGGTTAATAAATTTTTTGGGTTTGACATATTAAACACTTGAAAACCCGTTTACCCTAAACCATTATTTGATTTTTTTTTACTTTTTATAACTTATCTGCTGTTTATGGCATCTACCGGATTGAGATTTGCCGCTGTAAAAGCGGGGATAATTCCAGCTAAAATCCCTATTACTGAAGCAATTGATACTCCATATACAATATTTCCTGCAGATAGTGTCAAATTGAAAGAAGTTGACGGGACAATCTGCACTGCAAAAAATACAAGCAGTATCCCTATAACCCCTCCTGCTACGGCCAATACCGCCGCTTCTGAAAGGAATTGGGCAATTATTACATACTTTTTGGCTCCCAGAGCCTTCTGTATACCTATTATATTGGTACGCTCCTTTACACTTACAAACATTATGTTGGCTATTCCAAAGCCCCCTATAAGGAGAGAAAATCCTGCAATTATCCATCCCACGGCATTTATCATGGAGAAGATCTGCCCAACGCTCTCTGTAAGGAGGGTCATTGTGTTTACAGAGAAGTTGTTTTTCTGCCCCGGAGCAAGTCTTCTGTGGGCCCTCATGAGCATCCTGAGTTCATCTGTAAGGGCCTGCTGCGAAACTCCCTCATTGGGAACCGCATATATTGAGTTTGATGCCCACCTGGGGTTTACCAGGTAATAGCGTCCGAAGTTCAACGGTACATATACTGCATAATCCATATTGCCCAAACTCACAATGCTCTCCCCCTGCTTCTCCATAACCCCCACCACTGTTGCTATGGCCGGTCCTACTTTCATTTTCTTGCCTATGGGATCTTCCTCTTCAAAAAGAGATGCCGCCACCTCTGCACCTATTACAGCAACTGCTGTTCCACGGGAATCCTCGTCGGGAGTAAAATAACGCCCTTTCTGCATGGAAAACCTTGTAACAGAGTTGTAGTTGTGGGTTATGCACTCCACGTTGGCATTGCGGAGGGATTTCCTCCCGTAACGGATATTGCATGAGGTTGATATGGAGAAGGAGGTTTCCTTGCTTAAAGTGGAATTCTCCTTTATGAAACGGTAGTCTTCGTATGAGGTTTCAGGCCTGCGCATGTACTCCCACCATCTGAACTCCCCGGTAATGTTGGCATTCCCCTGTTCATCTTCATCTACCATGGGCCACTGGCTCACCATTACCACATTTGAGTTCATGGTTTCAAACCCTTTGCGGACATTCTCCTGCAGGGCATCAATGGCGGTAAAAATTGCAACTATGGTAAAGATTCCCACACTCACCCCAAACAGTGAGAGGAATGTCCTGAACTTGTCTCCCCACAACTGCGAGAAGGCAAAAGATACACTCTCCCTCAACAGTTTTACAAAAATGACAGTCTCCTTATATAGCCGTTCCAGCGCCATAGCCACCCCTCCAAAAAAAGTTTATCTCATCAGTCCCAGTTTCTCCTTAAGTTTCCTTATTGCATCAAAGGCATCCAGCGGAGACATTGTATTTATATCCATTGCCTTTATGCTGTCGCGCAAATCGCACAGCAGAGGATCCTCCAACTGGAAGAAAGACAACTGCAAATTGTCTGCCGCACTGCTTTTCTTCTTTTTTGATGCCAACCCTTTTCCTGTCTTCTCCACTGCAGGGCCATCACCGACTGCAGCAATCTGCCCCTCATCTTTCTTCTCCAGCATATTCAGGGTCCTTTGGGCAGAATCTATTACAGCCTGCGGCATACCTGCCATACGGGCAACATGGATACCGAAACTGTGGGCAACTCCCCCCTGGCACAGTTTCCTGAGGAAAATTACCTTGTTCTCCACCTCCTTCACCGATATGTGCCAGTTCTTTACCCTCGGGTATATCTCCTCCAGTTCGTTGAGTTCATGGTAGTGGGTTGCAAAAAGTGTCTTTGCCTTTTCCCTGTGCTGGTGGATATACTCCACTATTGCCCATGCAATTGACATGCCATCAAAAGTGCTGGTACCGCGCCCTATCTCATCCAGCAAAATGAGCGACCTCTCGGAGAGGTTGTGGAGGATTGTGGAGGTCTCGGTCATCTCCACCATAAAGGTGGATTCTCCACGGGAGATATTGTCCGATGCCCCTACCCTGGTGAATATCTTGTCTACATATCCTATACGGGCACTGGTGGCGGGGACAAAACTCCCCACCTGGGCCATGAGCACTATAAGGGCTGTCTGTCTGAGCAGGGCACTCTTACCTGCCATGTTGGGTCCCGTAAGGATTATTATCTGCTGGGAGTCATTGTCAAGGCATATATCATTGGCCACGTACTCCTCTCCCACCTCCATAAGTGTTTCAATTACAGGGTGGCGGCCCTGTTCTATCTCCAGCCTGTAACCGTCATTCATCTGCGGCCTGCAGTAGTTGTTTGAGGTTGCAAGGGCTGCAAATCCAACAAGGCAGTCTATTCTGGCCAACGCATTGCAACTTTGCTGTATATGGGGTATCTCCTTCTGTATTGCCATTACCACCTGCTGGTAAATCTGCTGCTCAAGGGAAGTTATCCTCTCCTCCGCGCCAAGTATCTTCTCCTCGTACTCCTTGAGTTCCTGGGTGATGTACCTCTCGGCACTTACAAGGGTCTGCTTGCGGATCCAATCGTCGGGAACCTTATCCTTATGGGTATTGCGCACCTCAAGGTAGTATCCGAACACATTGTTGTAACTTATTTTCAATGAAGGGATTCCTGTTCTCTCACTCTCCCTCTGCTGCACCTGCAGCAGATAATCTTTCCCATGCCGGGCAATCCTGCGCAGTTCATCCAGTTCCCCATTCACCCCATCTGCAATTATATCTCCCTTCCCGAAAGCGTTTGCCGGCTCCGCCAGCATATGCCTTCCAATATATTCATAAAGGTCATTGAAGAGTAGTATCCCCTCACCAGCCTCTGCGGCCGTGCCTCCCAATTCTGTACATATACCCTTTATGGGCTCCATCTGCTCCAATCCCCTCTTTAACTGCACAATTTCACGGGGAGCAATCTTTCCTGCCGCAGCCCTTGAGATTATCCTCTCCAGATCACCTATATTGGCCAGGTGCTGCTGCACCTGCTCAGTTGCTCCCGGATGGTTTACGAACATCTCCACCACCGAGTGCCTCTTCTCAATCTCCCCAAGGTCTTTCAAAGGCATTGCCAGCCAATTGCGGAGCATCCTTGCCCCCAGCGGCGATGCACATTTGTCCATTATATCCAGCAATGATACCCCCTCTTTTCCTCCCGACGACTGGAATATCTCCAAGTTGCGGAAAGTGAAACGGTCCATCCACACAAAACTCCCCCGGTCTATACGGGAAATTGAGCAAAGATGTGCCACTCCCGTGTTCTGGTTCTGCTCCAGATAGAACAGAATTGCCCCTGCCGCCGTGGTACCCAAGGCCAGCCCCTCAACACCAAATCCCTTGAGGGAGTTCAACCCGAACTGTTTCTTGAGTTTGTCCTCACACGCCTGCGGAACAAAAGCCCACTCATCCATTGTGGATATATAGTAATTGGTGCCGAACCTTTCCCTGAATCCTGTCTGGTACCCTTTCTGGAGCACTATCTCCTTGGGGGCAAAATTTGAAAGGAGTACCTCTACATAATCCAGCGTACCCTCTGCCACTTTGAACTCTCCTGTGGAGATGTCGAGAAATGCCACTCCCCCCTTGTCACCTTTAAAATATACTGCTCCCAGATAGTTGTTCTCCTTCTGGCTCAACAACTGCTCGCTGTACGCTATGCCGGGAGTAACCAGTTCTGTAACCCCTCTCTTCACAATCTTCTTGGTAAGTTTGGGATCTTCCAACTGGTCACATACAGCCACCTTGTAGCCTGCCCTCACCAGTTTTGGGAGATAGGTCTCTATGGAGTGGTGCGGAAAACCTGCCAACTCCACATGCTGTGCAGAACCGTTGGCCCTCTTGGTCAGGACTATTCCCAGTACCTTGCTGGCAATGATTGCATCATCCCCAAATGTTTCATAAAAATCTCCCACCCTGAAAAGCAGCAAAGCGTCGGGATGCTTGGCCTTCACCTCAAAGTATTGCTTCATCAAAGGGGTTTCAACTATCTTCTTTTTCTCAGTCATATCATTTGCATTGGCAAATAGCAAAATTAAAAATTTTTTTGGTTACTTTTGTGATATACAAAAATGAAAAAGGCACTAATAATCACATATTACTGGCCGCCAAGCGGCGGTTCAGGGGTTCAGAGGTGGCTCAAATTTGCCAAATACCTCCCAAAATACGGTTGGGAGCCGGTAATTTATACCCCCCTTAACCCCGAGGCAAATACCGAGGACCCGGCCCTTATGAAAGATATTGCTCCGGGCACTGAGGTCATTAAAAGGAATATCTGGGAACCGTACAGTTTCTACAAATCACTCTTCGGGAAGAAAGGGAGTTCCTCAGATGGAGGGAAACATATTAAGGCCAACCTTATAGGATCCAACAACAAAGGATTGGCACACAGGATATCCATGTTTGTAAGGGGCAATTTCTTTATCCCTGATCCCCGTTGCTTCTGGATACGCCCCAGTATCAGATTTCTGGTAAAATACCTTAAAGAGCACCCTGCAGATGTAATTGTAAGTACAGGCCCTCCCCACTCAATGCATCTGATTGCAAAAGGTGTTGCCAGGGCCACCGGTATTAAATGGGTAGCAGATTTCAGGGACCCCTGGACAGAAATATTTTACTTCAAGCACCTTAACCTGAGCCGCTGGGCATACCGCCGCCACCGCGCCCTTGAACAAAGCGTCCTGGACAGTGCAGACATTGTTACGGTTGTCTCCCGCAAGATGCAGGAAGATTTTTTGGCACGCACCTCCACCCGGGTAGAAATTATTACTAATGGCTTTGACCCTGAGGACTTTAACAGTAAAGTCGGTCCCCGACTTACCGGTAACCCGGTCACCGAGTTTCAAAAATTTTCGCTCGTTCATACGGGAATTTTTGTAGATAACGGTAATCCCCACCACTTGTGGGAGGTTCTGGGGGAGAAGGCTGCCGCCGAGCCGCAGTTCAGGGAGGATTTGCAGATAAGGCTTATGGGACAGGTGGATGCATCGGTGCTGCAGGGGATAGAGGAGGCAGGGCTACAGGGGAATCTTGTGAATATGGGGTATCAGCCCCATGATGAGGTGGTACAATGGCAGAAAACTGCGCAGGTACTGCTGTTGCCACTGAGGAAGGAGCCGGAAGCGGCTGCCATACTTACAGGGAAATTCTTTGAGTATCTGGCCAGTGGAAGGGAGATTCTTGCTTTTGGCCCTACAGACGGAGATCTGGCAAAGGCTTTGCAGGAGACTGCAAGCGGAACTATAGTGGATTTTTATGACAAGGAGGCTACCCGCAGGGAGATTGACCGCCTTTACGGCAGGTTCCTGCAGGAGAAGGGGAAAAAGGATTGCACGGAAGAGAAGGGGCTCTCCAAAGAGGTAATGAAGTACTCAAGGGAGCATCTCACAGGTGAAATGGTTAAATTATTTGAATGATATGAAGAAAGTTTTGAAGTATGTAATTCCAATTGTTGCATTTGTTTTCATTGCATACGGTTACACTCCAAAGGTGCTGGAGGGAAAGATTGTTGACCAGAGCGACATCTCGAGTTGGGAGGGGATGGCAAATGAGATTGTTACACACAACAATGCCAATCCCGACAACCATACCCTATGGACAAACTCAATGTTCTCCGGAATGCCGGCCACCAGCATTTCCGTAATTTATGAGGGAGATTTTACCAAGTACATATACGACCTGCTCTTTACCGGGGCACGTCCTGCAAGTTATCTCCTCATAAGTCTGGTGGGAGGATTCCTCCTTATGCTTGCGTTTGGGGTTAATGTGTGGCTTGCATTCTTGGGAGCCATAGCCATAACTTTCTGCTCATACAATATGCAGATAATACAGGTTGGGCACAACGCCAAAATGGTTGCCATTGCATTTATGCCATGGGTGCTTGGGGCAATTGTGTATGCATACCGCAAAAATGCCTTCTGGGGTGCGCTGCTGTTTGCCTTTGCGCTGAGTTTCCAGATTAAGGCCAACCACCCCCAGATTACCTATTATCTTGCAATGATTATTGTGGGGTTTGGAATATGGCAACTTTGCAAGGCTATAAAGGAGAAGACCCTCCCAGCATTTTTCCGCACCAGTGCAATAGTGCTTGTGGCAGGATTGCTGGGCATTGCAACCAATGTGAACCACCTTTGGCCAACATATGAGTATGCACAGCATACAATGAGGGGTGGTACGGAACTTCTTCCCGACAACTCTTCTGAGCCTGCTGCCGCCACAACTCCAGGCAAGAAGAGCCGCAGCGGACTGGACCTTGAGTATGCAACCCAATGGTCGTACGGGATTGAGGAGACAATGAACCTCATGATCCCGAACTTCAACGGAGGAGCCTCAGCAGGTGCGCTCGACCGCCAGAGCCATACATACAAAGCCCTCAAGCAGGGCGGTTACCAGGGGGCTGAGCAACTTATTGGACAATTGCCTCTGTACTGGGGTCCACAGCCGTTCACAGCCGGCCCCATGTATATGGGAGCAATAACCGTTTTCTTGTGCGTACTGGCATTCTTTGTTCTGAGGAGCGGTCTCAGATGGTGGGTGGCAGGAGTCTGTCTCATTGCCCTGATGCTTGGATGGGGATACCATCTGATGCCTGTTTCTGAATTCTTCTTCAACTGGGCCCCAATGTACAACAAGTTCAGGACAGTCTCCATGATACTTGTAATCCTGCAGATTCTGCTCCCAATGATGGGTGTCCTTGCAGTGAATGAGATATTGTTCGGGGAAGATTACAATGGCAAAAGGGAGAGGGTACAGAAAGGGCTATACTGGGCACTTGGCCTTACAGCAGGTGTCTGCGCACTGTTTGCAGTAATACCTTCCCTTGCCGGCAGTTTTGTGGGGGCATCAGACGGCCAGTTACCGGGAGATATTGCCGTAGCGCTATCGGAAGACAGGGCTTCATTGCTCAGCAGCGACGCCTGGAGGAGTTTCTTCTTTATAATGGCCGCTGCAGTTGTGCTTGTCCTGAGTTACAGATATGGAAAGGTTAAACCTGTAACGGCAAGCATCATTCTTGCAGCCCTTGTACTTGTAGACCTGTGGAGCGTTGACAAAAGATACTTCAACGACTCCCATTTCGTTACAAAAAGGGAGTTCAGGAACAACTTTACAAAACGCCCGGTAGATGAGATGATCCTTAGGGATACCGACCCTCACTACAGGGTGCTCGACCTCTCTGTAAACACATTCAATGACGCCTACATAAGTTACCACCACAAAACAATTGGCGGTTACAGCCCTGCCAAACTGCAGCGCTACCAGGACCTCATTGAGAGGAACATAACCCCTGAGATGGGGGCAATTGCCAGAGAATTTACAGGTATCCAGACAATTGATGAGGCACAGCAGGCATTGCAGTACCATCCGGTTTTGAGCATGCTCAACACCAAGTATATTATAATAAGTGCAAATGTTCCTCCTGTTGAAAATACCTTCCGCCTGGGAAATGCATGGTTTGTGAACAACATAGTTCCTGTAGGGAATGCCAATGAAGAGATTGCAGCCCTGGCTCAGGTGAACCCAGCAACCGATGTTGTTGTTTCAAGGGAATTCCTTGCCGGCAACAGGACTCTGGCAGAGTTTGCCGCCGCTTCATGGAGTGGGGAGACCAGTGGCCAGACAAACGGAGATACAGGGATTGCAGACATGTCTTTGAACAACTTCATTGCCCTTAAGAGTTATGCTCCAAACAGGCTTGTATATGAATACTCAAGCAGCAGGCCGCAGATGGCCCTCTTCAGTGAAGTATATTACCACCCCGGTTGGGAGGCAACCATTACCCCTGCCGCCGGCGGTGAACCGCAGGAACTTGAGATTTTCAGAGGCAACTGGATCCTCAGGGGAGCAGTGCTTCCGGAGGGTGATTATACAATAGAGTTCACTTTCAACCCTCCTTGTTTTGAGAAGGGTGAGATGTACTCAAGAATTTCGTCGGGAATATTGATATTGCTCCTTTTGGGTGGTGCAGGATTTGGAATATGGAGGAGAAAGGGAGGTAAAAGATAGTGCTATGAACAGAGTATGTGAATTGTTTGGAATACAGCACCCCATAATTTCAGGTGGAATGGTGTGGTGCAGCGGATGGAGACTTGCATCTGCAGTGAGCCTCAATGGAGGGCTGGGACTTTTGGGGGCAGGAAGCATGCATCCCGACAATCTGCGCCACCACATAAGGTGCTGCAAAGAGGCCCTCAAGGCTGGGGCACCCGGGAATTCCACAGGCAAGGACCTCCCCTTTGGTGTAAATGTACCGCTGCTGTATCCTCAAATTGACGAACTTATGGAGATTCTGGTGGAAGAGGGGGTTAAAATTGTATTCACCTCTGCCGGAAGTCCCAAAAAATGGACTCCATACCTCAAACAGCACGGAATGACAGTTGTGCATGTGGTTTCAAGCAGCGTGTTTGCAAAGAAATGCGAAGAGGCCGGAGTAGATGCCATAGTTGCAGAAGGTTTTGAAGCCGGAGGGCATAATGGTCGGGAGGAGACAACAACAATGTGCCTCATACCTGCTGTACGGAAGGCCACATCACTTCCTCTGATTGCGGCAGGTGGAATTGCCCTAAAATGCCAGATAAAGGCTTGTGAGGCACTTGGTGCCGAGGGAGTTCAGATAGGTACACGCTTTGCCCTGAGTGCAGAGAGTTCTGCCCACGAAAACTTCAAACGCCACTGCATGGGACTCCCAGAAGGAGGTACAAAACTGCTCCTGAAAAAACTTGCCCCAGCCCGCCTTGCCCAGGGAAGTGAATTTACCGCCACAGTAGCCCAGATGGAAGAAAGCGGTGCCTCAAAAGAGGAACTTGCAGCATACCTTGGCAAAGGGCGTGCCCGCAAGGGGATCTTTGAAGGGGATATAAATGAAGGGGAAATAGAGATTGGACAAATATGCTCAATGGTTACAGAAATTGAAACCGTAGAGGAGATTTTCAGGGATCTTGTACAATAGACCTTCAGTAATATGAAATTCAAAAGGGAAGGCCATGTTGAGCCTTCCCTTTCTTTTTAAGAACCCCTGAATTTTTATTACATAGGATTAGACCTTTTGTAATAGTTTGCGCCTTTAAGCGGCACAATAGGCCCCTGGAATTTGATGGGGCTTTTTCCCGACGGAGTATAGATTACATCGGCAACATTTGTGTTGTTCCTCATTGTAATCTGATAAGTACCTCTCATCATACGTCCGTTTACGACAAGTCTCATCTTGAGACCGCCTTTTTTGTCAATTGTTGGGTTGTACTCTTTGGCCTCAACAAGATATCCCTGGCTGTTGTTTCCACCAACGATACCGCCCTGAACAAGCATCTTGTCGCCTTCGTAAGAGATGAAAATGGCGTTGTCGATATTGCTCTCAAGAGTGCCGTCAGATTTCTGGTATTGCGACGGAACAAGCACCCATGCCTTGGCATTGATGGCATCCATCGCAGACTGGTTGAGGGCTTTTGCCATAGCAGCCTTCTCCTCTTTAGAGAGTTTCTGGGCCATTGAAGGTACGGCAACAAGCAAAGCCAACATAATTACTAGAATCTTCTTCATACTTTAATATTATGTTAATGAAAAAGTACCTTTTAAAAAGAGAGGCCACAAAGGGGTGAGTGGCCTCTCAATTGTGATAGGGTTTTATTTATTATAGGGATGTCCACTGTTTAACAGCAACTCTTACAGATTTGCTGGTTCTGATACCGCTAAGGAAGTGCATATATGAACGTCCGATATATGCATTCCAGTAGTCAGAATAGTTGACATTTTTTCCACTTGAGTTAAAGTGCTGTAACTCTTTACCATCCTCTGTAAAGATTTTATAGTTGATTCTGCAGTAACCTGAAGAGTTGAATACAGATTTAACAACCAATACAGGACATCTCTCAGTAGCCTCACCAAAAGCAACAGGGTTACCAAGGTTCTCCCACTCTTTGGTACGTGGGTTCTGCCATTTGTACTGAAGTTTACCCTCATAAGGTTTGCCAGTCTCTTCATACATCAAGTTTACAAACATGATTGTAGCCAAAGAGTCAGTTCCCCAAGTTGCAGCAGAAGCATTGCCGCTTACATGCGGATATGGATAACCGTTGTCAAGGATAATAGGATCTTTATCAAAATCGTGTACAATAACATTCTGTTTGCCTTTTGCAAGGTTGATGTTTACAGAATAGATAAGGTTACCTTTTCTATAAAGGTCCAATTTTGTACTGCCCGCTGGAGCAGAGAAGAATCTACCTACAGAACCGCTTGGAACAGCGTTGAAAGGCAACAGGTTTCCACCACCTTTTACGCAGGTAACTTTTTTGCCGTTTACATATACTGAGTCAATATAATTTGAAGCATTGTTTGCAACTGGCTCAAAGTAATGCAACTGGAACTCGGCTTCAGGTGCAGGCTCAGTATCATATAGAATCTCGTTCTTGTCACAAGATACTACCATCAGCATCAAAGCCAATGAATATGTCAAATATTTAAAAAATTTCATCTTTATATCTTTTTAATTCCAACATTATTATCTAGGCATATCACCTGGGTATGCAAACCATGGAATAGAGCACTGGTAGTTCTCCTCACGGCCACCGATAGGTTTCAATGCATCCAATGCAGGTTTGTTCCACATATACTCAGAGTTGTAACGAGGACGGATTCTGTAACAAGGTGAACCGTGGTTCTCCTCATGGTAAGCAGATCTTCTGTTCTCTACCTGAGCAGGTTTCAAGTATAGACCCTTGTAAACTTTAGTCTCGTCTGAATCCCATTTCTGGTCAAGTGTAGAAAGAGTCCAACCGTTGTTCTCTGAAGGAACATCTCCGGTATATTTGATGTCATAGTGATATTTTCTCATATCAACCCAAGTCTCTGTTGAGCCCCAAGGGAACAATGCTACGAATTTCTGAAGCATGATGTGAGAAAGTTCAAACTCATCCTCAGTCATACCCTCTACGTATGGACCTGCAATGTACTCGCTTGCCAACTGGGCGTATGCATCTTTAGTGATAACGTCACCACCTGGAAGGTTACCGCCAACAGCATAGATTACATTTCCATCCTCATCTTTACCTGTCTCTTTTGGAGCACCAGGAACAAGCATAGAACCTGTAAAATCTACATCAAGGGCAACAGCCTTCTTGAATGCAGCAAGAGCATTGCCTTTCTGTCCAATCTTCATGTAAGCCTCAGCCAAACAGAACTGGATCTCAGCAGCAGTCATAAGGATATAGTCACCATCATTTTTGTACAACCATCTTCCCTGTCCGTCAAGAGAACCTGAAGAAGCCTGGCCCTCTCTTGTACCCCAAAGGTTTGCAGCAGTTGCGATAGGACCTGTTGCACTTGTGAAACTACCACCATAGTAAACCCATGACTTGATAGAGTCTATGTTGTTCATATTGTTGTAGAATCTTGCATCCATGGTACCAATCTTGGCAGTAACGCGTGGGTCGAAGTGACCTTTAACGTCTGAAGTATCAGTTACATACTGTTTTGGAGCCAATGCATAAGGGAAAATCTCGCTAATCTCACCTGTCTCAGGATCTGGATCTGCCTGAAGTTTGTCACCTGATACAGAGTCATACAAAGGCAAAGTACCGGTCATAACCTGAACAGCAAAGTCGTGTGCGAAGTAGCCGTCAAATGAACCCCACCAAACACCCCACTCACTGTTGTAGTTGGAGAACTGGGCATCAGTACCGCCACCAAGGCTGTGCATAACAGCATTATCTGAGTTGGCAGCAAGTGCAAGGCCGGCGTGAGTGATAAGATCCTGTGCGTAAGCAGAAGAGAAATCATTTTTGTTGGTTAGAGAAGAAAGGTTTCTTACAATAACACCGTGAGCAAATTTGATCCATTTGTCTGCATCACCTGCATACATAAGGTCTGCATCTTTAAGTCTGTTGCCATAGTCTGTTTTATCCTCCATCTGAAGGTACTCAATAGCAGTGTTTGCCCACTCTCTTACCTGAGTATAAACATCATCCTGGTAATCGTAGTCGTGAGAAAGTCTGCCTGGCTCAAAAGCCTGTTTCATAGGAAGTTCACCATGAAGTTTAGTCAACTGGTCCCAACCGTATGCCTTAATTGCATAACCGATACCAGCAAGTCTGTAAGACTCATTTTCCAAAGACTGGTTGATCATGTTCTCAAGGTTCATACCATGAATCCAATATACACATCTCCACATAGATGCAGCAGCATCTGATGCTTTGTTATAGAAGTGGTTTGCATAATTGGTATAGCCTGTAGTACTGAGGCTCTGGGTAAGCGGACCGGTTGCCCTGATATCCAAAGCAGTTGCCATACCCAACTCTGCCAATATACCTGCAAGGTACAAGTCCTCCTGAATATAGTCAGGTGCATCCACGTTGTTGTTTACATCCAACCAACTATCGCAGCTTGTGAATGTAAACGACATTGATGCCAATAGAAGTATTGCTATTAATTTTTTCATAATAATTTCCGTTTATTTTTAGAATGTCAGGTTAACTCCAAATGAGTATCCTCTTGGGTTAGGAAGACCCCAAACGTCAATACCCATACCACCTGCACCACCAAGGGCTGCAGAGTTTGAGTTACCTACTGCATCAATACCTGAATAGTTGGTTAGGGTTACAAGGTCAGTTGCTTTAGCCCATATACTTGCGCTTGAAACAAAGTTCTTTGTAGCACGTTTCAACCAAGAAGAAGGAACATTATAAGAAAGACGAACCTCTGAAAGTCTCAAGAAGTTTACATCCTCCTCCAACCAGTCCTCATCACCACCTGTGTAGATTGATGAACCATAGTTGTTGTAAGTTACAGCAATTGTATTTCTTGTAGGGTTTGCGCTGTCCTCGTTACCATCTTTAATAACGCCTTTGAATACTACAGGACCTGCCTCACGAAGAGTTACTGACTCCTCACTAGAACCTGTACTCATCATATCACGTTTTGTACCGTTAACTACAGTAAAACCAAGTTTACCTGATGCCAATGCTGACAAACGGAAGTTTTTCCATGAAACTGAAGTTGTGATACCGAACTCCATGTCTGGCTGACGGTCACCTACTACGCTCCATTCATCACTTACCAATGGAAGACCTGTTGTAGGAGAGATTAGTACCTCGCCTTTCTTGTTTCTCTGGTATGCCTTACCTGTCATGGTAGTTACAGGGTGACCTACGATAATACCGTTTCTCAAGTTACCTGACAACCAAGTGTAAGCGTTGTAGTACTCAGAAACTGCCTCAGGAAGTTCAGTTACCTCTGAAGTTGAGTGTGAAAGGTTCAAACCAACATTCCAACGTAGACCGTTCTGAAGACGGAGTACATCACCGTCAACGTGCAAATCCCAACCTTTGGTCTCAAAGGTACCAACGTGCATGTTGTTCAATACGAAACCTGTTGCGTATGACAAACGGAAACCTGTTACATACTGGTCCTCACATCTTGTCTGGAAGTATGTGAAGTCAGCATTGATTCTGTCGTTAAGGAAACGTGCCTCAAAACCGAACTCCCATGA
>SUYL01000053.1 GCA_015060445.1 Bacteroidales bacterium
ATTTTCCTTTATGCATATGCCATTCTACGTTAGTCTGGCAAAGATAATTTCAAATCGGCGCGCTCCAAAAACCTCTGTAACTACCTAACATTCAATATTTTCAAAGAACTTTTATAAATTTTTACCGGACACTAATGATCTTATGTCTATAAATTCCAATCCTTTTTCATCTGCTGAAGGGTTTTGTAGCAGGTTGTATCCACCTTGTGCGGAACAATTGTTATATAGCCCTTCTCCACAAGCAGATGGTCTGCAATAGAATCCTCAGATTCCTCCCTGTTGCTGAAATTCCCTGTCATCCAGTAGTAATCCTTCCCGTTGGGGTCTTTGCGCTGTTCAAACTCCTTTACCCATACACCGTTCCCCTGACATGCCATCCTTATACCCTTTATCTCCTCCCTTGAAATTGCCGGGAAATTCACATTCAGGTAAATACCTTCGCCGGGAGCATTTGCAAGGGCCTTTCCAATGATTGTTGCAACATGTTCCCCAATCTGGGTGAAATCCGGATCCGGGTCATGGGTGGTGATTGAAAGTCCCACAGAGGGTACCCCATACAGAGCCCCTTCCGCAGCGGCTCCCAATGTCCCTGAATACATAGAGGCAACAGATGCATTGGAGCCGTGGTTTATTCCCGACAATACAAGATCGGGCCTGTAACCCCTCTGCTCGGCCCACTCATCCTGCTCAACAGACTCGCTTCCTCCGGCACTGAAACACTTGTTCATGGCCATCTTCACGCAATCCACAGGTGTGCCTGAAAGGGCATATACAGTAATACGATGCCCATTGCTGCATACTCTTGAAGAGATCATCTCCATCCTCAGGACCTTTCCTATGGATAGGGCGGCAGACATGCCGGACTGCACCTGTTTTGGTGCAATTACAGTAACATTGCCGTAATTGCTTGCCATATCGGTCAAAAACTGTATCCCCTTGGATGTATATCCGTCATCATTTGTTATAAGTATTTCAATAGGCTTTCTTTTCATGAAGTAAAAAATAAGGAAAAATCTTTGTAAAGATAGTTATTTTTCTCCCATTTTTATATCTTTGCAACGTTTTTGAAAAAACAGTGTTTTAGAGATAGTTCAATTTATAAATAACACAAGAAATGAGTAAAATTAAGATTGGTATTAACGGTTTTGGCCGTATTGGCCGTTTGGTTTTCAGAGCCGCTCAGGAGAGAGATGATATCCAGGTAGTAGGTATCAATGACCTTATTGACGTTGAGTACATGGCTTACATGTTGAAATACGACACAATGCATGGCAAATTCAACGGTACAGTAGAGGTTAAGGATGGCAAATTGGTTGTTAACGGCAATGAGATCCGTGTAACTGCTGAGAAGAACCCTGCAGACCTTAAATGGAACGAGATTGAGGCTGAGTACGTAGTTGAGTCAACAGGTCTTTTCCTTACAAGAGAGAAAGCACAGGCTCACCTTCAGGCTGGTGCCAAGAGAGTTGTTATGTCAGCTCCTTCAAAAGATGATACCCCTATGTTCGTTTGCGGTGTAAACTTGGATACTTATGTTGGTCAGGATATTGTTTCAAATGCTTCTTGTACAACTAACTGTCTTGCACCTGTAGCAAAAGTACTTCACGATAAATTTGGTTTGAAAGATGGTCTTATGACTACAGTTCACTCTGCAACTGCAACCCAGAAGACTGTTGACGGTCCTTCAGCAAAAGACTGGAGAGGCGGTAGAGCTGCTTGCGGCAACATTATCCCTTCATCAACAGGTGCAGCAAAAGCAGTAGGTAAAGTTATCCCTGCACTTAACGGCAAACTTACAGGTATGTCAATGCGCGTTCCTACCCTTGACGTATCAGTTGTAGACCTTACTGTAAACCTTGAGAAACCTGCAAAATATTCAGAGATCTGTGCTGCTATGAAAGAGGCTTCAGAGACATATTTGAAGGGTATTCTTGGTTACACTGAGGATGCTGTTGTATCATCAGACTTCTTGGGTGACAAACGTACTTCAATCTTTGATGCAACTGCAGGTATTGCACTTACAGATACATTCGTTAAGATTGTTACATGGTATGACAATGAGATCGGTTACTCAAACAAAGTTCTTGATCTTATCAAACATATGTCAACTGTAAAATAATTCGGTAAGAGTTAAGAATTTATACGAATGATAAGGGGAGCGGCACAAGTGCCGCCCCTTTTTTTATTTTCCGGTATTAAGAAAAGATTTTATACATTTGCGGGTTATATAATATACCACTATGGGAATTAGAAAGAAAATATCACTTGGATTTCTGGTTATTGGAATTGTATTGTTGCTGTCGGGTGTGATAGCGATTTATGAGTTTGTGAGGATGAGAAATACAGTCCATACTCTTGTCGCAGACAATATTAAAAGTATAAATACCTCAAATCTGCTGCTGGAGATAACGGATGAGTATAATTTTTCATTATTGAGGAGCATGGGAGAGCCGGAATCTGCAGATATACCGGATATCAATCAGGATACCAGATTTAGAGATTATCTTGAAAATGCCATGGCTAAGTATACAGATGTGGCTGAGCAGAATATGGCGGATTCGGTTGTGTATGCCTATACTGCCTATATTCATGTGATGAAAGAGGCTCCTATGATATGGCGGGGTAATTATCAGGATCGCAGATCCTGGTATTTCGACAGAATGTATCCTG
>SUYL01000054.1 GCA_015060445.1 Bacteroidales bacterium
AACTTCCCATCTAATACTTCTGTCCGGTGTCCCCGTCCTTCCGTTTTGGGACCGCAAAGATACGCACTTTTTCTTTCCATCCAAATTTTTTTTCAATTATTTTTTAAAGTTTTTTTACAGCAAAATCTCAACCACCTTATCATCAATAATTTCCATTTGAAAAAAATTTAGAATATGAAATTTCAGAAAAAAGAATTATCTTTGAAAGTTACTTTGCATTAAACAGAAGAGAGAAATAAAAAGATGGACAAGAAGGTTATTATAATCCCCACTTACAATGAAAAGGAGAATATTGAGAAGATTATAAGGAAAGTTTTCTCATTGCCTGAGGATTTTCACATCCTGGTAATTGATGACGGTTCTCCAGACGGCACTGCAAATATAGTGAAGGGATTACAGAAGGAGTTTACCACAAATCTGCACATTCTGGAGAGGAAGGGAAAACTTGGACTTGGAACTGCATATATAAAAGGTTTCAACTGGGCCCTTGAGAACGGATATGACTACATTTTTGAGATGGATGCAGATTTTTCACATAATCCCGACGATCTTCCGAAACTTTACAATGCCTGCGCCAAGGAGGGTGCGGGACTGGCAATAGGTTCGAGATACTGCAAGGGTATAAGTGTTGTAAACTGGCCTATCGGGAGGGTGATAATGTCATATTATGCCTCCACTTATGTGAGGACAGTCCTTGGAATGAAAGTTTATGACTGCACTGCAGGGTTCAAATGCTATACAAAGGAACTTTTGGGGAATATAGACCTTGACAAAATACAGATGAAGGGGTATGGTTTCCAGATTGAGATGAAATATAATGCCTATAAACTGGGATATAAGATTCAGGAGGTTCCAATCATATTCATAGACAGGACCGAGGGTACTTCAAAAATGAGTTCGGGAATTTTTGGCGAGGCATTCTGGGGAGTGCTCAAAATGAAATTCCGCAAAATAACCCCCAAAAAGAGATAACGCAATATGGTTACACTTATTAAGAACGGTACAATAGTAAACGAAGGGCTATCTTTTGCAGGTAGCCTTTTGATTGAAGGGAACAGGATATCAAAAATCATAAGGGAATCTGATTTTGATACTCCCGACAAATACAGGGAGGCTGTTGAATCAATTGAGGCAGAAAAGAGTGTTGATGCAACAGGAATGCATGTTATGCCGGGGGTAATTGATGACCAGGTGCATTTCAGGGAGCCGGGCAACACCCAGAAGGCTACCATTGCTTCTGAGAGTGCTGCCGCAGTGCTTGGAGGTGTAACCAGTTTTATGGATATGCCCAACAACAACCCTCCTACAACCACAAATGAAGCTCTTGAGGGGAAGTTTGCCATTGCTGCCAAAGAAAGCATGGCCAATTACTCGTTTTACCTTGGTGCCACAAATGAAAACCTGGAGGAGATAAAGGGGGTTGACACCAAAAAAGTGTGTGGAATTAAGGTGTTCATGGGCTCCTCTACAGGAAATATGCTTGTAAACAACCCCGAAACACTTGAGAAGATTTTCCGTGAATCCCCTACCCTCATTGCCACCCACTGTGAGGAGGAGGATATAATAAAGGCCAATATGGCTGCCTGCACAGAGCAGTACGGGGAGGAGATCCCTTTTGAAATGCACTACAGGATAAGGAGCAGGGAGGCATGCATTGAGTGTACCCGCAGGGCTCTTGACCTGGCAGTCCGCAACCGCAGCAGGCTTCACATACTGCACATAAGCACTGCAGATGAAATAGAGATGATACGGGAAGCCAGAAAACTGAACCCTATGATTGAGGGAGAGGTATGTGTACATTACATGTGGTTCAACTGCAACGATTACGCCACCTACGGCAGCCGGGTAAAGTGCAATCCTGCCATAAAGACTCCTGAAGACATGGAGGCAATAAGAAGGGCCGTAAAGGAGGGTATAATAAGGGTTGTTGCAACAGACCATGCCCCACACCTGAAGCAGGAGAAGCAGAACAATTATACAAAGGCGCCAAGCGGACTGCCCCTGATACAGCACAGCCTACAACTGATGCTGGAATTGAGCCGCAAAGGGATATTTACCGTTGAAGATGTGGTGGCAAGGATGTCACACGGCCCGGCAGATTGTTTCGGCATAAAAGAGAGGGGATACATAAGGGAAGGGTACTATGCAGACATTACAATTGCAGACCTCAATCTTCCCGACAGCAATACAACATCCCACCCCGCATATAAATGCGGCTGGAGCCCGTTTGAGGGGATGACATTCTCCAGTACAATTGTACATACATTTACAAACGGTGTACATGTTGTTGAAAACAGCGCCCTCACCGGAGAGAGGTGTGCCATGGCATTGGAATTTGAATAACGGCAACAATTATGGACAGCAAAGGCAACTACCCACTCTTCTGGACATACACATTCACCACATTGGCAATTGTCCTGTGGGGATTCTCTTTCGTATGGACAAATGACATTCTGCAAAGGGGGGTTGCTCCGTTTACATTCCTCTTTGTAAGGCTGTTCCTGGCAGGCATAATCCTTTATACAGGTTCCCGTCTGGCGGGCAAACTGCAGAAATTAGAGAAGAAGGACTACAAATGGGTTGCCCTTATGGCCTTTTTTGAGCCATTCATCTATTTTCTTGGTGAGACATACGGCATGAAGGCTACCAACTCTGCAGTTCTGTCTGCGGTAATCATAGCAACCATACCGGTGTTTACCCTCATGGCAGAGAGGGTTCTGTATAAGGTTCCCCTTACGGTATTCAAGATTTTCGGTACCGCAATAACCATCCCCGGAATCATTATGGTAATCATGAAGGATGGTGAAACAGCCTCTGCAGAGCATTTTTATGGAATTGTCCTGCTGTTTATGGCAGTTGTAGGCTCAATAGGATACTCATCTGTGGTAAAGAAATTGTCGGGAAAATACAACTCCATAACAATAACTACCTACCAGTTTGTAATAGGCTCCATGTTTTTCCTGCCGCTGTTCCTTGCTTTCGGATTGGATGGGCTCAACAGTACATTCTTTTCCAAAGAGGTTATGGTGCCGCTTCTTGCCCTTACCCTGCTGTGCTCATGTCTCTCATTTGCCTGCTGGGTTGCATCAATCAAGAGGCTGGGAATGACAAAGACAAGCATTTTTTCTGCCCTTATTCCTGCTGTTTCTGCTGTAGGTGCGGCAATGCTCGGACAAGAAGAGGTTACTTTAATTACAGTAGCCGGAATTGCTATAGTAATTTCAGGCGTAATCATTGCCCAAAGGAACTAATTGTCTGCACTGCTGCAATACCCCTTTATAAAATCGGGGATCCGTTCATCTTTTTCCATTGAAAGTTTCTTCCTTATTCTGGAACACCTTACATTGTATGCATTTTCTGTAAGGTTTTCGGCCGTACAGGTCTGCTGCCATTTGAAACCCAGATGTATATAGCAGCAGGTCCTCAGTTCAGCCTCTGAAAGCCTGTACTCCCTGGCCATGCTTGAGAGCCGTCCCCCCTCTCCCAAATCAGCAATGTACACTATATCATTGCTCAAATTTCTTATTCCACCGGTAGTAAACTCCTCTACAAGGTAATCTGCAAGCCTGTCCTTGTCTTTAGGATAACTGTTGCATGTATGGTACAGGTGCCTGTAAATGTTGTTTATTAAACTGAACCTCTTCACTACCATCTCCTTTATTGCTGGCTGCAATTGTGGGGAAACTCTGAAAGTGATTCCCGGATGACACATTCTTCTCCTCACTTTGGCAAGCAGGTAAACAGAAACGCCTGCCGTTGCAAGCGAACACAGGGTTATTGCAACCATAACCCAACACAATACTGGATTCATATAAAGTTAAAGCAGTTTTAATTGTATCCTTCCCCTCTTCAAATCCACCTCAAGTACTCTCACCTTTACATGTTGATGCAGTTTTAGAATTACGTTAGGATCACTTATAAATTTATCTGACATATTGGAGACATGTATAAGGCCATTCTGTTTTATGCCTATATCTACAAATGCTCCAAAATTTGTAATGTTTGTAACTATTCCAGGAAGTTCCATCCCTTGCTTGAGATCCTCAATTGTGCGGATATCTGCAGAGAACTCCAGTACTTTCACATTGGAACGGGGATCCCTTCCAGGTTTGGCCAACTCCTGAATTATATCATTGAGCGTAGGGATACCCACCTCTTGCGAAACATATTTTTCCAAAACTATTGACCCGGCTTTCTCCTTATTCCCGACAAGTTCCTCCAATGTCATATTGTTGTCCAATGCCATCTGGGCAACAAGAGCATACCTCTCCGGATGTACAGCGGAGTTGTCGAGAGGATTATCGGCACCGGGTATCCTCAGGAAACCGGCCGCCTGCTCAAAGGCCTTTGCTCCCAGTCTCTTTACCTGCAGCAGTTGCTGTCGGGAAGAGAAAGGTCCGTTCTCATTTCTGAAATCCACTATATTCTGTGCCAGTGCCGGTCCAATTCCGGATACATATGACAACAGATGCCTGCTGGCAGTGTTGAGATTAACTCCCACACTGTTTACACAACTTATTACTATATCATCGAGTTTCTCTTTCAGGAGTGTCTGGTCAACATCGTGCTGGTATTGCCCTATACCAAGAGATTTGGGATCTATCTTCACAAGTTCTGCCAAAGGGTCCATAAGTCTGCGTCCTATTGAAACAGCACCCCTTACAGTAACATCATATTGCGGAAACTCTTCCCGGGCAACAGGAGACGCAGAATATATTGAAGCGCCATCTTCACTTACAGAATAGACTTTTACATTGGCCGGAAGTGCCAATCTCTTTATAAAGGCCTCTGTCTCCCTGGCAGCCGTTCCGTTTCCAATGGCAATAACCTCCACTTTATATGACTGAACCATATTGGAGATCTTTTTCATTGCCATAACCTTCTCGTTTGCAGGAGGATGAGGATATATTGTATCATTATGCAGCAGTTCTCCATTAGCCCCAAGACATACAACCTTGCACCCGGTCCTGAATCCCGGATCTATAGCAAGTGTCCTCTTTTCACCTACCGGTGCAGCCAAAAGCAACTGTCTCAGATTCTCTCCAAATACTTTAATGGAATCAAGATCTGCTTTCTCCTTGGCCAGCCTTATGGTTTCATTCTCAATTGAGGGATGCAGAAGGCGTTTAATGGAATCATCAACTGCAAGATCCAACTGCTCAAACAATTTGAACGTATTGCATTTGGCTCCATTATAGAGAAATCTGTTCACTATTTTTTTCACAATCTGCTGGTCGGCTTCCAGTTTGACATTCAGAACCCCCTCCTGCTGGCCTCTCAGCAATGCAAGTAGTCTGTGGGAAGGTATTCTTGCCAATGGCTCCGAGAAATCATAGTAATTTGAGAACTTCTCCCCTTCATCCCCCTTTCCTCTGGCCATTTTTGACAATATCCTGGAATTCCTGCAATAAAAATCCCTTACCTGTTGGCGGATATCAGCCCTTTCTGCTACAGTCTCTGCAATAATATCCCTTGCACCCTGCAATACAGACTCCCTATTGGGAAGGTCACCATTGATATAAGAAGAGACAACAGAATCAAAATTTGCCACATCAAATGTAAGCATCTGCAATGCAAGAGGCTCAAGCCCTTTCTCCTTTGCCATGGTTGCGCGGGTCCTCCTCTTTGGCTTGTAGGGCATATAGATATCCTCCAAATCCTGCATGGCAATGCACGACGCTATCTCCTTCTCCAGTTGCCCTGTGAGTTGTCCCTGCTCCTGTATGCTCTTTAGGACACCCTCCTTCCTTTTTTCCAGTTCTTCAAACTTGCCGCACCAATGCTTTATCTGGGCAACCTGAACCTCATCCAACTGCCCTGTACGCTCTTTCCTGTACCTGCTTATGAACGGTACAGTTGCCCCTTCTTCCAGAAGTTGTACACAATGCTCCACCTGCCATTCATTTACAGCAAGTATTCCCGATATATGTTTTATATACAGTTTCTTCATCTCTCCTATCAATCATGTGACACCTGCTGCAACTGCTCCCTGTACGCAGAGAAAATCTTGGATTTTGATACAAAACCCATATAATTCCCCGTTTCATCAACAACAGGAAGGTTCCATGCACCAGTAAACTCAAACTTGTTCATTACACTCTCCATTTTCTCCTTGCAATAGACAAATTCCGGCACCTGCTTCATAAAGGTATAAATATGCCTATCATATTTATCTTTGTCAAACATTATCTCCCTCACATCATCAAGGAAAACAATACCCTGCATTTTACCGGCACCGTTAACTACCGGAAAAATGTTCCTGTGCGAATGTGCAATCACCTTAACCAGGTCTCCCAGAGTCTGGTTAACTCCTATCGTAGAAAAGTCATTCTCAATAAGTTCATCGGTTTTAAGGAGGGTAAGTACAGCCTGGTCCGAATCATGTGTAAGCAGATCTCCCTGTTTTGCTATACGTTTGGTATAGATTGAATATGGCTCATATATCCTTATTGTTGCAAATGAGACAGCCGATGTAATGATAAGGGGCATAAGGAGTGTATATCCACCTGTAATCTCCGCTATAAGGAAGATTGCCGTAAGGGGTGCCTGCATTACTCCAGCCATAAGCCCCGCCATTCCAACAAGGACGAAATTTGCCTCCGGCAGCATATGTATATCCATCAGGTTAACACTTCTGGCCACAATGAAACCAAGAATTCCTCCCATGAACAATGTAGGACCAAATGTACCTCCCACACCACCTCCGGCATTGGTAAATGACATGGAGAAGACCTTAAGGAAAAATACACCAACAAAGAAGATTGGGACAACCCATTCCATTGTAAGGAGCCTTGTAAAGAACGATGTTCCTACCGCTCCCTCTGAATTGTTCATAAGGAGATCTGTAAGTACTCCATAACCCTCACCGTACAGCGGAGGGAAAATGAATATGAGCAAGCCAAGACATCCGGCAGAAATAAGCCATCTTCTGCCAGTCCGTTTTATCCCTTTAATCTTATCTTCAAGCCACAGGGTAGTTCTGGTGAAATAGAGCGATGCATAACCGCATATTACGCCAAAAAGGATATAGAAAGGGAGATTCCCTATAGAAAACGGGGTAAGATCATTCTCAAAGGCCACGGTACTGCCCAGAAAACAATATGAGACAGTGGTTGCGGTAATGGATGAAATTACAAACGGGAGCAATGATGTCATTGATATATTGAAAAGCAATATCTCCAGCGTAAACAGCACCCCCGCCATAGGGGCTTTGAATATGCCGGCCACTGCACCGGCAGCACCACATCCAAGGAGTATTGTCATGTTCTTGTATGACAATCCCAATGCACGTGCAACATTAGATCCTATTGCAGCACCTGTATATACAATTGGGGCCTCTGCTCCAACAGAGCCACCAAAACCTATGGTTACAGAACTGGCCGCAACAGATGTCCAAGTATTGTGGGCCTTTATCTTGGATTCATTTTTTGAAACCGCCAAAAGCACTTTGGTTACACCATGGCCTATATTGTCCTTTACAATGAATTTTACAAACAGCAGTGCCAGAAGCATACCTATGCCCGGATACAGCAAATAGAGAAAACTGTCTACAGGAGTGTTGAACCATCCGGTAAGTATCCACTCCACAAAATGGACAAGTTGCTTGAGCACTACAGCGGCAATTCCACTTCCCAATCCAACCACCAGAGCCAGCACTATAAGCAATCTGCTTTCAGGAATACCTCCAGCGTATGACTTTATCTTATATAACAAACTTTTGAACATACAGTTACATTAGGTTACAACATACAAATCTAATAAAAAAAAATTGGGTACGCAATTGCGTACCCAACCCTATGTGAATATAAATGCTACTCGTCTGAATCATCATCTCCACCAAAAGAGTTGGACCCGTCATCAGGGAATGTCCCGTTCTCTCCTGCACCTTCATCGTCTCCGTCAACATCTCCAAACAACCCGTTCTCAACATCCTCATAATCGTCTATCTTAACTTCTATTTTTACAAGATAAATTGCATCTGGAATCTCAACGGACACTGCATAGAAAAATGACCCGTCAGGTTTGTCTACCTTAAAAAGGTCTCCCATATAATCTGCGTATCCCTTAGGATACTTTTCCTTGAACGCTGCTGCCAATTCTGGTGACATATTCGCATAACTTACAACCGCTCTCTTCTTCTGGGGTCTTGATGAAGTTTTTGCACACATATCGTTATCTCTTATTTGTTAGATTATGTTATATCGTTTCTTGGTGCAATTATAGTGCAATTTTTCTTATAAAAAAACGATTTTTGCTATTTCTTGAAAAAATAAGATTTCTGCATCCTTTTCTTGTCCATATTTTTCTCCACAAATATAGGTTTGAACCCTTTAGGATCCATCTGGGAGTAGTATGCAGCAGAAGATTTGGTCATAGGTGTAGGGGTAAAATCCTGCACCTGGTCCATATAGACTCCTTTAAGCGCCCTGTGGCTTGCCAGATTCTCCATATCCTTCTGGGTACATCCGGGATGGGAAGATATGAAATATGGGACAAGTTGGAACCGGAGCCCGTTATCCTTGTTTACCCTGTCAAACTCCCTTTTAAGCCTTTCAAAGAGTTTGAACGGAGGCTTGTTCATAAGGGCCAGAACATTATCTTCTGTATGCTCAGGGGCAACCTTTAGCCTTCCGCTGGTATGCTTTGTAACCAGTTCCTCAAAATATGGCTTTGAAGAACTGTCCAGAAACCCTTTCTCATCAAGGAAAAGGTCATACCTTATACCGCTTCCTATATATGCATGCTTTATCCCCTTTATCTCAGATATGCTCTTATAGAGTTTCAGCAGTCTCCTGTGCGAATTGTTGAGATTGGGGCACATTTTTGGGAAAAGGCAACTCTTCCTGAAACACTTTTCACATACACTGCGGTCATTGCCTGCCATTCCGTACATATTGGCTGTAGGGGCTCCTACATCGGAGATGTTTCCGGCAAAGCCCGGCAAATCTTTCAGTCTCTCAATTTCCGCCAGAATGGACTCCTCGCTTCTGCTCTGGATATGTTTCCCCTGATGGGCTGCAATTGTACAGAAACTGCACCCTCCAAAACAACCTCTATGGGTATTTATGGAGAATTTTATCATCTCGTATGCAGGGATATGCTTCCCTTTGTACCTCGGATGGGGAAGTTTGGTGTATGGCAGGTCGTAGTATGAATCCAGTTCCTCTGTAGAAGGGAGAGGATAAGGGGAATTTACAACTACATATCTGCTGCCAATCTGCTCAACCAGTTGTTTTCCAACCATTCTGTTGGCCTCAAGTTCAATTGCGTTGAAATTCTCAACAAAAGCCTTCTTATCCTTCAGGCATTTCTCATAAGAATGAAGAAAAACTCTGTCGGGAGACTCAGCAGGTTTTGCATCACTTATCCATGCAACCTGATTCAATGTATTCCTGTCTTCCCAACTTCCGTTTTCTATGTGTCTGGCTACATCCAGTATTGCCCTCTCTCCCATTCCATAAATGAGATAATCCGCCTTGCTCTCCACAAGAACAGATGGGAGCAGTTTGTCCTGCCAGTAGTCATAATGGGTAAAACGGCGCAATGATGCCTCAATTCCGCCAATTACCACCGGAGTGTCCGGATACAGTTCCTTAAGTATATTGGAATATACCTTTACAGCATAATCTGGACGCATTGAAGGTGCTCCATTAGGGGTATAGGCATCATTGCTGCGCAACCTTTTGGCCGCAGTATAATGGTTTACCATAGAGTCCATCGCCCCAGAGTTTACACCAAAGAAAAGCCTGGGAGTACCAAGCTTCTTGAAATCGCGCAAATCATCCCTCCAGTTGGGCTGCGGAACTACAGCAACCCTGTAGCCGCAACTCTCAAGGACTCTTGCTATTACCGCTGTACCAAAGGAAGGGTGGTCTATATAGGCATCACCGGTAAAGATGATTACATCTATATAGTCCCAACCTAAGGCATCAATCTCCTTTTTTGTTGTAGGAATGAATTTCGCTCTCTCCATGTTACATTCTTTCAGGCAATCTTATTCCAAGAATATCCATTGCCCTGGTAAGTACCTTTGCAATTACATCTATGAGGGCCAACCTCTGGGACCTCAATGCCGCATCCTCCTCGTTCAGGATTGTAGTATCGTGGTAATACTGGCTGAACTCCTTGGCAAGGTCGTATGCATAGTTGGCTATTACTGCCGGAGAATGTCCGTCACCTGCCTCCTTAACCCTCTGAGGGTAAATGTTCAACATCTTAATAATCTCAATCTCTTTAGGAAGGAGTGCTCCGCCTCCAATCTCCTCCTTATAGCCCCTCTCGGCAGCCTTTCTTAGGATAGACTTGATTCTGGCATGTGTATATTGGATAAACGGACCTGTATTTCCGTTGAAATCAATTGACTCTTTAGGGTCAAACAGCATTGTCTTCCTAGGGTCAACTTTAAGGATAAAGTACTTGAGGGCACCAAGTCCAATCATCTCAAACAGATCTTCCCTCTCCTGCTCAGGCATATCATCAAGCCTTCCAAGGGCAAGGGATGTCTCTTTTGCTGTAGAATACATATCCTGAACCAGATCATCTGCATCCACCACTGTTCCCTCACGCGATTTCATCTTGCCCTCAGGCAATTCAACCATACCATAAGACAAGTGATAGATATAATCGCTCCAGTCAAAACCAAGTTTCTTGAGGATAAGTTTCAATACCTGAAAATGGTAGTTCTGCTCATTTCCCACAACATATATGTGCTCATCAAGTTTGTGCTCTGCAAACCTCTGGTGTGCGGTACCCAAATCCTGGGTCATATATACAGATGTGCCATCTCCACGGAGAAGAAGTTTCTTGTCCAATCCGTCGGGAGTAAGGTCACACCATACAGAACCGTCCTCGTGGGTCTCAAAGATACCCTTTGCAAGCCCTTCCTGTACCAATGCCTTACCAAGAAGGTATGTCTGTGACTCATAATATGTCTTGTGGAACGAAATGCCAAGGCGGTTGTAGGTCTTGTCAAATCCGTCATAAACCCAACCGTTCATCTTTTTCCACAACTCCACTACCTCAGGATCTCCCTGCTCCCATTTTACAAGCATTGCCTGAGCCTCCTTAAGGATAGGAGTCTGCCTCTCTGCCTCATCCTCAGGCACACCTTGTGCTATCAGTTCCTTAGTCTGTCTTTTCAACTCATTGCTGAATGCAACATAGTATTTTCCAACAAGGTGGTCACCTTTTATTCCCGACGACTCAGGTGTTTCTCCATTGCCCATCTTGAGCCATGCAAGCATGGATTTGCAGATATGGATACCCCTGTCATTTACAAGGTTTACCCTTATGACATTGTGTCCGTTCTCCTCAAGAAGCCTTGAAACAGACCATCCAAGGAGGTTGTTCCTTATATGGCCAAGATGAAGAGGCTTGTTGGTATTTGGAGACGAGAACTCAATCATCACACTCTTTCCGGTTGCAGGAAGTTTTCCAAATTCCCCAGCCTTGTATATCTCCTCAAAAGTGTTCTTCCAGAAGTTTTCAGACAATTTTATATTCAGGAAACCTTTTACAACATTATAACTCTCCACAAGAGGCTCATTGTTCTTTATATACTCACCAATCTCAGCACCGGTTGCCTCAGGCGATTTGCGGCTCATTTTCAATAGAGGAAAAGCAACAAGGGTAATGTCACCCTCAAACTCTTTTCTGGTTGCCTGGGTTTGCACCATTTTATCCTCAGCCTCTACTCCATAAAGGGCTTTAATGGCCTCTTTGGCTTTTTTGCTTATAAATAGTTCAGGATTCATCCTATTCAAATTAAATGTTTGTTATTTTTTAAAATACTCTTTCATTGCAGCCTTTACCTTAGGTGAAAGTTTTATTAAGGTAAACATTGTAGGGAATGCCATAAGGGCATAAGCAAGGTCTATAAGACCAACTGCAGCCTTCAATGGAATAACCGCCGCTACTATAAGCATCAGCAAGAAGAATATGTTATAATATTTTGAGTACCTTGCTCCAAAGAGGAATCCGGTACATTTTTGCCCATAATACGAATATGAGAACATTGTTGAGAATGCAAAGAAGAATAGCATAAGCAACAACAGATACTTGCCCAAACCTGGTATTGAAGCATCAAAAGCCTGAAGGGCAACACTCAAACCTGCCATTGAACCGCTGATACCGTCTCCCAAAGGAAGCACATCCCTCTGGATAAGAATGGCAATTGCAGTTAGGGTACATACAAGTCCAGAGTCAATTGAAGGACCAATCATTGCAACAAGACCCTCCTTTACAGGCTGGTTGTTCTTTGACGCACCATGCATCATTGAAGCAGTTCCCACTCCCGCCTCATTAACAAGAGCAGCACGTCTGATACCTATAAGGGCAATTGAAACCAATGCCCCGATTCCTCCACCCACACCGGCCTTAACAGTAAGGGCATCTGTAAAGATAGCACCAAACACACCGGGAACAGCACTAAGGTTGGTAAGAATAATGTACATCACAAGAAGGAAATACATCACAACCATTGCAGGAACCACTTTAGTAGCAACTTTTGAAATTCTCTTTATACCTCCAAGGATAACACAAGCAACAACAACAGTAATGATTACACCAATGATGAACCTCAAAGTGGCAGTATTCTGCTCAGGGGTAAAGAACACTGTAGTAATGGCCTCTGTAAACTGGTTGCTCTGCATGATACATAGAGTACCAATAAGACCGGAAATTGAGAAGAATACGGCAAGAGGTTTCCATTTTGCTCCCAATCCCGACAAAATCATGTACATAGGGCCACCCTGAACCTCACCTGCATCATCCTTACCCTTGTACATCACAGAAAGTGTACCCTCAAAGAATTTGGTAGCCATACCAAGTATAGAACTCACCCACATCCAAAAAATTGCTCCCGGGCCACCGATAGACAATGCTATTGCAACTCCGGCAATGTTACCCATACCAACGGTTGCGGCAATTGCACTGGCAAGTGCCTCAAAAGAACTGATCTGTCCTGCAGCCTGGCTATCATCTGATTTAAGGGCCTTGATAGCCCTGCCATAATACCTCAACGGCACAAAACCTGAATAAATGAGGAAATACAAACCTCCACCTACAAGGAGGATAAAAAGCGGATAACCGCAAACGAAATCACTCACAGCAGTAATCCACTGTCCCAGTGATGCAAAAAAATCGCCCATATATACTTAATTTTTATAATTTTCAATAAGCGACCAAAGATACACAAAAAATTGGGTTTTCTCTAAAATAAACATCACTGGTCCAATAATACCATAACAAAAGGGAGGTACCCCTGACAGGAGTCCTCCCTTTTGCATTATAGCCTCACCATATTTCATCTTAAATGCCGATTATTTCAACTTGACATTCCTTATAGTCTGCTTTATCTTTTCAGGATTGTTTTTCTTGTAAAATATTATATCAAAATCAGTCAGATCCTCTCCTCCATCTGGAAAAGCCAAAGTCAAAAATCTCGAATATTGTACAGGAGGCATATCATAGTACATTTTTGAGCATTCAATCATCTTATTGCCAACCTTTATGGCAGCTGTATAGTTCTTGTTCTTCAAATCCATTGACAAAAGATTATTATCCTCAACAAGGCAAACTATCCCTTCATCAGATTTCTCAACAAGGAACAAGTTCAAATTCTTGTCTGAAGATTCACTGAAAGGAATAAAATCAATATCTTTTGGAGTGCCGGTTTTTTCAAACGCAACAAAATATGGATCCTCTTCAGATATACCACACTTCCTTTCATCCATATCCTTGCCATATCCCCTCATCATCAGGTAAACCATAGCACAATCAGTTGGCAAATAGTTAATATAACCCTCAGACCTGCTTTCCATGGCCTGAGTTGCCCATAAACTGTTTTTGCCTCCATCTACCCAATCATAAGCCTCTATGGTTACAACTTTAACTATAATATTGTCTTTTCTGTAGGCCAATTCATTCTTTTTACCTTTATGACGGCGAAGATTATCACTATATTTTGAATACCCATATGCGGTAACATTATCTGCTCCTACTTCAATTCTTTGTTCCTCCTCAATAATTTTATCTACACTTCTACGTCCATTATATTTGATAGAATTTGTACCAAATTCCTTACTCTCTTTAGAATAATTTGTAACATCATTAGAGACATTCCTATAATCAAGTGTAGCCGCAACATAAAAATCTGCTTCCAAACTGTCAATTACCGGCACTGCTCCCCTCATAGCCAAAGACTCCACAAGATAACCGGCAAAAGCTTCCTTTTGAGAATTGTACTCAGCCGCTTCAGGTGTAGTATAGTTGAGAGCAGAAACAAAAAACTTCTTTCCTGCCAAATCATAACTTCCAGAAGAGGTAATATCAGAATACAGAAAAGGAGGCTTAGAGTATGGCTGTGCCATCAAGCATCCGGCTAAGAACAATAGGGCTGATAAAAAATAAAATCTCTTTCTCATAATAGTGCTTTTAAGTTGTTTACTTAAGCAAAGTTATTGAACAAAAGTTTTACATGTACATTTTAGCATAAATTTAAAACACTGATATTCTAATACTTATAAAAAAATACAACAGGGGGTAGCAAGGATAGAGTTTAACACTGGCAACAACGGATGTATTGTGGACACCGGATGTGCCCAAACAGGTATCACAACCACCTCCCTGGCACATTCAGATACCTTTTCGTGCCCATAAAGAAACTGTCGGGAACAATTTCATGTAATTTTGTTCCCGACAGTACAATCTGGTCCCCTCTCCACACAAGCAAAATTTATTTCCTCCTTGAGGCCTGTTTGCTATCCATATTTGAGATTACAGGTAGTACAAAAAAACATACTTCTCATATATATTATTTTCATTACACAAATATAGTACAAATACAAAGAGAATATTCATAAATTCTCATTTTATAATTCTCATTTTATGAGAACCATTTTATGGAAAAATTGTTATCTTTGTTCCAGTAATTGAAATATATGCTTTATGATCAATCCTTTTGTTACCAACGGTTATGCCGGTCCTGAATATTTCTGTGACAGGGTTCAGGAAACGGCAATTCTACGAGACCTTCTGTTGAATGAAAACAACGTGGCCCTAATTTCGCCACGCCGTTTGGGAAAGACAGGACTAATTTGGCATGTATTCAACAACGAAGATATCAGAAACAGCCACTACTGTTTTGTTGTAGACATATATGCTACAAAGAACTTGAGCGACTTTGTAAACATGCTTGGCAAAGCTGTAATTGACGAGTTGAGGCCTAAAGGCAAAAAGGCATGGGAGAAGTTTATAAATATAGTTTCTTCTCTACGTTCGGAGATCTCCTTTGATGTGCATGGTGTCCCTTCTTGGAATATGGGACTGGGTACTATAAACAACAATCCTGCTGTTACTCTTGATGAGATATTCTCATATCTCAATCAGGCAGACAAGCCATGCCTGGTTGCTATTGATGAATTCCAGCAGATTACAAAATATGAAGATGACACCATAGAGGCTACAATAAGGACATATGTCCAGCGCTGTACCAATGCCCACTTTATATTTTCAGGTTCACAGCGTCATATTATGAATGGTATGTTCACCTCACCGTCACGTCCTTTTTATCAGTCTGTTACAATAATGAACCTTCAGCCTCTTGATTTGGAGGTATACACAGATTTTTGTGTGGGGAAATTTGAGGAGGCGGACAAGCGCTTGGACCGTAATGTGGTAACATTGCTTTACAACCGTTTTGATGCAGTAACAAGCTATATGCACCGCATTCTCAATGTCCTGTATTCAAAAACGGAGAAAGGACAGGAATGCAAACCTGAAATGGTTGATGAAGCAATAGACTTCATCTTACGCCTCTCATCTGACACCTATGAATCACTTTATTACCAGATGCCGGAGAAACAGCGCATGCTTTTCCTTGCCATTGCCCGCGAAGGCAAGGCTTCTTCCATCACCGGAGGCACATTCATAAACAAGCACAAGCTCAATTCTGCAAGCAGCGTAAACTCCGCATTGAAAGGGTTGCTTGAAAAGGATTTTATAACTGTAAATAAGAATATTTACAGCGTATATGACCAGTTCTTCCCTATTTGGCTAAAATTCAAGGGGATTATATAATCTCTAGACAGCTCCTAATTTTTTCAACTGATTGCGTAAAAAAGAAATAGCGGGGTGACCGCTACTTCTTTTTTACGCCTGTCGGTTCCACCTTCCTCTCAATTATCTTCTCCACATAGTGATACTGTCGGGAAGAAGACCTGCCCTCCACCTCAATGCGGTATTGTGAATCTGAATCAGAGGTGTAGAAACAGATTGTGGCTTCTCCATTCTCATCTAGTTTAACAGCTGGGTTCCAGTACAATGTGATACGGTTATCATCTTCCTTAGATTTTTTTCTCTCCGGTGTATCATATTTTGGAGAGTAGAACTTTGCCGGTTTTTGCCATCCTAGGGGATTGGCACTGGTAACATTGTATGGAATATCCTTTTCCCTGTATGGTTTTGTACGAATCATTAGAACAGGGGAAGGATACAAGGCTCCAATATTTTGTTGGAATGGTGCAGCGGAAAAACCCTGAACAAAAATCATTGATTCAATATCCGACAATTTCAAATTAAATAAGTAAAAATCTGAAAACTCCGCAGGGGAAATAGCTATCCCATTCATATATATTTGAACTACTGAAGTTGGAGGGCCCATTGTGGATTTTACAGTACGAGGTGTTATGGCCCTTGCTACCAACAAAGGTCTGATATCTTGGGTTTGAACTCTCAAACCATAAAAATTATCTCTCAAAAAAGTCTCAAGATCATAATGCTTGACATATGGTTTCATGTCAGACGTATCTCTATACCATGACTTATTTATAGGGTAATTGGGAATAGGACTTGGTGAGTTTTTTGGAGTAATAAGCTGCGATGTCACTACTACGGGGTTCAACTCAAATGCCATTGCATGATCACCGTCTTCACCGTTATAGTATATAGACTCTACTACCTTGCTGTATATTGGAGAATATTTTACTTTTTCAGGTTTTATAGGGTATATGTAGTCAGGTGCATAGTAATCATCACGCAATACTGGCATATGGCTGGTACTTCTGCCATTTTTACCCACTGCACTCACTATAAATCTTGTATTCTCCGGGAAATCAACATCTTTAAGAACAAAATAACCTGAATCTATCTGGCCCATTGCCTTAAAGTTGATTGAAGGAGCCAAAAACGAAACAGTTGCCTTCTTTGTAAGTCCAACAGGATTTACAACCTTTCCAAATAGGGTTTGTCTGTACTCCCTGCCAAAATTTGGCACTTCGTTCTTACCTTGAAAAATCTTTTCAATATCATAATATCTCCATCCTTGGGTCTGCATAAGCATATCAGCCTTATGCATTCTTACTGAAAGAGGTATTGAGTCATTAAAATACCAATCTATATTCTCTATATAGCCTTTAATTTCACTCTTAAGAAGCATATATGACTGCATAGTGGTTTTCTCACAATTCTCCACTATCCCCATATCGGTTACAGCAACAGAGAAATTGGAACCTTCACCTATCATCTCCTTTGGAAGCTTGATTTTGACATCAACCAGTTCCCTTGTACTATACTCTTCCTTTTGAGTTTCCAGTTCAAGACTCTCTTTTGTTGCAGGAAGAACCATAAATGGTCTTTCAGCATACACATTGCCAACCGAATCCACAACTGATACTGAATGAATTCCTGCATTAAGCTGCTGCAACCTCAATGCTATAGATTCATTTATTCCCTGCAAACGTTTGCTGTAGTAAATTTCCGAACCATTGTGTATATATACATTCAACCCTGTATACTGGAGATTACCAAACACACTTACGGTGAAAATAATCTTATCACCTTCGCCATAAGTATTCTTGGCTCTTATATCAAAACTCCCATTGACAGTAACGCCTTTATCCATTACTTTTGGCAATTTCACCTTCTTCCATTCGTAGCCAAGTGAATCTTTAACAGTAGCTGTAAGCTTGCCTTCAGGAATTGTCGCCAGCTTTACTTTTCCAAATCCTAAAGAATCTGTTGAATAATGGCCTATTATATTGTCATTTTCATCCTTAATATCACCAAACACCTGCACTCCTGCTCCTTTCTTGCCTACAGCCTTCACATACAATACAGAGTGTTCTCCTTGTACATAATTACCGCTCTCGGGTAAAAACTGCACATCATATCTTATATCTTCATCCTTCTTATCTTTATCAAACGGAGATTGTGCACCAACTCGTGCGTACTCCCTCCTATTCTTCACTTTCTTCTTCTCCATAGCTGTTACCAACTTATCCTTCATGGGATTAGTAAGTTCCAGTTCCTTATAGAACATATACTCTGCAGGTCTGTTAAGCATCCAATAAGTGTAAGCCCTCAATATTGCCCTGCCAGTAGAACTCATTTCCGGCACAGCGATATATCCTTGAAAACTGTTATTCACAATTTTCAACTTTTTCCTGCTCACAACAGTCTTTTCCAATACTGAATGGTTAGTCCAACTGGTAAAATCCCTGTTCAGCTCATCACTGATAAGCTCCACATAAATATAATTGGACTCATCAAACTCACTCGCATAAGAGGCATTCTCCACATAACCGCTGAACCAGATGGTGTCGGTGGCAAAGTAGACATCCTTGTCTGTGTGGAGGTATACCTTCTCTGGAGAAAGGAGTTTTGAGTAATTATGAAAAAGTTCCTTCTGTTTGCTTGAATCTGTTTGTGCGCTTGTGGTTGAAAGTGACAATGCAGCGCATATCAGCAGGGCCAGTTTTCTGTACATATATAGTGCTTTTAAGTTATTCTTTTAAGCAAAGATACTAGATAAAAGTATTACAAGTGCATTTTCAAGAAAATTTAACCAATTGACTATCTGTGATTTAACAAATTTTACACAGTAGCAAATCAGGCAATGTTTAACATTTAATCCAATCGGGCACGTTTCCCCAACGAAATGCCCTAGAACAAAAAAAGGGCAGCCAACCGGCCGCCCTCCCAATTCCTGCTTTAAGCAGTTTATTTCAAACCTCTGTTTTTCAATAGAGGGTCAATTCCCGGCTGTTTGCCTCTGAAGTTGATGTAAAGGTCCATAGCATCTTTCTCTCCTGCAACCTCAAGCACCTCAGTGCGGTATTTGTTTGCAACCTCCTGGTTGAAGATGTCGCCTGTCTCGCAGAATGCATCAAATGCATCAGCATCAAGTACCTCAGCCCAGATATAACTGTAATAGCCTGCAGTATATCCGCCACTGAATGTATGGTTGAAATATGTGCTCCTGTAACGTGAAGGGATCTGTGAAAGGATACCTCTGTCACCCAATACTTTCTCCTCAAATTTGTTTACATCCAAATCTGCAGGAATCTCTTTAAGAACATGGAAATCCATATCAAGGTAAGATGCAGCAAGGTACTCAACAGTAGCAAAGCCCTGGCCGTATTTGCCAGCCTTTGTCATCTTGTCTACAAGTTCCTGAGGAATTACCTCACCTGTCTGGTAGTGTTTTGCATATACTTTAAGTACCTCAGGCTCAAATGCCCAGTGCTCATTAAGCTGTGAAGGAAGTTCAACGAAATCTCTTGGATATCCGCCCATACCTTTGTATTTCACATCTTTAAGCAAACTTGCCAAACCGTGTCCGAACTCGTGGAAGTAAGTGGTTACCTCATCAGTTGTAAGCAATGCAGGCTGGTCGCCTACAGGTCTTGTAAAGTTTCCGCAGATGGTTACAAGAGGAAGCACCCTCTCACCGTTCTTGTATGACTGGCCTCTGAAACCGCCGCACCATGCACCTGCCCTCTTCTGGCCAGGACGTGCAAACATATCAAAGAATACGATACCGGTTACTGTACCGTCATTGTCATAAACCTCAAATGCCTCGGCCTCCTCGTGTGGAAGAGGAACGTTCTCCAATTTCTTGAATGTAAGTCCGAACAGTTTGTTTGCAACATGGAATACACCTTCCCTTACATTGTCAATCTGGAAGTATGGAGCCATTTCTGCCTCGCTCAGGTTGAATTTCTCCTGTTTCGCCTTCTGCTCGTAGTATCTCCAGTCCCAAGCCTCAAGTTCAAAGTTCGAGCCCTCTTTTGCAATAATCTTGCGCATATCATTTGCCTCAGCCTTGGCAGCCTTCAATGCAGGTTTCCATATCTGGTCCAAAAGGGCATATACAGCCTCCGGAGTTTTTGCCATTCTGTCCTCAAGAATGAACTGTGCTGCGTTCTCAGCACCCATAATCTGGGCTCTCTTAAGTCTGAGTTCAACAAGTTTCTTTATAACCTCCTTGTTGTCGTTCTCATTGTTGTTGTTGCATCTGTTCAAGTATGCTGTAAGAATCTGTTTCCTCAGTTCCCTGTTCTGTGCATTTGCCAGGAACGGCATAACGCTAGGGTTGTCAAGGCCAAAGAACCATTTGCCCTCCTGTCCAGCCTTCTTGGCTCTGGCAGCAGCCTCGGCAATCTGACCCTCAGTAAGGCCAGCAAGGTCTGCCTCATTCTCAATTACAAGGGTGTATGCAGCGGTCTCAATCAATGCATTCTGCGAGAACTGCAACTGAAGAGCAGCAATCTCTGCATTAACTTTCTTAAGTTCTTCCTTCTTGTCTGCAGGAAGATTAGCACCTGATCTCTCAAAACCCTTGTAAATCTCCTCAACTGCCCTGAGTTGCTGAGCATTGAGGTTCATCTCATTTCTTTTCTCATAAACGGCCTTTATTCTCTGGAACAGTTTCTCGTTAAGGCTAATAGCACTGTTGTGCGCACTCTGCAGTGGAGAAAGTTCCTTTGCAATAGCCTGAAGTTCAGGTGATGATTTAACTCCGTTTGCACTGCCAAATACTGCAGATACATTTGATAGAAGTTCACCAGTGTTTGTGTAAGCCTCAATTGTATTCTCAAATGTAGGCTCCTCGGTATTGTTAACAATTGCATCAATCTCCTCAAGTTCAGCCGCCATAGCCGCCTTGTATGCAGGAATGTAATGCTCTGGCTGCACCTGCTCAAATGGAGGGATTCCATAAGGGGTATTCCACTCAGCCAATAGTGGATTCTCCTGCTGTGGCTGCGAACACGACGCAACCATTACCCCTGCAGAAAGTAGAGATAACATAGTTTTTCTCATAAATGAAACAGTATTTAAAATGATTGTATTAAACAAAAGGTAAAAGGCAAATTACCCAAGATAACTCTTGAGCAATTTGCTTCTTGCACTGTGTCTGAGTCTTCTGATTGCCTTCTCCTTAATCTGGCGTACCCTCTCCCTTGTAAGGCCAAAGTACTCGCCTATCTCCTCAAGAGTCATCTCCTGGGCACCAATGCCGAAGAAATATTTTACAATATCCCTCTCTCTCTCTGTAAGAGTTGAAAGGGCTCTCTCAATCTCCTTGTTCAGAGACTCGTTTACAAGTCCCCTATCCGCATTTGGAGAATCGGAGTTTACAAGCACATCCAAAAGGCTGTTGTCCTCACCGTCCACAAATGGAGCATCTACAGATACATGTCTGCCGGAAACCCTCAGGGTATCTGCAATTTTCTCCCTTGGAATCTCAAGGATATCTGCAAGTTCCTCAGGTGAAGGCATACGCTCGTTCTCCTGCTCAAACTTCTGGAGCGCCTTGTTTATCTTGTTCAATGAACCCACCTGGTTCAAAGGAAGGCGTACAATTCTCGACTGTTCAGCCAAAGCCTGAAGGATTGACTGTCTGATCCACCATACAGCATAAGAGATGAATTTGAAACCTCTGGTCTCATCAAACTTCTCTGCAGCCTTTATAAGGCCAAGGTTACCTTCGTTAATGAGGTCAGGCAGGCTCAAGCCCTGGTTCTGATATTGCTTTGCAACTGAAACCACAAATCTCAAATTTGCCCTTGTAAGTTTCTCCAAAGCCTCCTGGTCGCCCTTTTTGATTCTTTGGGCCAACTCAACCTCTTCCTCAACTGTAATCAGTTCCTCTCTACCTATCTCCTGTAGATATTTGTCCAGAGATGCACTCTCTCTGTTTGTAATTGATTTGGTAATCTTTAACTGTCTCATGCGGATATTTTAAAACACGCAAAAATAAACAATTTATTTCAATTAAACACCAACTCCATAATAATAAACATCGCCATTGCTGTAAACGCCCTCTATAAGGAGCCCCCTTTTGGCATTTTTTATCACGTCAAGAGCCTCTTTCACACTGGTGACTGGTGTTTGGTTGATGTAAGTAATAATGAGTCCTTTCCCAATGCCGGCATCCTTAAACTTCCCTTTTTCCAGAGATTTCACCTCAACTCCACCCCTCAGGCCAAGTTTTCTGAGCAAATCCTTGTCGGGCTCGCCCAAAGTGGCCCCCATCACTTTTGCCGAATTGTCATCTGCCATTGCCACGGCGTTTGCCTCACCCTGCAATGTCACCTCCATCTTAATCTCCTTGCCGTCCCTGAATATCAGAATCTCCACAACATCCTCCGGCTTGTACCCGTTGATTGTAGCCTGCACATGAGACGGGTTCTTCATCTTCTTGCCGCTTATGGCAACAAGAATATCCCCTTCCCTTACTCCTGCCTTGTATGCAGCACCGCTCTTGTTTATCTCTGCAATATATACACCGCTGAAATCTCCCTTCATGCCGGCCAGAGAAGCCAGTTCCTGGGTAAGTTCCACCATAGATATACCAAGTACAGCCCTCTGCACACTTCCAAACTCCTTTATATCATCAACCACTTTCTTTACAATTGAAACCGGCACTGCAAATGAGTATCCGGTATATGACCCTGTATTTGACGCAATGGCAGTATTGATTCCCACAAGTTCACCTTTTGTATTGACAAGGGCACCACCGCTGTTTCCGGGGTTTACCGCAGCATCTGTCTGAATGAACGACTCTATCTTGAACTCCCCTCTCATATCGGGAAGAGAACGTCCCTTGGCACTTACAATACCGGCAGTAATGGTACTCCTCAAGTTGAACGGACTCCCGATAGCCAATACCCATTCTCCCAACCTCAAGGAATCGGAATCGCCGAATGGGATTACAGGAAGCCCCTGGGCCTCCACCTTCAAAAGAGCCACATCAGTAACAGGATCGGCCCCCACAAGTGTTGCAGGATATGTCTTGTTGTCATTCAGGGTAACCTCTATCTGCTGCCCGTTGGCTACCACATGGTTGTTGGTTGCTATATAACCGTCGGGAGAAATGATTACCCCGGAACCTGAATTTACACTCTCCCTTGGCATTGAATATGGATTCCCGTAGCCGAAGAAATGCTCCAGGATTGAAGCCTCCCTGTTCTTCTCCCTCTTGACAACCTTAACAAAAACTACTCCATCCACACAACTCTCCGCAGCATAGGTGAAATCCGGGAAATTCTGATGTTCCAGGACAACCTGTCTCAGGGATGAAGGTTCATCCGAACTATAGAAAAAGGTGCCCGGAGATTCATTTATATAATTAGTAATTATCACTGCTGCCGTAACGCTCAGCACAACAGACAATAAAATGACAGTAAGATTTCTTTTCATGATATTCCGTTTATAAATCATCCGTATCATCCGAATCAAAATATATGCCAAAAGAATTTGTCCAAAACAAAATATATTTGTTTTAAATTATTTTAATTTTAGAAATTATTTCATTATATTCGCAAAAACCATAATTCATTTGCCTTATGAAAAACTTAGCACTACTCATGTTTGCTCTCTGCCTTTTTACAGGAGCATTTTCACAAGACAAAAATAACAGTTTCCAGTTCGGGAAACCGACTCAGGAAGAGTTTTCAATGAACTCATATTCCAAAGACACTACAGCACCAGCGGTAATACTGTACGAAGAGATGGTTGTTTATTACGAAATAAACCAGCAGGGGAATCTGTTCCAGAACCGCACCATCACCCGAAAAATAAAAGTACTTGAAAAGGAAGGAGCATCTTATGGAGATGTTGAGATATCTCTATACAGACCCGACAACTCCACTTGCGTTCTGGAGAAGGTGGAAGCATGCTCATTCAATATGGAGAACGGCAAAACTGTAAAGTCTCCTGTAAAGAAACAAATGATATTCAGGGAAAAGGTATCAGATAACATGACATTGGTCAAATTCTCCATTCCTGACATAAAGGCAGGCTCAATAATTGAATACAGGTACACCGTAAGAGATGATCTTATCTTCAACATCCCTTCCCACGAATTCCAGCATGATATCCCAACCATATACTCCAGAGTCAGTTACTCTATTCCGGAATACTTCAAATTCAATATTATGGTTTCAGGATATCAGCATGTTGATGTTCAAAGGGGCTCACAATCCAAGACAGCATACATTGCAGGTTATCCCCTTACATTTGAAGAGGACATTGTTACCGGCATTGCGGCCGATGTACCTGCCCTCAAGAATGAACCTTATGTATGGAACTACAAGGAATATATAAGCAAACTCTCCCTGGAACTTGATGAATACAGATTCCCTGGACAACTTGTACAGAAAATCTCATCCGACTGGAAGACTGTATGCGAAAACCTTAAAGAATCCAGATTTGGAACCCATATGAAGATGGACAACCCTCTGAGGAAGGAGATGGCAGGATTGTATGCGGCAGATGCATCTGATGAAGAGAAAATAAGGAAAATACTGCAACTTTTGAAGAGCAGAATAAAATGGAACAAGAAAATTTCCCTTTTGACAAATTCTCCAAAAAGCGCCTTGGACAAAGGAGAAGGCAATTCTGCAGATATAAACTTTATCCTCAGGGCAATGCTTGAGGATGCAGGGTATGTGGCAACTCCAATGCTGCTGAATCCAAGATATCTGAACAGAATCAGATTCCAAGCCACTCTTGAGGGTATCAATTGCTTCATACTCCAAGTAAAGATGTCTGACGGAAAAATCTGTTATCTCGACGGCACAAATGAATTTGCAGACATCAACCTCCTTCCTGAATACCTGTTGGTTGACAAGGCTCATCTGTATGGAGATTTTACAAATACTTTCCATGACCTCACTGCCCTTACACACAACAGTACCAGGAGGTCCATTGCAGGGAATATTGATACTTCCGGGGCATTCAGGATCAATATGAGGATACAATACAACAACATGGATGCATTCAATGCCAACAACCGCCTGGCAAGATACAACTCTAAGGAGGAATATATAGAGTCACTTGAAAAGCAGATGCAGAAAACGGTATCGGACTACAAGATAGACAAAAGCAACACCAAAGTAGTTGAATCATACGGGTTTGACCTGGAATCTGCAACGGCAGGGGATTTCATATACCTTAATGCAATTCTCCTTCCTGAATTTTCAAGCAACCCTTTCAAGGCTCCAGACAGGAAACTCCCTATTGAATTTGACCACCCAAGGACTTCAAGGACAGATTGCACATATACCATTCCCGACGGATATACAGTGGAGGAAATGCCTGGGAATACCGCCATTACCGCATGTGAGGGAGGGCTTCAGGCAAGGTTCATTACTGCACATAACAATAATACAGTACAGGTTTCATTCACATTCAATATTGGAAGAATAATCTTTGCACCATCTGAATATGAAGAAATCAGTGCATTCTTTGCAAAACTTATGGAGTTGTCGGGACAACAGATAGTATTGAAAAAACAGGTACAGCAATGATAAAAAAAATATTAGTATATACTCTTGTCCTTGTGTTAAGTACATTGGAGTTGGAGTGCCACGCACAAAATGCCACAATACTGTTGGACAGCACTTATGTAAGGTGCACCTCCATCTCTTCCATGACCAGTATAAACTACAAGAGGATATTGGTTCTCAACAGTGCCGGGAGCCGATATGCGAATTTCGTTTGCACTACCGACAACAACCGATCCCTCAAAAGTTTCAAATGTACAATAACACCCATGAACGGGAAAAAGCGCACATTGGGGAAAAAGGATATCTCATCCACAGAGTTGTCGGAGAATCTGGCGGACGATTACACAACCCATTATCTTGAAGTGACCAACTCCACCTACCCCTACATGGTGGAACTCGAGTACCAGACAGATTATTCAAACGGTTATATCTCCATGCCATCATTTGCACCGGCATATATGCATGGCGCCAATGTACAGAAAGCAGTATATCACCTTGTCACCCCACAGGAAATGTCATGGTCATACAAATGTGTAAATATGGAGACAAAACCCCATACAAGAGTGGAAAAAGGGGAAAAGCATACAATCTGGAGGCTTGAGAATCTGAATCCGTACAAACACGATGCATTCATGCCTGCTATGGAGAGCATTCTCCCGCACATGTACGTTACTCCCGACAGGTTCCTTTTCTACAAAATTGAGGGAAACTCGAGTTCTTGGGAGGAATACGGCAAATGGCAGTGGGGCCTTATGGAAGGGAGAGACATTCTACCCGACAGACTGAAAGAAATTGTACATGAAATTACAGACACAATAAGTCTCAGACGTGAAAAGATAAGGGCATTATACAATTATCTTGGCCATACCACAAGGTACGTAAGCATACAGATGGGACTTGGCGGTCTGCAGCCTATGACTGCAACACAAGTATATGAAAACGGATTTGGAGACTGCAAAGCCCTTACAAACTACCTTAAAGCATTGCTCAAGGAGTGCGGCATAGAATCCAACTATGTGGAGATAAATACCCAAAACCCCAAAATATTGAGGGACCATGCCTCAGTCTACCAGACAAACCATGCCATACTTAAGGTACCGGACCCCGAAGGGGACCTGTGGCTGGAATGCACAAACTCAGAAATTCCTTTCGGATTCCTGCATGACGGCATAGCAGGACACGATGCTGTTGTGTATTCCAATGGTACCGCATCAATAGAGACTCTTCCCAATTATCCCGACTCAACCAATATAATAAACTCGGAAGTACATATAAGGATATTGGAAAACGGCAATGCTGAAGTTGTTGTAAATGAAAAATACCATAACCAATGCTGCGAAAACATGCATGGGATAACAAAACTCGGCCCTACAAAGCAGACAGAAATAATAAAGGGGGAAATTGCAGCCCCTTCGTGTTCAATTTCCAACATAAAAAGCATTGGTAAAGAGGAAAATCACCCACAACTGCATCTGACCTATACCCTGGAGAGCCAGGATTGGATTTCAAGGAGCGGTAACAGGATGTTCATTCCAATCTCAATATTCAGGAGGTCATCTCCCCAATTCAATAAAGAACGGGAACTTGACATAGAAGTACGTAATGGACATACATGGGTACAGAAAATCCAACTGGAACTGCCACAGGGATATGTCATTGAAGGTATTCCAAAAGATGCTGCGGCCTCATGCTGCCTGGGCAGCATAAAATTCACCGCAAAAGCAAGCGGCAAATACGTTGACATTACCATTGAGAGGAAATATTCAAACGGCAAATACGATGCGGCAAAGATTGGGGAAGTAAAAGGGTTCTTCACTTCCATGGATAAAATATGCGGCCAAAAAATAGTGGTAAGCAAACAATAACCTAACCACAATTTTGTTATATTTGTACTTTAAAAATTTAATTAGAGGATTATGAGATTTATTGTTTCGAGTACAGATTTGCTGCAAGGTTTATTGTCGGTTCAGAAGGTTATTGCTTCCAAAAGTTCACTTCCAATCCTGGACAACTTCCTGTTCACTTTGGATGGCAGTACTTTAACAGTTACCGGTTCTGATTCTGAGACAACATTAAAGACAATTTTAACCATAAATGAGGTAATGGAGGGGGGCGAGATTGCAGTACCTGCAAAACTCCTTACAGATTCTCTCAAGGAACTTCCAACACAACCTATAGAGTTTTCTTCAGATGATGAAAAGAACATTGTGAACATTATATGGGCAAGCGGAAGCGCACAGATTCCGTTTACAAGTGCAGAGGACTACCCTACCTTAAAGGAACTGGTGGAACCTACAGCAATAAGGATGAAGGGATCTGTTCTTGCAGATGGAATAAACAGTACCCTTTACGCTACAGGTGACGAGGAGTTGAGGCCGGTTATGAACGGCATCTTCTTTGACATTGCGGAGGATTCAACAACACTTGTAGCATCAAATGCACATAAACTTGTATATTACAGGAGGCATGACATCAAGTCTGCTACCGCATCTTCATTCATCCTGCCAAAGAAACCAGCCAACATACTGAAGGCAAATCTTGCAAAATGCATGGATGAGGAGGTAGAAATAACTTTCGACCGCACAAACTGCGCCTATTTCAAGTTCAACTCCTTCCTTATCTTCTGCAAACTTGTAGATGGCACATACCCTGCATACAAGAGCGTTATTCCCAAGAACAATACAAATGTGATTACAGTAAGCCGCGCAGAACTGCTGAATGCCACAAAACGTGTTGCAGTATGCTCAAACCAGGCTACCGGACAGATTGTATTCAAATTGGCAGACAACAGCATATCAATTACAGCACAGGACCTTGATTTCTCTATGAGCGCCCATGAAACTGTTGGATGCGAGTATGACGGTTCTCCAATGGAAATAGGATTCAAATCCACTTTCCTTATTGAGATTCTTGGCAATCTGCAGTATGACCAGATATGCATAAGGCTTTCTGACCCTAACAGGGCTGCCCTTATACAGCCTGCAGTGCAGACAGAACCTGATGAAGAGATATGCGCATTGCTTATGCCAATGAGAATTAACAACTGACCTTTATGCAACTGAATCTTAAAAACCCCATAGTATTCTTTGACATTGAGAGCACAGGCCTCAATGTGGCATCTGACAGGATTGTTGAAATATGCGCCGTAAAGGTTATGCCAAACGGTGATGAAGAGGTAAAGACAAGGAGGATAAACCCCACAATTCCAATATCTGCAGAAGCACAGGCTGTACACGGCATTTCAAATGAAGATGTAAAGGACTGCCCAACATTTAAGGAGATAGCCAAAAGCCTCGCCAAATGGATGGAGGGCTGCGATTTTGCCGGATACAACTCCATAAAGTTTGACATTCCTCTCCTTGCAGAGGAATTCCTTAGAGTTGGTATAGACTTCGATTTCCGCAAACGCCACCTTGTAGATGTGCAGAACATCTTCCACAAGATGGAACAGAGGACCCTGTCTGCAGCATACAAGTTCTACTGCCAGAAAGATCTTGAAAATGCACACTCTGCTGAGGCTGACACCCTTGCCACTTATGAAATCCTTAAGGGGCAGTTGGACAGATATCCCGACACTCTTGAGAATGATGTGAAGATGCTTGCAGAGTTCTCCACAAAGACCAAACTTATAGATTATGCCGGAAGGATTGCACTCAATGACAAGGATGTTCCGGTATTCAATTTCGGCAAGCACAAGGGGAAACCCGTTGAAGAGGTATTCAGGAGCGAACCAAGTTATTATTCTTGGATGATGAACGGAGACTTTACCCTGGACACAAAGAAAGTCATTACCGAACTCAAACTTAAAATGAGGTAAACCAAAACCTCACAACATTGTTTTTAAGATGAATATAATTACAGTACCATACGGCAGCAAGGGCTTTTATGCCAGACCGGACACATCCCTCAACAGGGATAGCAATGACTATTTCTGTCCGGAAGAGGCAACTGAACTTGCTGCTGCTGTATTTATATATGCCAAAGCCGCCAAAGCGGGCAAATGCGTTGCCTCAAAGTTTGCAGGAAGATACTACTGCGTTGTGGGAAAAGGGATACATCTTTCTGCACCATCTTTCAATGACGGCACTCCCGAGGGGTGGTGGACAGCAAATTCCCTGGACTCCTCAACTTTCATAACTGAAGAAATGCCGGCAGAAAATGCATCTGCAGAAGAGATTGAGAAACTTGATTCAGCCTTTGAGTCAATTTCAAAATATGTCTCTTTCAGAACGGGAGACTATATTGCAGTAGAGATTGGGCCGTCTGTTAAAATAAAAAAAGGTGAATCTTCATTCACCTGCAACAACACCACCATAAATATCATCTGGTAATCTTTGCCGCAGCACTTGCTGCAGCCATTGCTCCTGTCGAGAATGCTATCTGGAGATTATACCCGCCTGTATCTCCATCAAGATCAAGCACTTCTCCGGCAAAATACAACCCTTCAACAAGTTTTGACTCCATGCTCTTCTGGGATACTTCCTGCAGGGAAACACCTCCGGCAGTTACCACACACCTTTCATATCCCACATATCCGGCTATAGGGAAACTCCAACATTTGAGCCTCTGATGCAGATTGCTTACTGCAATTCCTCTGTTTTCTTCAATAAAAAGTTTCACCAGACTGCCAGGCAGAAGTTTATGCAACAGCCCCTTCAACTGGTCACCTTTAATCTGTGCCAACTCCCTATTAATCCTCTCCTGCAACTGTTTCTCAGTTACAGCAGGTTTCATGTCGAGCCTCAATTCCACCCTCTGTCCGTTTATGATGCTGTGTACCCCCTTTCTGCTCACTTTAAAACCTATAGGCCCCTCTATTCCACCATTGGTAAAATCCAGATCTCCAAACTCCTCCTGAACAACATCTCCATTAACAACCAGTTGTACAGATACATTCTTCAGAGAAATTCCATAAAACTCTTCCCGATAGTTTTTTGGGGTAAGGGCAGTCAATGACGGGAAACACGGTGTAATCTTATGTCCAAGCCCTTTTGCAAATGCATATCCGTCTCCCGACGATCCTGTAGTTGGATAGGACATTCCTCCCGTTGCAATTATGATTGCTCTGGAACGGATTTGCCCCTCCCGGGTGGAAATAACGAAGTTGTCGGGAAGATGGGATATCTCCACAACCGGAGAATTTTTCCGTATCTCAATGCCTCCTGAAGATATATGCCTCTCAAGAGCCGCTACAACATCCAGTGCCTTCATGCTCTGAGGGAAAACCCTGTCTCCCCTCTCAACAACAAGTGGAAGCCCAATCCCCTCAAAAAACTCCATTACAGCCATATTGCTCATGGCATAGAAAGAATTCTTGAGGAAAATATTCTTTGGATGAATATGGGTAGAAAACTCATTCCATGGCTTTGTATTGGTTAAATTGCAACGCCCCTTGCCTGTTATACCAATTTTAAGTCCACACCGGTGCATCTTCTCCAGCAGAAGAACATTGAGGGAATTGCCCTCTTTAATATAAGAAGAAAGGGTTGCAGCCGCAAAAAGTCCGGCTGCTCCCCCTCCTACTATTGTTATGTCGTAAATTTTACCCAAACTAGTAAACTTTTACTTCCTCTGTACCGTTAAGGACAGCAAGTCCATTGCCAGCCAAAGCACCCATCTCATCCTCACCAGGATATACAGATACCGGAGCAATAAACTCAACTTTACCTTTAACCAGTTCCATAAGACCTTTATTGTATGCAATACCGCCTGTAATGATAATTGCGTCAACCTTACCGTTAACTACAGTTGCCATTGCGCCAATCTCTTTGGCCAACTGGTATGCAAAAGCCTCATTTACAAGGATAGCCTCAGGATCACCGGCATTTACTCTGTTCTCAACATCCATGAAAGAGTTTGTGCCAAGCAAAGAAACAATACCGCCTTCTCCAGAAATCATTTTTCTTATCTGTTTCTCGGTATATTTTCCACTGAAGCATGCATCTACAACTGCTGCTGCAGGAAGGCCTCCAGATCTCTCAGGAGAGAAAGGACCCTCTCCTCTCAATGCATCATTGACATCAATTACCCTACCTTTGCTGTGGATACCTACTGATACACCACCGCCCAAGTGGGCAACAATGATATTGAGGTCTGCATAGTTCTTGCCATTCTCTTTAGCATACAGTTTTGCAATTGCCTTCTGGTTAAGGGCATGGAAGATAGAAACCCTTGGGAATGCTGCATGGCCCGAAATCCTTGCAACAGGCTCAAGTTCGTCTACCACTACAGGGTCTGCAATAAGAGCCTTTATGCCACCAATCTCCTTAACAAGTTCATTTGCAATGATTGCACCCAAGTTGCTGGCATGCTCTCCGTTTTTACCAGATTTGATATCCTCTATCATGGCCTGGTTAACCTCGTACACACCACTTGGAATAGGTTTTACAAGACCACCCCTGCCAACAATTATTGCAAGGGATTTAAGGTCTATATTGTTCTCTGCAAGGGCAGCCTTGATTGTCTCTTTTCTGAACTCAAGCTGGTCAATCACATTCTTGTAAGGAGCCAACTCCTCATTTGAATGGCGCAAAGTTTTTGTAAAAACCTCTTTTGTATCTTCATAAACCGAGATCTTTGTAGAAGTAGAGCCCGGATTTATTGCCAATATAAGTTTACCCATAGTTTATTATTTTGCAGTAAGAGCTGCCAAAGCAATTGAATTAAGTTTTGTCTCAGTGCTGTCTGCACGGCTTGAAAGTACACATGGAGCCTTAGCACCTGCAACCATTGCAGCCATTTTGACACCTGGACAGAAGTGGCCTGCAAATTTGTAGAATACGTTTGCAGCCTCAATGCTAGGGAATACACAGCAATCTGCATCTCCTGCAACCTCACTCTTGAGTTTTTTAATCTCTGCAGCCTCTTTGCACAATGCAACATCCAATGCCAAAGGACCGTCAACTACACAACCTGCAATCTGGCCTCTTTCAGACATTTTTGCAAGCATGGCAGCCTCAACACAAGCAGGCATACCTGGAAGCATCTGCTCAGTTGCTGTAATCATTGCAACTTTTGGTTTCTCTACACCAAGAGCCCTTGCTGTATTTGCAACATAACCTATCATTGCCTGTTTCTGTTTCAAATCTGGAGCAGGAATTACAGCAATGTCGGAGATAACAAGAAGTTTGTGGTAACCAGGATTCTGTACTACACAAACGTGGCTCAAAACAGCCTTTGGAGGAAGAAGACCTTTCTCTTTGTTAAGGATGCCTCTCATATATTTGTCGGTTGAGCAAAGACCTTTCATAAGAATGTCTGCCTCACCTGCATTAACCATATCAACTGCCTGAGAAATTGATTTGAGCTCATTGTTGTTGTTTACAACAGTAAGTTTTGACATATCATAGTTGTTCTCTGCGCATACCTTTTTGATCATCTCCTCATCTCCTACAAGGATACCCTCAACGATACCTGCCTCTACAGCCATATAAACTGCGCTGATTGTATGGTCATCAACACCCCATGCAGCAACTAGCCTTTTTTTTGGTTTTGAGCGCAACTGCTCAAACATCTGGTCAAAATTTGTAATCATAATATATAAGTTTTATTTTGTTGTTAGTCTCATTGTCTCCTGCGCAATCACAAGTTCCTCATTGGTTGTAACTGTAGTTACCACAACCCTTGAACCAGGTTTGGTAATTATCCTGTCCTCACCGCGTACATTGTTGGCCTCGGTGTCAAAGTCAATGCCAAGGAAAGAGCATCCTGTACATACATCCTCCCTTACACTTATGTCATTCTCACCAATACCGCCTGTAAATACTATGAGGTCAACACCGTTCATTGCAGCCGCATAGGCTCCAATAAACTTGCGCACACCATATCTGAACATGTCCATTGCAAGTTGTGCCCTGTGGTTTCCCTCTTTGGCAGCAGCCTCAATGTCACGTGCATCTGAAGAGACACCGGAGACACCCAAAAAGCCGCTCTTCTTATTCAGTACGTCGCTGATACCCTTTGCATCAAGGTCATATTTTGTCTGGAGATATGTTACAAGACCTGCATCAATATTACCGCAGCGTGTACCCATTACTACACCCTCAACCGGTGTGAAACCCATAGAGGTATCAACAGATTTACCGTTGCAGATTGCAGTTACAGAACCGCCGTTGCCAAGGTGGCAGGTGATAATCTTTGAGTTGTTGAAGTCAAGACCTGCAAGTTTTGCAGATTTCTCGGCTACAAACTTGTGGCTTGTTCCGTGGAATCCGTATCTTCTCACCTTATCTCTTACATAATACTCGTATGGAATTGCATACATGTATGCATACTCAGGCATTGTCTGGTGGAATGATGTGTCAAATACAGCAACTTGAGGAATCTCAGGCATAAGTGAACGTACAGCCATAATTCCCAATAGGTTTGCAGGATTGTGGAGCGGTGCAAGTTCGCAACATTTCTGGATACCCTCAATAACCTCGCTGTGTACAACTGCACTGGCGTTGAAAAGGTCACCGCCATGGGCTACCCTATGACCTACAGCATTAATCTCTGAAAGGGATTTCAACACGCCCTGCTCAGGATCAACCAACAGGTCAAGAACACTCTTGATACCCTCAGTATGGTCTGGAATAGGTTTGCTTATTACATGTTTCTCCTTCTCCGGTACTCTGTGGGTAATTTCACCCACCTCAAGGCCAATTCTCTCTACAAGGCCTTTTGCCAATAGAGAATACTCGGTTTCATTCTTCATGTCAAGCACCTGATACTTCAATGAAGAACTTCCGCAATTCAATACAAGAATTATCATAAAAATGTATTTTAAGTTATTTTATCAGTTTTCAGCAAAGAATGGAAACAAATATAATGATTTTTGTCGTTAAAAGCCAATTTATTTGACCATATCCTTCAACCTGGGCACAAAATCTTTCAATTGCTGCTGGACAATCTCCATAACAGACTGGGGGAGAATATCCTTAATCAGAGGAAAAGGCTTCCATCCAATGGGGACAATCACCTCTACCGCCTTGTGCATTACAGATAGCCTCAACTCCTTCCCCATCATTACACTTTCTCCATCAAACTGCACCAGGCCCTCCTTCTCACGCTCTATTACAACCTCCTTGCACCTGTAGGTATCCACAAACTCCGAATACTTCAAGGTCTTGAGGAAAAGTTCAGCAGTAAGAAGCGGCATTGTAACCTTTGGAGCCTCCCTCCACACAACCATGTCAACCATTCCGTCGGAAATATTTGCATCGGGGGCAATGAAAGCATTGTTCCCCCATTGGGAACTGTTGGCAAAAGTTATAAGGAATGCCTTCTGGCTCATTTGGGAGCCGTTGATTGAAATCTTGTACTGTTCAGGCCTGTATTTTACATACTCCTTGGCACAGAACTCCACATATGTCATGAGCCCCCTTGTCCCGCTGTTGTTGAACTTCTCACCTACAACAGCATCAAAGCCCACTCCGGCAGTGCAGAAAAAGACCTTGCCGTTTATTACACCGGCATCAATGAACTGTGAGCGTCCGTTGAAAATGGAATCAACTGCCCTCTGGTAATTGAGAGGTATATTCATATGGCGGGCAAGGCCGTTGCCCGATCCTACAGGGATAACTGCAAGTTTTGCCGAACTGTTTATCAGCCCCTCCGCAACCTCATTCACCGTACCGTCCCCACCTATGGCAACAACTATGTCATATTCCCGTTTTACATACTCCTTTGCAGCATTGCACGCATCCCCAACACATTTTGTCCTGTAAAACTCGGCAGCATACTCCGGATGATACCTGAGCACTTTGTCTATATACTCAAGAATTACCTTCTTCCTTCCTGTTCCCGATATGGGATTCAGTATAAATGCCACCTTTTTCATATTTGCAAATATAATCCAAAAATACTACTTTTAAGAAAAATTTGAAAAGGGATGGATAGAGGCGTCATTACATATACTGCAGCATACCTTGCAGGAATAACTGCATCTGTCCTTACCGACATCTCTCCCATTCCGGCAGTTTTTTCCTTAACACTCTTATTGCCTTTATCATACCTTTTAAGAAAAAATACAATAATCTTCCTCCTTTGTTCACATCTGGCACTCTTTGCCTGTGGCGTGGGCATTTGTTCAATATCCTGCATCAACCGCACACTCCCTCCTCACAAATTAATGGAATCCATTGATACCCGTTCAAGGCAAGTACAGGAAAAGATTGCAGAACATTTGGGTACACTTGTTCCAAACCCACAATCACATGCCGTGGTTTGTGCCTTAGCCATAGGAGAAAAGGGGCTGATGGGGAAAGAACTTAAAAAATCATTTTCAGCAGCAGGGGCAATGCATGTACTGGCGCTGTCGGGACTCCATATATGGATAGCGTTTGCAATAATGTACTCTCTCCTTTTTCCGCTTACATTTTTGTCGGGAGGCAAAAGGGCAAGAAACGCCATTGCCCTGTTGTTTATTGCCGCATACTGCATAATGGCAGGATGCACCCCCTCTGTTATAAGGGCTGCCACAATGATATTCCTCTATAAAATTGCAGCAGGGAAATACCGTTCCATTTCAAATTGGGATGCAATTGCCATCTCGGCACTCATAACATGCACAATCAATCCGATGCAGATTGAAAATATAGGATTCCAACTCTCTTACAGTGCAGTTATAGGGATTGCCCTGTTTTTCCCCACATGCAACAATGCCTTCTTGAAACTTGTACCAAAATGGGGTGGATGGAGAGGACACCTGTGGAAAGGGGTGCACTGGCTATGGGGCAGCATTGCAATTTCAGTATGCTGTCAAATTGCAACGATGCCGGCTTCGCTATTTTATTTCGGCTACAGCGCCCCCCACTTTCTCCTGGCAAACCTGGCCGCAGTACCGCTGGCAACAGGAATTATGTACTCACTCACAATAGCACTACCACTGCAGGGGATACCACTGATGGGTGAGGTTTCTGCCAAGATCCTGAATATCCTTATAGAATTGCTCATTTCCACTGTAACATACATTGGAGGCTGATTTTAATTGGAAAATTCCCCTTTTACCCATATATTTGTATAGACAATTAAACCAAAACACCTAAATCATGATTATTTTCGTTTCAAGCCTGAGTTTCAAGGCTAAAAAGGAAGACCTTGTCCAACTTTTCGCAACATACGGAGAAGTTACATCTGCCAGAATTATCCACGACAAGGCAACACGCAGATCCAAAGGATACGGATTTGTTGAGATGGAGAACCAGGAACAGGCAATGGCTGCCATTGCAGCCCTCAACGGCTCGGAGCATATGGGCAGGACCATCAACGTGGCAGTTGCCAATATTAGCGCCCAACAATAGCAGTTCCACAGATATGGGGTACATCCCCCTTTAAACGGCAAATCCCCGCTAGATTACTCTAACGGGGATTTTTATTCATGTATCACTCTTATGCGTTTTATCTTATTATCTCCATCTCCTCAAGCAGATGGTCAGCATCTGCAAGTTTGTCAATAATAAAGAGAGCAAACCTTATATCAAGGGATATGTTCCTGCAAATTTCAGGATCATACACAACATCGCTCATGGTTCCTTCCCAAACCCTGTCGAAGTTAACGCCAATAAGATTTCCTTCCGCATCCAGAACAGGGCTGCCTGAATTTCCCCCTGTAGTGTGGTTTGTGGCAATGAAAGCAACAGGTACAGAGCCGTTGACCTCCCACTCGCCATAATCCTTGGCTGCATGAAGATCCCTCAAGGCCTGCGGGATATTGTAATCGTAAATCTCAGGATTATCCTTCTCAATTATACCGTCAAGGCTTGAAACTGGTGTATAATATACTGCATCAGATGGTGAGTATCCCTTAACCTGGCCATAAGCAACCCTAAGGGTTGAGTTGGCATCGGGATAAAAGACCTTCATTCCTCTGGTTGCCTTGTTGTACTCCATCTGACCCATCATATAAGTACGGTACAGAAGGGTAATCTCCCTGTTTACAGAATCAAGCACTGGGGCAAAGTTGTCATTGAAGAACTTGTTGGTATTGCGGTAAATCTCAGCCGCCATCTCAAGATTGGGCTCCTGAGTGAAAATTGCCTCAGCCCACGCCTCTACAGAACCGAATTTCTGCAGTTGTTCCTTAAAATATGGAGCCTTGTACTTGTCTGCTATATTTTTGTCGTATGCCTTGTACAAAGCAATGAAACAATCCTTGTCAATAGGCATGTAGTAATCTTTGTAGAATCTCTCCGCTCCTCTCTGCCCCCTTCCGGCAAAAGCAACAAGTTCAACTGCATTGAGTGCCTCGCTCTGATAATCCCTTACAAGTGAAATCTCCTCAATGGCAGCATACAGTTCCCTGAACCTTGAAACAAGGTTCTCATACTCCGGCTTGCCCTCAGACCATTTTGTAAAATTGGCCTCAAATTCCTGCTTGTTCTCAATGGCACGCATCTTTATGATACCTTTTGCCTCACCCTGCCATTTCTTCCATGCATTGGAAACGTTTGCATTCTTGGAAGCATATTTGATTCTTACAGCAGGATCCTTTGCCATCTCGCGGTTCTGGATATCGAGTCTCAGTGTCCTCAAGGCAATCTTATGGGGATTGGACTTATAGGCAGTGTATTTTACGGCATCTGAGAAAAGATACTCGTTTGTCCTGCCAGGGAAACCGTAAACCATTGTAAAGTCACCCTCCTGAATCCCTTTTGCATTTATCTTGAAGAACCTTTTTGGTTTGTAAGGGACATTATCCTTTGAATATGGAGCAGGCTCATTGTCGGGACCTGCATATACTCTGAAAAGGCTGAAGTCTCCTGTATGTCTTGGCCACATCCAGTTGTCGGTATCTCCACCAAACTTGCCTATTGATGAAGGTGGTGCCCCAACAAGTCTCACATCAGAAAATACCTTAAACACATAAAGGTAATACTGGTTTCCATAATAAAGGGGCTTTACAGATACACTCACACTGCTCCTCCCCTTTTTTGCCTTTTCAATTATCTTCTTTGTATTCTTTTCAATCAATTCGGTACGTTTCTCCTCGCTCATCCCCTTCTTGTAGCCTTTCATCACCTGCTCGGTAACATCCTCCATATAGTCGAGGAATGAAACTGTAAGACCCGGATTTGGAAGTTCCTGATCTCTTGTCATAGCCCAGAAACCGTTGGTAAGATAGTCGTGCTCAACAGAACTGTGCTGCTGTATCTGTCCGTATCCGCAATGGTGGTTGGTAATGAGCAACCCCTCATTGGAGATGATTTCACCGGTACATCCACCGCCAAAATGTACAACCGCATCCTTGAGCGACGAGTTGTTGATACTGTAAATGTCTTCAGCAGTAAGTTTAAAACCCTTCTCCTGCATATCCTTTATCTTCAGGATAATCTCAGAGGGGAGCCACATGCCTTCATCGGCCCTGAGCAATGATGTTCCCGACAAAAGGAAAATGACTGCAAACAATATTTTTCTCATAAATATAAAAGGTTAAATCATTTCACATAATGGTAACCGCAACCTATTTCACCTTCTTTACAGGATCACAGGTAAGGCCAACCCCCAATTTCTTGAATATCTTCCTGTCAACCTCACTGAGCATAACAGTTGAATGCACCTGGCACCCGTCAAATTTAGGGAGTTGTTCCAAAGCCTTGCGGCAGTTCTCATCCTGGTTGCTCAACATTGAGATTGCAACCAGCACCTCATCTGTATGCAGACGCGGATTGTTTCCATGGAGATACTCCAGTTTTGTCTTCTGAATAGGGGCTATCATCTCCTCCGGGATAAGTTTCACCTCATGTGGAATCCCTGCAAGATGCTTGGCAGCATTAAGGATAAGTGCCGCACTCGGGCCGAGCAAAGGACTTGTACGGGATGTTATTATGGTACCGTCCTGCAGTTGTATTGCAGCAGCAGCTACCCCCTCCTTCTCCTTCCTCTCCTTGGCTGCAACAGTGGTCTTCCTGTCTTCAGTGGCAATCTTGGCCTGCTTCATCAGCAGTCCAATCTTGTTCACCTCATTCTCATTGTCACCCTTCTCTGCAAGAGTACCGAGGGCATAATAATATCTCCTTATTATCTCCTCCCTTGCAGCATCACAGCAGACATCCTCATCCTCCATACAGAAACCTATCATATTCACACCCATATCTGTAGGTGACTTGTATGGGCTCTCTCCATAAATACCTTCAAAAAGGGCATTCAGTACAGGGAATATCTCAATGTCCCTGTTATAGTTCACAACAATGTCGCCGTATGCCTCAAGATGGAACGGGTCAATCATATTAACATCATCAAGATCTGCAGTAGCAGCCTCGTATGCCAGGTTCACAGGATGTTTCAATGGGAGGTTCCATACTGGGAATGTCTCAAATTTCGCATACCCCGCCTTTATACCCCTCTTGTGCTCATGATACAACTGGCTCAGGCACACAGCCATCTTCCCACTCCCGGGTCCTGGAGCCGTAACTACAACCAGAGGACGTGATGTCTCTACATAATCATTCTTGCCAAACCCCTCATCTGAATCTATGAGGGCAACATTGTTCGGATACCCTTCAATGGTATAGTGGTAATAAACCTTTATCTTGAGCCTGCTCAACCTTCTGCGGTATGCCACAGCACTGGCCTGACCGTTGAAGTGGGTAATTACAACACCTCCCACATAAAGTCCAACCTTCTCAAACTCACTCCTCAAACGCAGCACATCCTCATCATAGGTGATGCCAAGGTCCCCTCTTGTCTTGTTCTTTTCTATGTCCAATGCACTTATGACCATAACAACCTCCGCATAATCCCTCAACTGCATAAGCATGCTCAACTTACTGTCTGGTTTGAACCCGGGAAGCACGCGGCTCGCATGATGGTCGTCAAAAAGTTTTCCGCCAAACTCCAGATATAGTTTGTCGCCAAACTGAGCAATACGCTTTTTAATACGCTCAGATTGTATCTTAAGATACTTGTCGTTGTCAAATCCTTTTCTCATACGGGATACAAAGATAATTTTTTTAAGGACCTTTTCAATAAAGATAATGAAAAAAAATTGCCCCCTCTTACGCAACTTCTTCGTATATTTGGGGTTAAATAGAGAAAAATTATGAACAACCTCTCAAAATACATATTCATCTGCGCAATAACCGCAGCCATACTCTTTGTGGCATGGTATTTCAGCAATATACTTACATGCATTCTCATATCGGCTGTACTTGCACTTGTGGGACACCCTGTCATGGAATTCCTCACATCATTAAGGATAGGTAAAATCAAGATGCCCGTTTCAATTGCAGCCCTTATAACCCTGGTTGCAATTGCCGGAATATTGTCGGGAGTAATACTCTTCATAATACCTCTTTTGGGTAAAATTGTAAGTGAAATGAGTGCCCTCAACCTTGAAGAGATAAACAGCAAACTGGCAATTCCACTCCAGGATATAAATATAAAGCTGCATGAACTCTTCCCTACAATGGACAAAGGGTTTACAATAGAGCAGATGCTAATGGAGAAGATTAGGGCAATCTTCAGTTTCTCCCTGTTTACAGATGCATTCAATTCTGTAACCTCATTCATAATAAATACCTTTGTATCAATATTCACAATAGTATTCGTAACATTCTTCTTCCTTAAGGACAACAGCACCTTCCCAAATATGATTCTCATCTTTGTTCCCGACAAATATGAAGAGAACACACGGAGGGCCATTTCCAGCATAAATGCCCTGCTGATAAGATACTTTACAGGAATAAGCATTGAAGCCATTTTCATCACCATAATCAACACATTGGGTCTGCATCTGATTTGCGGAGTGTCATTCCAGATGTCTGTGGTGCTGGCATTCCTGTCGGGAGTATTGAATGTTATACCTTATATAGGACCGCTCACTGCAGGGGCATTCGGTACAATAATGGGAATAATCTCATTCTACAGCAGCGGCACCGACCCCAATCTTGCAGTTGAGACCCTGAAACTGATATGCGTATTTACAGCCACCCATCTTGTGGATGTCTTCATATTCCAGCCGTACATATACTCAAATAGCGTAAAGGCACATCCGCTGGAGATTTTCCTTGTAATCCTCATTGCCGGAAATGTTGCAGGGATAACTGGAATGCTGATTGCCATCCCAGCCTACACAGTTGTGAGAGTCATTGCAAAGGAGTTCTTCTCCAACTTCAAACTGGTAAAGAAACTCACCGACAAGATGTAGGACTCCATAAAAAAAGAAAGAGGCTGACTAAAAAGTCTATATGACTGTGATGTGACCCCCAAAAGTTGGACGGTTTAACATTATTAAGAGGCGCTCTTAGATTGGAATAAAGCTCGGTATTGCACCGGGCTTTTTCCATTTAGCCTCAGTTTGATCCTATCATTGTTATAATAGTGTATATATCTAAT
>SUYL01000055.1 GCA_015060445.1 Bacteroidales bacterium
AAACGCTCATACCCTACAACCCAGATTGAGCACTATGACAACCTTGCGGCACTTTTCCACAATCTTGAACGCATTAATACAATCCTTATAGACCTTGCCCGCGACATGTGGACCTATATCTCAATGGAGTATTTCCGCCAGAAAGTTAAAGCCGGAGAGGTTGGCTCGTCTGCTATGCCTCACAAGGTAAACCCTATTGATTTTGAGAATGCAGAGGGCAACTTTGGCATTGCAAACGCATTGTATGCACACCTTGCAGGGAAACTTCCTGTTTCACGCCTCCAGAGAGACCTTACAGACTCTACAGTACTCAGGAATGTGGGTGTCCCATTGGCTCACTCTATAATCTCGCTCCGCTCCCTCAAGAAAGGGCTTGGCAAACTTATCCTTAATGAGGCAGCCTTGGACCGCGACCTTGAGGCAAACTGGGCAGTTGTTGCAGAAGGAATACAGACCGTTCTCCGCAGGGAGGGCTATCCTAACCCATACGAGGCCCTCAAGGCCCTTACACGCGGCAATGCCGGAATCACAAAAGAGGGTATTCAGGAGTTTGTAAAGGACCTGAACGTAAGCGATGCAGTAAAACAGGAGATTCTTGTAATTACCCCACAGACATACGTAGGAAAATAAATTTATGAAAAAACTCATATCATTTGCCGCAGCCATCATAGCATGTGTTGCGGCATTTGCGCAAAATCCGCAATACGACACATATTTTACTCCCGACAGATTAAGGATAGACCTCACCTTTGCAGGAGATGCCTCCTACCAGAAAATATTTCTTGAAGGAATGGTTAAGGAGGGGGGCTGGAGCGGCTCAAAAACCAACCTTATTGACCCTTTCAGGTACGGGGAGTATTTCCTTGAGGTGCAGACTCCACAAGGAGAGGCCATATACTCAAAAGGGTTCAACACCCTATTCCAGGAGTGGAGGACAACAGCCGAAGCTCGCACTACCCCTCAGGCATTCAACAGTTCCTATACAATCCCTTTTCCAAAGGAGAAGGTGGTACTGAAGGTTTATGAGAGGGTTAAGGCTACAGGGCTGCACAATGAGATATTCTCAATAGGGATAGACCCGGCAGACAAACTCATAAGCCGTGAGGTGGCAAATGACTTTAAGGTTACAGCCATAATGGAGAACGGAGACCCTGCCAACAAGGTTGACCTCCTGTTTGTAGCCGAGGGATATACAGCAGAACAGATGGAGGAGTTCCTTGCAGATGCCCGCCGTTTTGCAGATTACCTCTTTACTATGCCCCCTTACAACAGGCACAAGGGAGATTTCAACATCTGGGCAGTGGAATCCGTTTCCCAGGAGAGCGGCACAGATATCCCGCACGAGGATATCTGGCGCAAGACCGTTGCCAACTCCAACTTCTACACTTTCCGCAGCGACCGCTACCTTACAGCCCAGAACCAGAAGACAATCTGCCAGATTGCAACCGCAGCCCCATACGATGCCCTGTATGTAATTGTAAACAATGAAAAATATGGCGGTGGCGGCATATACAACTTCTATGGCCTGAGCGCCAGCGACTGCCCTTGGGCACTGGAGGTATTTGTACACGAGTTCGGCCACAGTTTTGCCGGCCTTGCAGATGAATATTATGATTCCAGTACCTCATATGAGGAGTTCTACAACCTTAAGATTGAGCCTTGGGAGCCAAACATCACCACATTGGTAAACTTTGATGCCAAATGGAAAGATATGCTCCCATCCGGCACACCTATTCCTACCGCCCCACTGAGTGAACAAAAAGACAACATAACTTTAGGTGTTTATGAAGGGGGTGGATATATGGCCAAAGGGATATACCGCCCGGTTATGGACTGCAGGATGAAGACCAACCAGGCAGCAGGGTTCTGCCCGGTATGCCAAAGGGCCATTGAGAGGATGATTGAGTATTACTGCAAATAATTGCTGAGAGGAGATTATGGAGAAAAAGAACTACCGGTATTTCCTTTTTGACCTGGACCGTACCTTGTGGGATTTTGACAAGAATGCCAAAAATGCCCTGTTCAAACTGGTGGACTCACAACAGTTGCCCCACCTGTTTGGCGTTACGGACAAGGAGGAGTTTTTCCAAAGGTATGAGGTTATAAACCAGGGGCTGTGGAAACAGTATGAAAGGGGTGAGATACTCAAGGAGGAACTCAGGTGCAACAGGTTCCTCTTTACCCTGCAGGAGATTCTCCGTTGCGCCCCGGACGGCTCTCTGCCCGCCCACTCTTTTTCTCCAGAAGAACTCCACTCCTTTGCCCTTGCTTTTGGGGAGAAGTATCTGGAGTTTATGGCAATGGAGACAGGGCTGGTTCCCGGAGCCGGGGAGGTCCTTGAGGCAGTGAAGGCCAAAGGGGGAAAGATTGCCATAATATCAAACGGATTCAAGGGGGTGCAATACCGCAAGATGAACACCACCTGCATACATAAATATGTGGATGCCGTAATTGTTTCTGAAGAGGTGGGGGTTATGAAACCTTCTCCTGTAATATTCAGGAAGGCTCTTGAGGCCATATGCGGTGAGGAGTACTATAAAGAGGCCCCATCCCGCGCAAGGAATGAGGCCATTATGGTTGGTGATGATTTTGCCAATGATATTGAAGGTGCCCAGATTTTTGGGATAGACCAGTTCTACTATAACCCCTACAACAGGGAGTGCGACGGTGGCCCCACATACGAAAGCAGCCACCTTACAGACCTGCTCAAATATATCTAACCTATCCTCAGATAACCGAATCCCAACTCCTTAAGTTCCTCCTTCTGGTAGATATTTCTGCCGTCAACAATAAGGTTCCCCCTCATGGAACCTTTTATTTTTTCCCAATCCGGCAGACGGAACTGCTTCCATTCTGTAAGCAGGAGAAGGGCATCTGCCCCTTCTGCCGCTCCATACATATCCTGAGCGTATGTTACAGAATCTCCCAGACTCTTTGCCGCTTCGTCATTTGCAACAGGGTCATAAACGGTAACCGAAGCCCCAGCCTCAAGAAGTTTTCTTATTACTACCAAAGAGGGGGCCCCACGCATGTCATCGGTCTCGGGCTTGAAAGACAATCCCCATATTGCAACCCTTTTTCCATCAAGTTCTCCAAGGAAAGCCCCGTGGAGTTTATGGAAAAGGACCTCCTTCTGCCTTTCGTTTACCGAATCCACAGCCTCTATAAGTTCCATCCTGCAGTTGTTTTCCTGCCCGGTACGGATAAGCCCCTTTACATCCTTAGGGAAACACGAGCCTCCATAACCGCACCCGGCATAGAGGAAATTTTTTCCTATGCGGGAATCTGTCCCTATTCCCCTCCGGACATTGTCTATATCTGCCCCTACCCTCTCACATAGGTTGGCAATCTCGTTCATGAAACTTATCCTTGTGGCAAGCATTGCATTTGCAGCATATTTGGTCATCTCTGCAGATGCTATATCCATAAATATCACCCTGAAATTGTTCAGCAGGAACGGTCTGTACAGGCGGCTCATAAGTTCCTCCGCCCTTTTGCTCCCGGTTCCCACCACAATTCTGTCGGGATGCATGAAGTCCTTTATTGCCGCCCCCTCCTTTAGAAATTCCGGATTGGAGGCTACATCAAATTCCACCTCCGCTCCCCTTGCCTTGAGTTCACTGGAAATAATCTCCTTCACCTTCATTGAAGTGCCCACAGGAACGGTACTTTTGGTCACCACCAGTACCTGGCGGTTGAGGGTGCGTCCTATTGTACGGGCAACCTCCTCCACATAGGAGAGGTCAACACTTCCATCTTCTCTGGGTGGAGTACCCACCGCAATGAACACTGCATCCACCCGATTTATGCACTGCCCAAGATCTACTGTAAAATGGAGCCTTCCCCCCTTCATGTTCCTCTGCACCATCTCCTCCAGCCCCGGTTCATAAATTGGGATCTCACCCCTGCACAGTGCAGCCACCTTGGCACTGTCTGTATCTACACACACCACATTTACACCCATTTCAGAGAAACAGGCTCCCGAGACAAGGCCTACATAGCCGGTACCTACTATAGCAACATCCATTTGTGTACTCCTTTATTCTGTTATAATGAACACCTCTTCATCCTTCTGGTGGAAAAGGTACTGTTCCCTGGCAAATTTCTCAAGGCTGTCTTTGTTGGAGGTGAGTTCCTGGAGTTTTTCATCTGTCTGCCTTATGGCCTCCCGGTAATACTCCTTCTGCCTCTCCTGTGAAGAGACAACCCCCATATCCCTTATCCATACAAAAAGGTTGTTGGTATCTATGAACAATACCCACACCAAAAAGAAAACGGTAACAATTACATATTTGTTCCGTATAAATTTCAGCACTTTAGACTCTGCAAGCCCCCTTTTTATGGATTGGATAATTTTTTTTGCCATATTTTTACTAATTTAGCGCAAAATTAACGTAAAAATAGTTAAAAAAATTATGAAACCCGCATTAATTATTTTGGCCGCCGGAATGGGAAGCAGATACGGTGGATTGAAACAGATGGACGGCGTTGGGCCAAATGGCGAAACCATACTTGATTATTCAGTATATGATGCAATAAAGGGGGGATTTGGAAAGGTTGTTTTTGTTGTAAGAAAAAACTTCAGAAAAGAGTTTGAAGAGAAGATTGCAAGCAAGTACAACAATTTCATTGAGGTTGCTTTTGTGGAGCAGGAACTTGACAAACTTCCATACGGATTCACCCTCAAGCCAGGCAGGGAGAAACCTTGGGGAACCGCCCATGCAATGCTTATGGCAGCAGAGGTAGTTGACACCCCGGCAGCGGTGATAAACGCAGATGACTTCTACGGAAAAGAGTCATTCAGGGTACTTGGCGAATTCCTCTCACAGAACGCTTCAAGCAAAGGAAAATATTGCATGGTAGGATTCTACCTCAACAAAACCCTCTCAGAGAACGGGGAAGTTTCAAGGGGAATCTGCACAGTGGATGCACAGAACTACCTTACCACAGTTGAGGAGCACCACAAGATTTCTGAGCAGGATGGCCAGATATCGGGAATAGGAATGGACGGCAACCGCAAGGTCCTTCCTCAGGATGCATATGCATCCATGAACATGTGGGGTTTTACTCCCGACATTTTCACCCACACAGAGAAACTGTTCAAGGAGTTCCTCAAGAAGAACGAAAACGAGCCAAAGAAAGAGTTCTACATTCCGTTTGTGGTAAATGAGGCAATTGACAAGGGGGGATGTTCCGTAAAGGTACTTTCTACTCCCGACAAATGGTTTGGCGTAACTTTCCAGGAAGACAGGCCGTCAGTTGTAGAAAAACTTAAAAAGATGACTCAGGAGGGGCTGTATCCTTCTCCTCTATTCTAAAAAGGATATGTTCAAAAAACTTCATAACTATTTACCCAGCCTTTCCCAGTGCTGGGTAATTGTTTTTTTCATAATCGCCGTGGGGGGAATTGGTGTGGGGACCATACTCACCGCCATCTGTGGTGCAGTAGGGTTCAATATTGCAGATATGAATCCCCTGCTCTCCTATATACTGCCGCTTCTGCCCGCCCTGGCATATATATTCCTTGCAAAGGGGAGCGGAATGGGTACAGTTCCCATTGAAGGGAAAAACAAAAGCGGCATCCCCGCCATACTGTTATACCCCATACTGGCATATATGACCATAGCACTGGGGTATGTAAGTGAGCCTCTGGCCAGTTGGCTCCCTATGCCGGACTCTGTAAAACAGATTTTTGAAAAGATCTTGAGCAACTCGGCATGGGCCTTTGCCACAACAGTAATTGCCGCACCTGTAATTGAAGAATTCCTGCTCAGAGGAATTATGGAGAGGGGGCTTCTGGCCCACACAACACCTCTGAAAGCGATATTGTGGAGTGCATTCTTCTTTGCAATAATTCATATGAACCCATGGCAGGCTACCGGGGCATTCATTGCAGGAATCTGGATAGGATGGATATACTGGAAGACCGGCTCCCTCATTGCATGCATCTTCATGCATGCCGTAAACAACGGGACAGCCTATCTGATACAGTTCCTTAACCCGGAACTTCCACCGGAGAGTACATATAAAGATTTGCTTGACATGCATTCTCCCAACCTATACTCCATAGTTTTTGTTATATTTGCAGTTTCATTGGCAGTTCTGGCATTTTACCTTAACAGGAATTTGTCGGGAAGATGCCTGGAACAACAAGAAAACCAATAACAGGCTGCATTTTATGAACAAATTATATCCTATAAAATTCATTCCCGACGCAAGAGAGAGAATCTGGGGCGGAGATTACCTTGCAAAAATCCTCAACAAGAACTTTGACGAGGATGCCATTGGCAAGGCAATAGGTGAAAGTTGGGAACTGTGGAGCCTGTATGGCGGAAGTTCTACGGTACAGAACGGCTTCCTTGCGGGAAATACTCTGGATGAACTTATGGAGATCTACCTTGGGGACCTTGTGGGTGAAAATGTTTTCAACTACTACAAAGGGGATTTCCCTCTCCTTGTAAAGATTCTTGATATAAAGGAGAAAATATCTGTACAGGTGCATCCGGGAGATGAACTTGCATTTGAGAGGGAAAACTCTTACGGCAAGGCCGAACTGTGGTACATTATGGATGCCAAACCCGGGGCAAAACTCTATGTAGGATTCAACAAGGATGTAACACCTGTAGAACTCTATGAAAAATGCAAGGAGGGCACTGTAACTGAACTGCTCAACTGCTTTACCCCTCAAAAAGGGGATTGCATATACATCAAACCGGGATGTATCCACTCTGCAGAAGGGGAAGTTGTAATAGCAGAAATTCAACAGAGTTCAGACATCTCATACCGCCTCTACGACTGGGGAAGGGAGAACAATCCTAAGACAGCCAGGAGGATGGACCTTGAAGATGCAATAGACGTAATTGACTACTCCCGTTTTGATAAAGAGAAGTTCTACTTCAGCAATGTTACCGGCAATACAGTTGTGGCAAACACCGCAAACTTTGTGGTTGAGACCATGGAACTTGAAAAGCCCGTAACAGTTGAACCATCACTGAAAGGGAGTTTTACAGTTTATACATGTGTTGAGGGAGAAGCAATCATAACCATGAATGACGGCACACAATATTCTGTTGCATTGGGTGAAACAATCCTCATTCCGGCCTCAATGGAAGATTTCAAACTCGCTCCTGTAAACGGCAGCGCCAAACTGCTTGTATCATATATGCCACAACTTACCGACGGCCCGGACCTCTACCTCAACTATGACGAACCTGAAGATGAAGCCCACGGCTCATACCAGGACCGTTACAACGCCGAAGGTGATGATGACATGGAAGAAGATGATGACTGCGGATGCGGGCATGATCACGGGCATAGTCATGACCACGGACACTGCGGATGCGGACATGATCACGGGGATGGCCACTGCGGCTTCCATGACCACGGGGAGCATTCACACCCGGGAGAATCATTCTTCAAATAGCGATAGCAGCCATGACTCCAGAAGTTAGGATAGACAAATACTTGTGGGCAATAAGGGTATTCAAAACCCGCTCGGAGGCAGCCGAAGCATGCAAGACCAATAAGGTATATGTAAACGGGAGCGAGGCCAAATCTTCCCGCAACATTAAGGAGGGGGACATAATAACTGTACGCAAAGGGGCCATCAGATATCAGTACCAAGTTCTTGTACCCATTGACAAACGCCAGGGCGCCGCATTGGTACCACAATATGCCATAAACATCACCCCCCAGGAAGAGTTGGACAAACTCAACGCTCCTAACGAAATCATCTTCCTAAAAAGGGACAGGGGAACCGGCCGCCCAACCAAAAAGGAACGCCGCGACATAGAAAAACTATTGGGCCTATAATCCATTTCCATCTAAGCGGCATATCATACTCTCCAAGGCGGGGGGCGGGGCAGTTGTCATCAAAATGCCCAATCCCGTGACAAACACCACTCCGAGCACGGCAGTTGTCACCAAAATGTCCAATCCCGTGACAAACACCTCTCTGAGCACGGCAGTTGTCACCAAAATGCCCCATCCCGTGACAAACACCCCTCCGCACACGGCATTTGTCATCAAAATGCCCCACACAAAAAAAGACTGATCGCTGATCAGTCTTTTTTAGGTTTTGTGTTGGCTATGTTCATTGCCCTGTCGGGACCGAGAGTTACAAATGCCTTTATTGCCTCAATGGCCTTGTCCTCTATGAACGGGAGTTCTTTCTCCTCCTCTGAGGTCCACTTGCCAAGTACATAATCAACCTGATGTCCCTTGGCAAAGTTATCACTTATGCCTACCCTCAATCTTGCATAATTGTTGTTTCCCAGGCACTCGTCAATATTTTTGAGGCCGTTGTGCCCGCCAGAAGAGCCCTGTTTGCGCATACGCTGGCTTCCAAAAGGGAGTGCAAGGTCATCCAGAACAACAAGGAGATTCTCCTGCTTTATCTTCTCCGCCTGCAGCCAGTAGTTTACCGCCTTGCCGCTGAGATTCATATATGTTGAGGGCTTGAGCAGGATAAGTTTGTGCCCTCTCACTGAAACAGTACAGGTTGAGCCGTATCTTCCCGACAAAAAAGAAGTGCCGGACGCTTTGGCAAAAGCATCCAGCACCTTGAAACCTATATTATGACGGGTGTCTGCATACTCTGCACCAATATTTCCCAAACCTGCTATAAGGAAATTCATACCCGCATATTATTCAGTTAAAAATTATTTCTTGGCAGCGGCAGCAGCGGCAGCAGCACCAAGAGCAGCACGTGTCATCTTAACGGCGCAAATGATTGTAGCCTTAGGAGATACGATGTTAAGACCCTCATAACTCAAGTCGCCTGCTACGATAGTCTTGCCCAAACCAAGGTTTGTTATGTCAACCTCCAATGTGTCAGGAAGTTTCTCAATAGGAGCAGAAACTTTAAGTTTTCTTGAAGATACCATAAGTTTACCACCCTGTTTTACACCCTCAGAGTTACCTGTAATAACAACTGGAATGTCAATCACAACAGGTTTCTCAGGATTGATTGCCAAGAAATCTGCATGAAGAGCCTCATCAGTTACAGGATGATACTGGATAGCGTGGAATACACACTGGTATGATTTGCCCTCTACCTCAATGTCAATAATGTATGAGTTAGGAGTGTGGGTAATTTTTTTCAACTCTTTTGCATCCAATGCAAAGTTTACGTTCTCCACGTTGTTACCATAAATAACGCAAGGAACCTGCTCGTTTCTGCGAACCTGTTTTAGGCTCTGTTTGTTGCCGATAACTCTGGCAACACCTTGAAGTGAAATGTGTTTCATTGTAAAAATTAATTATTTGTGTTACTCAGTCCGGATTTTCCGGACCCCATTGCACCAAAAAGCAGTGCCATAATGTGCCCACTTTTTGTGAGCCGCAAAAGTAGTGATTTTATTCATAAATGCAAAAAGTATTTTCTCTTCAAAAAAATATCCCTGCAAACGGAAAACAGAATAGGGCGTCCCAAAACTTTTGGGGCACCCTATTTTTTATATCCTTTCCCAATTGGATTACTCCTGCTCAGGTTCTGCAGCCAGATATCCGGTATCCTTGCTCCATTTGAACTTTGAGTAGTACTCTACCAGTTCCTTGTCTGCCGTAGGGCTTGGAATATATGTACTCAAGCCGGAATATCTCTTCTGGTCAATTGCTATTTCAAGGAAATAAGGGGTAGTTGCCTTATAAACAACCGCCTTTGCCAAAGCCGCCTGGAACTGGGCATCATTTCCTCCCGACAACTCACTAATATAATTGCCAAAATCATAGAACCAGTGTTTGGTCCCCCTGTAATACCGCTGCACAGCCAATGTATCCACCTGTCCAATATTGCCACCGTACTCCTTCAGAATCTTTGCAGTTTCACTGGCTACAGCATCCAGTTCGGAACATTTCACTACAGATATTGTGGCAGACCTCATTGAGCCGCTCTGCCCGTTGTAATGGTCGAAATACTCCTTTGCCACACTCTCCAGTTCCATTGGGGTGCGGAAAATATGCTGCATTATCTTTGAATAAGGGAACCCTTGTGAGAGAATCTCGGCAGGGGATGATATTACATAATCTACAGAATCCTTAAGTTCATATGCCACCTCTATACCCCCCATAAGGCACGCGTCAAATAAAACGAAATCCATCCTGCAAGGCAATGCAGCAGCAAGATCCTTCACATCCATCTCCTTTCCTTCATCTGCCCCAAACGATTTGGTGTAATACCCCTCAGGGAGCCATCCTGTTCCGTGAGACCAAAGTACAAGCCCATATTCCTGGGCAGGGAACATTGTCTGTGAAACCTTAAGGACACTTGAGAGTGATTTTGCATCTGCAGAGTTATGTGCCGGGAACCTGTAAACTGTATCCTGAACAACCGCCCCGCTTCCATCCTTATGAAGCCTCAAAAGCACCGGTGTGGAGTTTGAAAGGTGCATATACACCAGCAGATTGTCATCAGAGGGAATATATCCCCCTTTCATTGACGAGAGGTTGTTCTCAGCATTTGATGAAAGGTTGTTGTTGGCCACCATGTACACCAGTACAGTCTTCTGTTTCTGCTCAAACTCGGGAGCATTTTCACTTACAGGGTCGCAGGCAACAGATATCAGCGCCAATATGAACAATATGAAATATCTTCTCATTATAACTAGTGTTTGAAAACGAAATAGACTGCCAATACCAGAAACACAAAAGCAATGAGGTGGTTCATCCTGAAACTCTCTGTCTTGAAGAATATTGCAGAGAAAGCCACAAAAATGAGCAGTGTTATCACCTCCTGTATAACCTTAAGTTGGATAAGCGAAAACGGGCCTCCGTGCATGTTTGAACCTATACGGTTTGCCGGCACCTGAAAACAGTACTCAAAAAAGGCTATGAGCCAACTTATTGCAATAATTCCAAAAAGTCCCCATTTTGGAAGCATCTTGTCTGCTCCAAACTTCAGATGGCCATACCAGGCCAGTGTCATAAAACTGTTTGAGACAACAAGCAGTATAATAGTAAGCAGTCCTTTTCCCATTTTTAAAAATCAATTAAACAAAGCACATTCCAAATGTGTTTGATAAACGACAAAAGTAGAAAAAATTTTACATATATTTGCTTGCTATGAAATGTAAAGGACTAATTGCGTTCATTGGCGGTGCACTTGCAGGTGCAACAGCAGCAATTCTGCTGGCTCCGGATTCTGGAGAAAACACCCGCAGGAAACTTAGGGAGAAGGCCCAGCAGGAGTATGAGCACCTTAAGGACAAAGTTGCACAGGCCAAATGCGACTGCACAGATCCCAATTGCGGATGTGAGTAGTGCATGAGAAAACTTAGCCTGACTTTTTTAAATTTAATGCCATGGGCGAAGAAAACCGCAACGGACGTCTGGAAGATATTCAACAGACAATAAAGGATTATGTAAACCTAAGGGTAGATGAGTACAAGTTAAAGGGTGTGGAGAACTTTTCCATACTCTCAAACAAGGTGCTTGTAGTTCTCATTGCAACAATGCTCGGCGCTGTTATGTTGCAGTTGCTGGGATTTGCCGTAGCCTTCATGATTGGGGAGATTACCGGCAGTACAGCACTTGGATTCGGCATCACGGCAATTGTGTTTGCCATAGCCCTCATTGCAATATACGCAAAAAGGGAGACACTGTTCCTCAACAGGATGGTGAAGATGTATGTTAAAATGTTTTTTGGAAACCGCAAATGAACAGTTTTATGAGAGAGATTACCAACATGGAACAATTGAAGATGGCTCAGGTGGAACTCGGACACAAGATCGCACTCAAAGAGATGGAACTTGGGATGCATGTACAATCCATAAAGGAACTGCTCAACCCCCTTACATACATAAACTATGCAGTTTCAAAGGTGGCAGTACTGGAGCAACTGGTGGCATCATTCATGAAAGGTTATACAACAATAAAGGATTTGATTGCACAATACCGCAGCAAAAACTCCGGACAACAAACCGTAAAAAACGATATTCCCGACAACAATCAACAATAAAAACTATATGAATTTCTTAAAAACTATGTTATGCGTATGCGGGTTCGGCCTTGTGGCATCATCTTGCTCACAAGGGGACCAAAAAGATGAGCCGTTCAAATATACGGTAGATGAATTTGCAGATATCCAGGTGCTAAGGTACAGGATTCCGGGATGGGATTCACTCACACTGCAGCAGAAAGGGTACATTTACCATTTGAGCGAGGCTGGAAAATGCGGAAGGGATATCCTCTTCAGCCAGAACTTCAAATACAACCTTGGAATTAGGAAAACCCTTGAGAGAATCATTACAAACTACAAGGGAGACCGCGAGTGCGAGCAGTGGCAGAAATTCCTTGTATATGCAAAAAGGGTATTCTTCAGCAACGGTATCCACCACCACTATGCAGAAGACAAGATAATCCCCGAGTGTACACAGGAGTATTTCAAGTCTCTTCTCGACGAACTGAAGATGGAGAAAAGATGCTACACCTACATTCCAATCATGTTCGACCCTGAACTTTATCCACAGAGGAAATACACAGGCTCAGAGAAGGATATAGTTGAGGCTTCTGCCGTAAACTTCTATGGAGAGGGGATTACCAAAGATGAGGTGAACAAATTCTACAATGCAATGGAAGACCCTAAGGATCCTACCCCACTTGCATACGGAATAAACAGCAGGCTTGTAAAGGAAAACGGCAAACTTGTTGAGCAGGTTTACAAGGTTGGCGGAAGATACTCCAACTCAATCAACGCAATAATAATCCATTTGCGCAAGGCTGCAGAATATGCAGAGAACCCTGCACAAGCAGATTATATTGAAAAACTCATAGAGTACTACACCACCGGCTCACTTGAGACATGGGATGAGTACAATGTTGCATGGGTACAGGAGAATGAAGGACAGGTTGACTTCATAAACGGTTTCATTGAGGATTACAACGACCCTCTGGGACGCAAGGCCACATGGGAGTCTTCTGTAAACTTCAAGGATATTGCCGCTTCAAGAAGGACACAACTTATCAGCGACAACGCACAGTGGTTTGAGGACAACTCTCCTGTAAAGAAAGAGTTCAAGAAGAAGGAGGTAAAGGGAGTTACAGCAAAAGTTATAAATGTTGCATGCATTGGCGGCGACTGTTTCCCTGCAACCCCTATCGGGATTAACCTCCCTAACTCCAACTGGATAAGGAAGGAGTACGGTTCAAAATCCGTTACCATTGCAAACATCACTGATGCATACAATATGGCTGCGGAGGAGTCTCCAAAGAGCATTACAAACGAGTTCTCATGGAGCGATGAGGAGAAAAGGCTCATTAAGGAGTACGGCAACCTTACCGGAAACCTCCATACAGATTTGCACGAGTGTCTTGGCCATGGTTCAGGACAACTTCTTCCTGGAGTATCTGCAACAGCACTTGGAGAGTACAACTCTACTCTTGAGGAGGCAAGGGCAGACCTGTTTGGCCTTTATTATGTAGCAGACAAGAAACTTGTTGATCTTGGCATTCTCCCTAATGAGGAGGCTTACAAGGCTGAGTACATCAACTTTATTGTTAACGGCCTTTTCACCCAGTTTGTAAGGATTGAACTTGGCAAGACCAACACTGAGGCCCACATGCAGGACAGGAAACTCATTGCAGAGTGGTGCTACGAGAACGGCCTTAAAGAGAAGACCGGAGCAGAGAAAGATGTTATTGAGAAAGTTGTAAAGGAGGGCAAGACCTACTTTGTAATAAACGACTACCAGGCTCTCCGCGGCCTGTTTGGGAAACTCCTTGCAGAGGTTCAGAGAATCAAGTCAGAGGGTGACTACCAGGCAGGTAAGGAACTTGTGGAGAAATATGCTGTACACATCAACCCTGAACTCCACAAAGAGGTTAAGGAGAGATATGCTTCACTTGAACTTAAACCTTACAAAGGATTCATCAACCCTACCATTGTTCCTGTAACAAACAAACAGGGCGAACTTGTGGATTATGAAGTTGTATACAATGACAACTTCCTTGAGCAGATGCTTGAGTACGGCAAGAAATACTCTTTTGAAAGCAGTTTGAGCCTGTAAACATAATATGTACAGGATAAAGACAATGGTCCAAAAGCCATAAAAATACCCCCGCTACTAGTAGCGGGGGTTACTTGTTCATAAACGGGTCTGTTTATTTCACCAGATTCTCATTTCCGTTCACATACTCCTTGTAAAGTCCCTGGCGTGAAGGGAGATGGTCAAGATTACCCAATCCGTACATAATTATTGCCTGAACTACTGAAGTGTGCTCCTGGTACTCAGGAATGCTCTTGTTGTAAAGGTCACGCTCAGTATGCCATATCTCACCATAGTTGAAGTTGTACCCTTTAGGGTCTCCCAATGAAAGGCTTATTGCAGGGCATCCGTTCATTACAAAATATGCATGGTCAGATCCGCCCGCAGTTTTTGGAACCGGTCCTGGATTTCCTTCACGTTTCTTCACAACAAACGGGAAGTCCGGATTAACCTTGTTTACAGGCTCGCACACTTTTACATAATCCTCATACATTGCAGGAGGTACAGTAATTCCAAGAGGGACAAGCGGGCCTCCGTCCCTGTTGAAGTAGTTTGCAATCTTGTTCAGATCTACACATTTTGATTCCACAAAGTGCTTGCTTCCCCAAAGGCCAAACTCCTCTGCTGCCCATACACAGAACAGAAGGGTCCTTTTTGGTTTTGCTCCTGCAGCAGCAAGGATTCTTGCAGATTCCATTGCAGGGGTAACTCCAACTCCGCAGTCTACTCCACCGGTTGCCACATCAAAGGCATCCAGGTGGCCTCCGCAAAGTACATATTCGTCGGGATACTCACTACCCTCCATAACACCTATTATATTATGGAATTTAACCGGTCCCATCTTGAAGTGGTTCCTTATGTCAAACTCCAACTGAAAGTATTCCCTGCGGTCAACCATTTTTGCAATCTCGGCATACTGGTCTTCATTGAGTTTGATGTCTGGAACTGTAGGGAGGGTCTCCCAAGTCATATTCATGCAGTTTTTCCTGTCATACAATGCCCTGATTGGAACTTCCGATGCCTGTATTATTCCAAGGATTCCGGCATCCACCATCTGGCGGTAGAAAAGTGCAGGTGAATATTTCATCTCCTTGAGTTTCTTTGGCTGGGGTGCAGGCTGCCCCTTCTTTGTTTTTGGAGGATTGTTCCTCAGATTCCTGTTGTATTCCCTTATTGCACGGTTCTCTTTCTCAATCTCCACGTTCTCTGCAATTATTGCCGCACGGAGGCTGTCCCCCTCTGCAGAATAATCAATTGGCCATCCGCTGTTCTTGCCGCCAATAAGTACCCATGCACCCTTCAAAGTACCTTTCATACGGTCAAACTCGGCCTGAGTCCTTGGCTCCTTTACAACGTGACCCCTCTGCACCCCCCTGGTGCCGGCAGTGTATGATGGGGTTGCAAAGTGCAATGTTGCACCGCTTCCGCCAAGCATCCTTCCAAACCATGGCCCGCGGTTAAAGCCCACAGGCATCTGGTCAACCTCCTGGCGCCACACCTTGAGGCCCCATTTCTTGAACATATATTCCACCCAGTCTGCTGCATTTTCGTATGCATCTGAACCCACCAGGCGTCCTCCAAACCTGTTTGAGAGCACATCAAGGTGTTCCATTGTGCGGTTATCTGTTTTACCAATCTCTATTACCTTCTCAATTACAGGGTCATAGGTCTGTGCCTTCAATGGAGCAAGGCCCAGACAACAAAGAGCAAGAACTCCTGCCAAAAAATTAAAATAGCGTCTCATGTTTTGTATAAATTTTATTATATTCGCAAATATAACCTAAATATTACAAAATTATGCTCTGCTCTTCTTTACTTCACGTTCCTATTGCAGATCTGGTTGACACTTTGTCGGGAGCATTGTGGGGATGGCCCACAATAATACTTCTTTTTGGAACGCACCTTTACCTCACCGCAGTCTTGAAATTCCCTCAAAGGAAACTGTTCAAAGCAATAAAACTCTCTTTCACAAAAGACGAGGGGGCATCCGGTGATGTAAGCCAGTTCGGTGCCCTGGCAACCTCTCTGGCCGCTACAATAGGAACCGGCAACATCATTGGCGTGGCAACTGCCATAACCCTGGGAGGCCCAGGTGCGGTACTGTGGTGCTGGATGGCAGGTTTCTTTGGAATAGCAACCAAATACAGCGAGGGTTTCCTTGCAATCAAATACAGGGTAAAGACTCCCGACGGGACCATGATTGGAGGCCCTATGTACGCCCTCGAAAGGGGATTGAAGATGAAATGGCTTGCAGTGCTTTTCTGCGTCTTTACAGGTATTGCAGCATTCGGTATCGGAAACTCCGTGCAGTCAAATGCCATTGCATCCCTCCTTGCCCAACCTGGTCTGCTGGGTGAGGGATATACAGGCATTTCTACCCAGATTACAGGCCTGGTGGTTTCAGTACTTGTTGCACTTGTAATCATTTTTGGGGTAAAGGCCATTGCAAGGGTGTGTGAAGCACTTGTACCTTTTATGGCCATTTTCTATGTTGTAGGATGCGTGGCAATTCTTATAATAAACTGGGAGTTTCTGGGCCCTGCATTGAACCTTATCATTGATTCAGCATTCTCTCCGCAGGCTGCCGGAGGAGGTTTCTTGGGAGGAACTGTAATGATGGCTGCCAGATTCGGTATTGCAAGAGGATTGTTCTCAAATGAATCGGGCTTGGGTTCTGCCCCTATAGTTGCAGCTGCTGCCCAGACCAGAAACCCTGTAAGACAGGCAATGGTATCCTCTACAGCAACCTTCTGGGATACTGTAGTGGTTTGTGCCCTCACAGGTCTTGTAATTGTAAGTACCATTATAGCATATCCTGAAATCAGCCAGAACGACGGAGCCCAACTCACCCATCTTGCATTTGCAAAAATACCGTATATTGGTACACCTATCCTGGTTGTTGGACTCATCACATTCACCTTCTCCACAATTCTGGGATGGAGTTACTACGGGGAAAAGGCTATCCAGTATATTGCCGGAAGAAAAACCATATATGTTTTCAGGGCACTCTGGATTGTTGCCGCTTACCTTGGGGCCAACCTCGACCTTGCCCTTGTATGGAGCCTTGCAGACTGCGCAAATGCCCTTATGGCATTCCCTAACCTTGTCTCATTGCTTCTTCTGAGCGGAGTTATAGTAAAGGAGACAAACAAATATCTTTGGGGCAACAGGCTTGATGAATATTCAAACGAGGAGCCTCCGGTAATTGAAGACTGACAATAACCGGAGCCAACAGGCCCAAAAGTAATAATGATAAAGATTACCCCCGCCAGAATTATTCTGACGGGGGTGACCTCTTTATAAACGGGGCTCTAAAGCACCCTATTCCAATTATATAAGCCGGATGCTACTCATACACAACCCTCTTCACCCTCTTTGCTACTGAAGTGAAGATTTCATAAGGGATAGTATCGAGAAGTTTTGCCATATCGTTGGCAGTAGGCTTGTCTCCAAAGATTGTTACTTTGTCACCCACTTTGGCATCCACGCCTGTAATGTCTATCATACACATATCCATACAGATGTTGCCTATTGTAGGAACCAACTGCCCGTTTACGCAGAATTTGGCATTTCCGCGGCTGTAATGGCGGTTAAGTCCGTCTGCATAACCCAAAGGTAGGGTTGCTATCTTCTTAGGGGTATCCAGTTTACCATGTCTTCCATAACCAACGGTACCGTCTGCAGGGGTAAGATTCTTAATCTGGAGAATCTTGCATGTAAGTGATGCTGCAGGTTTCACATTTGCCTGGTCAACTGCACTGATACCATAAATGCCAATACCAAGGCGGGCCATATCCATCTGATACTCGCTGAATCTCTCAATACCTGCAGAATTGAGGATATGGTGTATTGGCTTGTAATCCAATACAGCGTCAATCATTGATGAATGCTTCTTGTACATCTCATACTGTCCTCTGGTAAATTCATCATGCTGAGGATCGTCAGATGCTGCAAGGTGTGAGAAGATAGACTGTACCTTAACCCTTGGCTTGTCTTTCAGATACTCAAGCAGTTCAGGAAGTTCATCCTTCATGAAACCCAGCCTGTGCATTCCTGTATCAAGTTTAATGTGCACCGGATAGTGGTCTATCCCCCTGGTGGCAAGATATGCATCAAACTTGCGCAAAGCATCTATGGTTGGGATTGAAGGCTCAAGATAGTGGTTTACAATATCCTCAAACGAGTCTGTACCCGCTGTAAGCACAAGGATAGGCTTTGTAATTCCACCCTCTCTAAGTTCCACTCCCTCTACAGGATGTGCTATTCCAAAATAATCTGCCCCAGCCTTCTCCATCTGGCGGGCAAACTCCACTGCTCCATGGCCATAAGAATTGGCCTTAATGAGGATAAGCAGTTTTGTGGTATCTTTCAGTTTGGACCTGAAATACTTGTAGTTGTGAAGCATATTGGCGTTGTTCAACTCCAACTGTGCAAAAGAATTTTGAACTAAATCCATAAATCGTTGTATAGTTATAGGTCGCTTTTATGATGTAAAATTAAAAAAAACAAACAATGAAAACCAAATCTTTTTTAGCAATTGCCCTTTTGGCGGCATTTTCCATTGCCTCTTGCGGCACAAGAGACAAGTCTGTAACTGAAAAACTGGTTGGAGTATGGACAGGAATTGACACCATACAGATTGCAACATTAGATACCCTTGGGAACATTTCTGTGGAGACCATTGCCGTTCCCGTAGCAATTGAATGCTTTGCAGATACAACCCTGAGAGGCAAAGTTGCATACAATGATTCCACCACAGCAGAACTTACCGCTGTAGTGATGGTTGGAGAACCGTATATCTCATATTCTGGAATCATGAGCATAAACGACAACCAACAGCATTTGAACGGGGAACTCGTATATAATTATAATGAGACTCCCGAAAGCCTTACAATGGAATTCTTCTCACAGAATCCTGTAACCGGAGAGGCACACAAGGGAAAAACAACCCTTACCAAAAAGACAAAATAGGAAACTGGAAGATCAAATCTTATGAAATGGCTAGAATGCTTCGTTGATCCCGAAAACGAAGCCATTCTGGCCATCTTTTCCAAATCCGAAGTCGAATCTGAGCAATGTCCCCCCCTGCAGTTTCAGCCGGAGTCCTGCCCCCGCCCCCGGGAGCGAATTGTGCAGGTTGAACGGTGTCCCCTTGCCCCACACATTGGCCCCGGCAACCCATACTGCTCCCCCTATCATCTCCCATATATGCTGCCTCAATTCCACTTGTCCGCTAACTGCATTATTGTCCATATACCTTCCCCTGAAATATCCCCTCATCCTCTCTGTCCCTCCAATTGTAGGGAGCATTGTCCATGGCACGACCCCATAAGTGAACTGGCCCAGAAAATCCACAGCAAGCACTCCACCGCTCCACACCTCCCTAAAGGCATTGAACTGCAATGTTGTACCATAAAACGGCTTTGCTGAAAAGTCTGTATAATTGCATTGTTGGGCCTTTATGTAAAGGCCACTTGAAGGGGAAGCAATATTGTCCCTGGTGTCATAAAACGCAACGGCACCATATCCCAGGGCGCTTGTCCTTCCACCCTGCAGACCCTCCCATTGTATCCAGTCCCAGGAAACTGCCGGGCCTGCGTGGAAATGTTTTCCCACATGCCTGATGGCTTGGGTCTGAAGGAGAAACCTCTTCCTGTCATATTCCCCCCTGTTCCCGCTGTTGGAACCGTTAATATAGCCCACTCCCCAAAAATCTGTAGGTGCATAGGCATAATAGGCCTTGTAATCAACACTCCATTTGCCTCCACATACAGGATGCTTACCCAATATTCCCAACAGAACATAACCCTGCGATGCTATATCCCCAACAACTGTGACATCTGCAGGTGTAACATACGCAAATGCCGCCCCGGCCCCCAATTCAGCCGAGTAATGGGGGGCAAAGGTGAGTTCTCCCTTCAATTTGGAAAGGAAATTCTCTCTTGGGGTAATGTCCCTCACCCTTATCACATGTGTACTGTCCTGCGCAACCACCAGTTGGCCGGCAGAGAACAGGCACAAGAGGAGTACCAAAAAAAACTTCATACCCTTTCCCATAAAAACAAAAAATCGTATATTAGCGAATCCATCTCCATAAGATGCAAAACAGGATACTCCACATATTCCTTCTTTTAGCCTGCATGCTTGCTTCAAGCGCCGTGCAGGCTCACAAGCGTGTGCCAAATATACAAAAAATACAGACCGGGGCAAAACTGGTCTTTCCTGTACTGCTTGTTGAATTTGAAGATGTAAAATTCTCGGTACCCGAGCCAAAAGCGAGTTTCAGCAATATGCTCAACAAAACCGGATACAACAGGAACGGCGCCACAGGGAGCGTGGCAGAGTATCTGGGCGCAAACTTCAATGGGCATGCCAGTTTCGCATTTCTTGTGTCGGAGGTAATAACCCTCCCCTACCCCATATCCAGATACGGTGCAGCCGGCGCCACCTCAAATGATACGGATGTAAGGAGAATGGTACATGATGCATGCATTGCTGCCATGGACTCAAGTTTCAATTTCAGCGGATGCACTGTAGGGGAAGATGGGATTATCGGGAATATATCCATTATATATGCAGGCCACAGCGAGGCGGAAGGGGCCCCCTCAGATGCCATCTGGCCACATCAGATGAACATGGAAGGCTCCCCGGTTACTGTTGGGGAATACAGGATAACCTCCTACACCTGCACTGCAGAATTGCGGGGGGCAGAAGGGGATACAATTGCCCCAATAGGGCCTTTCTGCCATGAGTTCGCACACTTCCTTGGTCTTCCCGACCTATACGACACCAACGGGGAAAACGAGGGGAAATCCCCTGCCCTGTACGGTACCCTCTCCATTATGGACAACGGCCACTACCTGAACAGGGGGAACACCCCTCCCTACTTCAACGCAATTGAAAGGGAGATACTTGGAATAGCAGATATGGAAGACCTCCTTCCCGACAGCACCTACACCCTCAAGCCTATCCACGAATCGGGCAAGGTGTACAGGATAAGCAGCACCGAAGAGGGGGAATACTTCCTTCTGGAATACAGGAAAAAGTACAAATGGGACTCCCATATAGGGGGAGAAGGGCTGGTTGTTTACCACATAGACAAATCTGAAAAGCAATACGCAGGGCTTGCCAGCAGAGACAGATGGATCTATAACAACATAAACAGTTACAGCGGCCATGAGTGTGCCCGTGTGCTTGCAGCAGCGGGAGCGGGATGCAGCATAGATGGAGTCTTCTTTCCGGGAAGCAGCAATACGGATGAACTCCTCTCATTCCGGGGAAACACCCGTCTGCAAGACTGGAACGGCTATGCAGTTGGAATAGGTCTGAGGAACATAACTCTGAAAAATGGAGTACTGGAATTCAAAAGCATAAGGGACTACTCATTCAATGATACCCTTCCACAGGCCGTTGACTGCAGGGTACTGCCTTATCAGAAAGATGCTAAAGTTGAATGGAGAGGCATAGAGACTTCCGGGAGCAAAGGGAGAAATACTCTCAAATGGCTTGTCTCATGGGAAGATGGCAAAAGCGGAGAGCGGCGCAGTATTGCCACAGATACAAGTTGCTGCCATATTGGGGAACTTGTACCGGGCACATCATATACTCTGGAGGTAAGGGCCCTCAACGGAAGGGAATTTGGAGAACCGCATACACTCACATTCAGGACCCACAATATAACTTCACCATATCCGTACATATTCGTACCAAAAGAGGGAGTTGAAGCAGGTGGTTCCCTGGATTTGAGGATATTCAATCTTCCGGAGGATGCAACCTACACCGACTGGTATGTTAACGGGCACAAACTGCAGCAGCCACAGATAAAGATAGAAAAAGAGGGGGAGATTGAGATTATAGCAGGAATAGGATACAAAGACGGTACTTATGAAAAAATTACAAAGATTCTCAGCATACTGTAGAATTGCCCTGCTGGCTTTTGCAATTCTTGCATCATCATGCAGGAAGGAGAGCGGAGACCAAGGGGTAATGGACCTGGACAGTTTTATGGACAAACAGGAGATAGGACTCTTCGGCTACGGAGGGTTCCTGTTCAAATACACTCCTCAGGAGTGCCAGATTGCGGTAAATATAAAAAGGGAGCAGATAAGGATACAGAACGATACCCAAACCGGGTGGATAAATATGCATCTGGCAAAATTCCCGTCTGAAACAGGGGAAGAGATAGAAATTGAATTGAGATATATGTCGGGAGGAGATGAGATTGTACAGAGTACCGTTATGGAAACGGTGAAAGCCTCCGGCAATAAGTTTTGGTTATGGAACCGGAGCAACAATATGGGGATTGTGATACCCCATTGCTGGTAAAATATAACTTCTTAAAAATAAAAAAGTTGTGAACATAGTAGCACAACTTTTTTATTAGATTCTGAATCAGAGGGAACTATTTTTTGCTTGCCTCAATAGATACTTTTCTGAACTCCTTCATCATTTTACCTAGTTCCAAAGCAGATTTTCTAGCGCGTGTACCAGCAGCTTTGTTACCTTTAACTAGCTGAGCATCAGCATCTTTACAGAATGCATCCATCTCTACTTTAATTTTTTCAATAAGTTCTTTCATTTTATAAACTTTTATTAGGTTAGTTTTATGTGATAAAGTTAAAAACTAAATTTTATCTTTGCAAGAAAAATTGAAAAAAATATTTTGTTATGATGTTAGAATTCAGCATAAAAGAGATTTTAAGCGCCTTCATGGTACTCTTTGCAATCATAGACATAACAGGGTCAATTCCCATCATTATAGATCTCAAGAGAAAAGGCAATACCATTAAGCCATTACCCACAGTTATAGGCTCATTTGCAGTATTCATAGCATTCCTGTATGCCGGCGACTGGCTGCTGTCACTATTTGGTGTTGACATACAGTCATTTGCCGTAGCCGGTGCCATTGTAATTCTGGTACTTGCAATAGAGATGATTCTGGGTGTTGAACTTATGAAGAACGACGGTCCCCAGGGGAGTGCAACTGTTGTACCCCTCATTTTCCCGCTAATAGCAGGTGCAGGCACACTTACCACACTGCTGGCACTGAGGGCTGAGTTCCACACAGAAAACATAATTGTAGCCATTATCCTCAATATGGTTTTCGTATATCTTGTACTGGCCAAACTCAACTGGATTGAGAAGATATTCGGTCAGGGAGTTATATATGTCCTTAGGAAATTCTTTGGAATCATCCTTCTGGCAATGGCTGTAAAACTGTTTGTAACCAACATATCATCACTATTGGGATAAGAAGATCTTATGGCAAAGCAGACAGACTCAGACAACCTGTTGCAGATGAACTCAATACTTGCCCAGACAGAATCGGGCAAGTTCTCTCCCATATATATCCTTATGGGGGAAGAGCCCTATTATTCAGATGTAATACTGGAGTCTATCCTCAAGAATGCTTTGCAACCCCATGAAAGGGACTTCAACCAGACTGTTGTATATGCGCAGGACACCACCACAGCAGAGATAGTACAGAACTGCCGCAGATATCCCATGTTTGCAGAGCGCCAACTTGTAGTTGTAAAGGAGGCCCAGCACCTGGATAAACTGGATATCCTGGAGCACTATCTGGAAAACCCTTCTGCAGAGACTATACTTGTACTTGCCTTTACAAACAAATCCGTTGACAAGCGTACCGGATTCTACAAAAAGGCCAAGGCCAATGCCGTTATATTTGAGTCTGTTGCAACCAGCGAATGGAATGTGGCCAGATGGATATCAACATATATCCAAGGGAAAGGATACTCCATAACCCCAGATGCAGCATCCCTTATGGCAGAGCATACCGGAAACTCCCTCCGCAAGATTGTATTGGAGGCAGACAAACTCTTCAAGGGGCTTCCCGACAACAAAAAGGATATATCCATAAAGGAAATTGAACAGAACATAGGGATAAGCAGGGAATTCTCCGCATTTGAACTCTCAAAATCACTTGTGTTCAAGGATTACACTAACGCCTTCAAAATTGCCGGGTTCTTTGCCGCAAACCCAAAGAAATACCCTCTACCCCTCACACTGGGGGCAATGTTCTTCTTCTTTTCAAGGCTTCTCAAATGCCATGCATACTACGCAAAAGATGGAGGAATGATGGAAAATGCAATCCGCAAGGCGGGGATATTCTCCCAAGGGCAGATAAAGGAGTATTCAGCAGCAATGAGGGTATTCCCAATAAAGAAAACCATGTCTGTAATAGCCCTCATAAAAGAGTGCGACCACAAGAACAAAAGCGGCAACGCAGGACAGGCATCAGACGGGGATATGCTCATGGAACTGATTTCCCGTATAATCCATTAAATTGCCGGAGCCGTATGGAAAAGACAATCTTTGACCCTCTGCGCAAGAAACATGTTGCCCTTACCCCTGAAGAGCAGGTAAGGCAGCACTTCATCTGGTGGCTCAACACCCAAAGGAACTATCCGCTCAACCTTATGGCAAGTGAATACACTATAACCATTGGACGCAAAAGCCTCAGATGCGACATTGTTGTCTTTAACAGAAACCTTGAGCCACAGATTATAGTGGAGTGCAAAGCCCCGTATGTAACATTGGACAACACTGTACTCCAGCAGATTGCATCCTACAACAGCATACTAAATGTCCCCCACCTGGCAATAACCAATGGAGAGCAGACATTTGTATGCAGTTACAATACTTGCACAGGGAAATATGAATTTACGGGGGATTTGCCATTTTATTCCAACACACAATAATTTAAATATGGATCATTTGAACAACAAAATATTCAGGATTGTATCATCAGCAGCCAAAGAACAGGGGGTAAGAGCCTTTGTAATTGGCGGGTATGTAAGGGACTGCTTCCTTGGCAGGCCGTGCAAAGATATAGACATAGTGGTGGAAGGGAGCGGCATTGCCCTGGCAGAATCGGTTGCAAAAAAAGTAGGAAGCAAACTCTCAGTATTCAGGAATTTCGGTACCGCAATGCTGAGATATCGGGAAGGAAAGAATTCTGAATGGATGGAGATAGAATTTGTGGGGGCAAGAAAGGAGTCCTACAGAAGGGAATCCCGAAAGCCAATTGTAGAGGACGGCACACTGGAAGAGGATCAGCAGAGGAGGGATTTTACCATAAATGCACTTGCCTTCAGCCTCCAGGATGAAGACTACGGTTCACTGGTAGATCCTTTCAACGGGATGGAAGACCTGCACAACGGCCTCATAAGGACACCGCTCGACCCAGACACCACATACTCCGACGACCCTTTGAGGATGATAAGGGCCATACGGTTTGCCACCCAACTTGGCTTTACCATTGTACCGGAATCACTGGAAAGCATAAAGAGGAACAGGGAGAGGCTTGGGATACTCTCAAGGGAGAGAATAGCAGAAGAACTCAACAAGATACTCATGGCAAAAAAACCTTCCATAGGGTTCTACCTGTTGGAAGAGACAGGTCTTCTGGAGCAGTTCCTGCCTCAAATAAGCAGGCTCAAGGGGGTTGAGACCCTGGAAGGAAAAGGGCACAAGGACATTTTTGCCCACACTCTGCAGGTGCTTGACAATATCTGCCCCAACACAGACAATCTGTGGCTCAGATGGGCTGCCCTGCTGCACGACATTGGGAAACCTGCCACAAAGAAATACGAACCGGGAACAGGATGGACATTCCACAGCCACGATTTCATTGGAGGCAAAATGATACCGGGGGTATTCAAGCAGTTAAAGATGCCCCTGAACGAAAAGATGAAATATGTACAGAAGATTGTACAACTTCATCTCCGGCCAATTGCCCTGGCCCAGGAAGAGGTTACAGACTCGGCTGTAAGGAGGCTCCTATTTGACGCATCAGATGACATTGATGACCTAATGACCCTTTGTGAGGCCGACATAACCTCAAAAAATGACAAACTTGTACAGAAGCACAAACGCAACTTTGCCCTGGTAAGGGAAAAACTTGTAGAGGTGGAGGAGAAGGATGCCATAAGGAATTTCCAGAACCCTATAACAGGAGAACTGATAATGTCAAAATACGGCATACCTCCATGCAGGGAGATAGGTATCATTAAGGAGTTTGTAAAAGAGGCAATCCTGGAAGGGACAATAGAAAACAACTATGAGCAGGCCTATGCCCTCATGGAACAGAAGGCAAAAGAGATGGGGTTAGATAAAAACCAACAATAAACAGATCTGAATTGAAACAGGGTGGCAAGTGCCACCCTGTTGTATTCTCTTCTACTCCTGAGTTCTCAGGTATTCACCGAACAGTGTGGCTGCTGTCCTTACCATCTCTACGCAAGGACGTTTTTTATAATACTCCGGATTTCTCTCCTGTGGAGTTGTAGGAGCCCCTATTCCGGTATCCTTCTTCTCCCGCAAACCCAAAAGTTCCGCACATATTATTGAGCCGTTTATATCCCTGAATTTTGCAGCCAGGTCCTGTACAACGGCATAGTTGGCCCCTTTTCCTGAGGCATCCTTAGGGTCTGTACATCCTGTCTGCAGACCTGCAAGGATAAACATTCCACAGGCTGCGCCGCAGGTTTCCCTCATTCTCCCTATACCTGCGCCAAATGAGGCTGACATTTTTAGGGCCTGGTCAAATGTGAAACCATATATATCCGCGTATGCAGCAACTACGCTCTGGGAACAGTTGTACCCCTCCTTAAAAAGGGATACAGCCTTCTCTACCCTCTCTTCTATATTAATATCCTTCATATCTGAACTGTTAATGGCATTCATGGTGGTGGCATACCTCCCCATTATCCTTAACATCCCCCCTAAGGTAAGCCTCAACAAGTTCATCTGTACTGCCGCTGCAGCCTCTGATTACCGCTATATGGTTTCTTCCAAGCACATTCTTGGCCCCTTCTCCCATATTCCCGGCAAGCATCACCTCTACACCCATTTCATGCAATACCGGTGCTATATTGGATTTGCATCCGCACCCCTCCGGTGAAGGCAATGTCTGTTTTTCTGTAACTTTATTCTCCTCTATTGTATAAATTGTATAATATGCACAATGGCCAAAATGGTCATCAACAACATTATTGCGTGTTGGAACTGCTATTTTCATAATACCTATATTTTATAATTGTTAATTTCCTGTAAAGATAGAGCAAAATTCAGAGGATACAAAATAACAAAAAAGGTTGCCCGTGCAGTGGCAACCTTCTTCAAAATAACAAAAAACCTATCTATAAATTAATAGAAATAAGTACAAGAAATAAAACGGCTTTGCTTAAAAGCAATACAAATATAGTACTTTTTTATCACAACCAATAGAAAATTGTTAAAAAATTACCACACCGGATAGAGCCTTTTTTACAACTGCGTTCTTAAGCAGTTGGCAATCATCTTATTAGAGGCAAAATAACAGATTCAAAAATATCACTTCTTATTATTCTGTAGTGTGGTTTGTAAGCCTCACCATACCGGGTACTGTGGTGTACCACATATTTTCCCTCCTTTATAAGGGCAGTAATCCTGGCATCATCCTTTTTATACCCTTCTATATGTGGAGCCACCTCCTTAACACATTTCTTTATAAGATCCCACTCCTGCTGCCACTCCCTGCCAACTTCGGGCACCGCCCCACCTCCGGCAATGAATGCATCAGCAAACTCCTCCACAGACATGAGGCCGTCTGATATCACCTCCAGACTCACCTGATAATAATTGTTCCTCCATCCGCAAGGGGTATAATAGTATGAAGCATCTTTCTTAACATGCGGCACACCACTGCCACAACTCTTAACCTGACCGTCAGAATTCGCCCCTGAGAGTTGTTTTGCAATATCAGGACCCTCATTTTCAATCTTCATTTTCTTCAGTTCCCTCTCCAGATATGCAATCACCCCCTCCCTGCTTGCCATTATATGGGCCGGGCCATATACATCCTGGAAATTGTTCTTATACACATCCTGCAGGGTTGCTTTGGGATACCTTTCCAAAAATGCCTTTACAGAACTTTTCAGTGCCTGCCTGTCAACCGCAGGATATACCAGTTCCACAACCCTTATCCCTCCATGCTCCTGAAATCCTTCCCCCAATTCCATCTCAATTCCACCGTCCCTTTTCCTGAACTTCACCGGTGTGCCGTCAAAAAATGCCTTGCACTCAAGTATTCCCGTATCCTCCAACGGAACAAATACAGAAGATGTATCCTTGAATATATGGAGAAATGTCCTGTTCCCTTTTCTTGTAGAGACACCCCAAGGCTGCTCAGGCACAATTCCGGCAGTTGTGCCGTAAATGGTCTCCCCATACTTGTCCATCCACTCTCCAATAGCCTTCAGCCTCTGTAAAGATTTGTCGGGAAGAGTGCCATCTGGCCTTGGTCCTATGTTAAGCAGAAGGTTTGCCCCCTTTGCAGCGGTCTGTACAAGGTATTTTATAAGGAATTCCTCACTCTTGTAGGTAGTGTCGGTCACACGGTATCCCCAAGAACGGTTCATGGTCTGGCAGGTTTCCAAAGGGAGTACAGTACTTATGGCCTGCTCAGAGTATCCGTAAAGGTTCTGCCCGGGGATATCCCTCTCAAAAATCTGTATATCCTCACCCGGGAACGGGTCCATGTGGTGGTTGTTCCCCACAAGGCACCCGGGCTGGAGTTTGTGTATAAGGGCATATTGGTTTGCAAGGTTCCAGGTCTCAGCCTTAAGGCCGTTCTCCTGCTCATCCCTATCCCAAAGGCCGTCGAACCAGATTGCCCCCACCGGACCATAATTGGTAAGGAGTTCTGTGAGTTGGGTATCCATAAACTTTAGGTAGTTCTCATAAGCCCAGTTTGTCCGGAATACAGAGGAGTCAATCTGCGGAAGGGGTTTACCCTCAAAAATTCCTGTACGTCCGGTTCCCCTTCCTGTACGTCCTACCGGGTAATAGTCTTCCCTGCCCCAGTCAATATGGGAGTAATAAATATGGAGTCTTATCCCCTGTTTGTGGCACTCCTGCGCAATCTCTGCAAGGATGTCCCTCCCAAAAGGTGTTGCATCCACAGAGTTGTATCCGCTGGCCTTTGTACCAAAAATGGAAAAGCCGTCATGATGTCGGGAGGTTATGCATATATATTTTGCTCCCGACAATTTTATTGCACTTACCCACTCCTGTGCATTGAATTTTGAAGGATAGAATCCTCCTGCCAGTTTTTCATACTCCTTATGGTTGATATTCTTATTGTGCATAACCCATTCTCCGTCTCCCAACATTGAATAGATACCCCAATGGATAAATATTCCAAACCTTGCCTGCGAGAACTCCTTTCTCGACTTCATATTCTCAGGAGAAGGGCGGTATTCCCCCTGGGCATACCCCGGAGCGGCAAACAGTACCGCCGACAACAAAAGCAAAAATATAAATCTCATAATGTCCGTTATTTACATTTAGTAAAAGTATAAAAAAATACTTAACTTTAGCCCCAAATTCCAAGAAAACATCATACAATTATATAATGGAGACCAATAAGAAGATGACCCGCCGCCAAGCCCTCAAGCACATTGGATTTGGCGCATTGGCTGTTGCTGCCGGATATTCGCTTGTTACAGGCTGCAAAGGCAAAGTTAAGGAAGAGGCTGCAAACGGCACCCTTGTAATGGCTAAGAAGATGGACAATATCACCGGCAAAGAGATTTCGCTGCTGGGATACGGCTGTATGAGATTCCCTACCTATGACACAGGAGAGAAGAACGCCAGAGGAAGGAAGATCATGGCTATAGACATGGAGAAATCAAAAGCCCTCATAGACCACGCCTATGCAAACGGCATTACCCATTATGATACTGCATGGAACTACCATAACGGCAAATCTGCCGAGGCTATAGGTACACTCCTCAAGGATTATCCAAGGGAGAGTTTCACCCTTTGCAACAAAATGCCGGGATGGCTCGTCACTAGCCCCGAAAAGGCAAAAGAACTGTTTGAGACACAATTGCAGCAGTGCGGTGTAGAGTATTTCGACTACTACCTGTGCCATGCAATCTCTGAGAAGGAGGATTATGACAAACCATACGAAGAGTTGGGAGGATACGGTGTGCTTGCCAAAGAGAAGGAGGCTGGCAGGATAAAGAGGCTCGGCTTCTCATTCCACGGAAGCAAGGAACTCTTCACATATATCCTGGACAAGCACCCGTGGGATTTTGTGCTGCTGCAGATAAACTATATCGACTGGGTTGACCAGGAGGCTGAATTCTTCTATAAGGAGGCTGAGAGAAGGGGGATCCCTTGCATGATTATGGAGCCGCTCAAGGGTGGCGAACTTGCAAGCCTCACCCCTGATGCAAACGAAATCCTTGAGAAGGCTGCACCTGGAAAATCCATAGCATCATGGGCTTTCCGCTATGTAGGATCACTTCCTAATGTACTTTGCGTACTCAGCGGCATGACAGAGATGGAACATCTTAAAGACAATCTCAAGACATTCGGCAACTTTAAACCGCTTTCACAGGAAGAGAGGGCAGCATTGGAACAGGCAATTGCAGAGTACAGAAAATATGAACGGATAGGATGTACCGCCTGCCGCTACTGTATGCCATGCAAATTTGGAGTTGACATCCCTGCAATATTCTCTGCATACAACAAATGTGTAAGGGAGAGCAATATTCCCGACATGAACGGGCCTAAGGAGAGCAAATTCAACAAAAAGAAACGTGCATTCCTGGCAACATACAACAACATGGTTCCGGAGGGAGCCCGTGCAGACAAATGTATAGATTGCGGTGCATGCAACGGAGTTTGTCCTCAGAAACTCAATGTATCCGGCCTTATATCCAGGATAAAGGATATGGTTAAAGAACTTGAGAAATAGCACGCCATTTATGGAGCGCAGCACAAAACTGAAATATCTTCTGTTTATAGCCATCACAACAATTGTTGCAGTGGTGGCTGTAAACTTGTACAGCACATCCAGAGGGGGTGAGGCGTCAGGTGCGGAGGAGGTTGAAGAACCGGCCCCTATACCGCTCAACCACCTGCTGGATAACTCCATGTGCGACATACAGGAGACAAAAAAATTTGATGCTGCAATCCTCCGTTTCATGAGGTACTGGGGGATAAGGGGAGGGTCCTTTGCCCTTATGAGGAACGACAGTCTGCTGTATGCCAAAGGGTACGGATTTTCCAATACTGCAGACAGCACCATATGTGAAGTTAAGAACATTTTCAGGGTTGCCTCAGTATCAAAACTCATAACAGCGGTTGCAATAATGCATCTGCAGGAGACTGGCCAACTTTCTACCCAGGATACGGTATTTGGGGAAGAGGGAATCCTCAACGACACCCTGTTCCTCCATTACAGAGACAAGAACATAAAGAAGATTACTGTTGAACATCTTCTCAGACACACCTCCGGGTTCTCCAACCCACATGGAGATGCGGCGTTCAACATGGAACTTGTTGCCAGATACCTTGGCAAGCCCCTTCCCCTGAGTATGGATGATATGGTATATTACGCCACACGTCTGAAACTTAGGGCCAAACCGGGAGGATGGTACCATTACTCCAATCTGGGATACATCATCCTCTCAAAGGTTATAGAGAAGGTGTCTGGAATTTCATACGAAACATATATAAAGGATTCAATTCTGGCACCAATGGGTTGCTATGACATACATCTGGCCAACAATTACTCTGAGGGATTCCGGGAGAATGAGGTAGATTATTATGAGGTAAAGGAGGCAGAACCGGTACCGGCTTATGACGGTTCAGACACCCTGGTAATGAAGAGCCACGGAGGAAACGATGTTCATGGCCTATACGGAGCCGGAGGGTGGGTTGCATCCCCTGTAGAACTCCTTAAACTTGTATCAGCCATTAACAAGTGTCCGGGGAGGGAGGATTTTCTTACCCCGGAAAGCATAGATTTCATGACCCCTTACGGCAAGAATGCAAAACCTGCAGGATGGGCCAGTTCAAGTTCAAAATTCTGGCTCAGGAGCGGATCCATGGCTGGCACCAGCGCTCTTATAAAAGCACAGAAAGACGGATACTCATGGGTGTTCATATCAAACAGTTCATCGTGGAACGGTCCGGGATTGGCCAGACAAATGAACAGGGAGATTACAAAAGCCCTCATGCGGGTAAAAAAATGGCCTGAAACAGACTTGTTTGAACTGTCCCAGGCCACTACTTAGTATCTTTATGCAGATTATTTTACCCACACATTCAGAATCTCTCCAATATACATTTTGTGCATAGGCTGCATAGCCCTCTTTTCCCTCTCCTGGGCATTGTTTATTGCATCCAGTGAAATTGACTGCGAAACCAGTTTGCGGCACTCAATAATCATAGTTGCCTGGCTGAATGCCATTGCCCCGTTCTCTGTCTGTACAGGGGTAAGGCCAGATCCCTTCACCTTATCCTCATCTCTTCCAGACTTGGTTCCACAATACTCAAGGGCCTTCCTGCAATTGTCGGGATAAAAGGTAAGGGTATATGTATCACCTTTCTCCATTATGCTGTAGGTGTATCTTGCAGGATTTATGAAACAGATTGCAACAGGTCTGTTGTACAGCACTCCTATGCCGCCCCAACTTGCTGTCATCATATTGAACTTTTCAGCGTTTCCTGCAGTAATGAGCATCCACTCCTTCCCCACCATCTTAATGAAGTTGCCCTCTATCTCCTCCGGGGAAATCTTCCTGTACCCCTCCAGCCCGCTCTGCTGCACCGGCAGGGTCACCTGCTGCACCGGCTGGGTCACCGGCTGTGTCACCGGCTGCCCCTTTTGCACTACAGCCTCTGCGGCCTTCACTGCCGCAGGCTCCGCCACCACCTCTACCACCTGCTGCACCGGCTGCGCACTCTGCTGAGTACGTGTATCGGCAACCATTACATGGGGAGCATCCTTTACAATCTGGGCCATTCCCTCACGGGAATAATATTTAAGTCCCTCCCTGAATGAACTGAAAATCTCCTCTGCAGCATCAATTGTCTTCCTCCTGAACTTGCCTGTAACAGGATACAGCCTGGTACCTTTCTTGTTTACAGCCTGCTCATCTGTAATGTAATCCTCAGCCAAAATGGTATCATAACCCGAGCCGTCGTCATAATTGTATTTTATCCTGTCCATTTTAAGCACACATTTCTCCGCTGTAGAGTTCAAGGTGAGAACATAACTCATCATGGCCTTATCATAGGAAAGGGCATTCTTCTGGAACACTATCTCCATCTGGGCTGCCGCAACAACCTCAGTTCCGTTGTCTGAAACCACCCTGTTCCTGGCCTTGTCTCCATTGCCCAAAAGTTTCTCAACCCATGCACGTGCAACAGCATTAATCTGCTGTGGAGTATGCCCGGCAATAATGCTCACAGAATCTGCAAACACAACTTTCCCACCAACCAGGGGAACAGCACCTTTGCTCAGATATTTCTGCATATCATCACTCTCCTGCGCCGCTGCGGTTGCCACAACAGAAAACCACGCCAATAAAAAAACTATAATCCTCTTCATTCTATTTATTGTTAACTTTATCTAAACCTGTAATATTATATCCCCCTTTGAATGGACGGATGCCAAGTTCAGGCATCATACGTATCCCTTCAGGCAACCTGTCGGCGGCAGGGGCCCCGGCTTTGGTCCCCCCTATCATTGAAAGGGCTGCAGCAACCATAGGGTCCTGCCCGTCTCCAAGCGGAATACCTCTAAGCAGTCCACTGTCTTCTACTGTGCAGTCCGGTGCAATACCGTCCTTGAATTCTGTAAAGCCCTCCACATTTACAAATTTATATACCACCAGCGACAGGAGCCAATTGCTTATTTCACTATCCTTGTTGCCATTTGAATCCATAGGGGTAAGAAGTGCAGCCCCACAATACTTGCCGTATGTGGAATCTCCAATCTTCACAACATCCATATAAGGCATAAGGCCCGATATTGTGGCTTCACTGGCAGAGGCAGTATTGCCGGTTGTAAGTACAAACACCCTGCTGAGATTGAGGTTTACAGGTATGCCCGGAACAAAATATGTATTCATATCCTCACCCTTCTGGGTGAAATATTTCATATAAAGGTCGTTCCATGTCTGGGTAAGGAATACCTTGCGCTCCTTAACCACGTTTCTTGGGGCAAACAGGCTTGCCAGATATGGAGGTGTATTGGCATTGCCACCCGGATTGTACCTCAAATCAAGAATAAGTTCCTTTACCCCCTCTGCCTGAAAATCTGTAAACACCTCTACAAGTTTTCCGTGCGACTCCTCGTAAAAGCCTGCATAAAACAGATAGCCCACCTTAACACCATTTACATCAAGGACTTTAGATGTTACCACAGGATCTTCATACATTTTCACTGCGGTAAGGGATACTGTTTCCCCTGTCTCCCTTATCCCCTCCTCTGTATATTCCCCAAGCCCTATGTTCACTTTGGAAGCATAGTAGAGTTGGGTGTAGTTCCCCTTTGAAAGGGTTGAGCCATCAAGTGTAAGAATTATATCCCCTCTCTCCAGCCCGGCCTGCTGGGCAGGAGAGCCGTCATACACAAACATAACAACCGCAAAATATACATCCGGCATATTGGTAAATGTACCAAAGGCCAATGAATAGCCGAATGTGGTGGAAACGCCCTGGAATCCCTCCATCTCCTGCTGGGAGTTGTCCGACACATACGACCACTTGTCCAGTTCCCTGTACCTCATCATCTCAAAGAGATCCTGCGGTGATGCCGCACTCTTATAATCTATAGAAGGATTAATATGGGATCTCCACAAATAAGCCTCAGATGTATAATCATACACAAACTTCTTGGCCTTTAGGGCTATCCTCTCCTCTTCCGACACAGGGGGAGTATCATCTTTAGTGCATCCGCAAAGGAACAGCACTGCCGCAACTGTAAAAATATATGCGATTCTGGTATTTATTGTAGAAGTCATAACTTGCCTTTTCTACAAAGGTAAAAAAATTGTTTAACTTTGCTATATGGAAAAAATCACTGTTTCAAATATAACTGCGCTGTATTTCAGCCCTACATATACAACCCGCAAAGTTGTATGTGCCATTGCAAATGCCATTGCAGGAAACCTCAACCCGGCAACCTCCGGCACAAACGGAACCGTTTCAGGTGAAATGAATGTAACAACACCGCTCAAGAGGAAGCAGGTGCCATCCTTCTCCCACAAGGATATAGTGGTATTCGGTGTACCGGTATATATTGGAAGGGTACCCAATCTGATTAGGGATTTCTTTGCATCCATTAAAGGGAACGGGGCAATAGGAATACCGGTTGTGGTATATGGGAACAGGGCTTTTGACGATGCCCTCATTGAGTTGAGGGACATTATGCACGGAAACGGTTTCCGCTGCATTGCAGCGGGTGCATTCATAGGGGAGCACTCCTTCTCATACACATTGGGAGGGGGAAGACCGGATGCAACGGACCTTTCAATTGCGGAGAGTTTTGGAAAGGATATAGCAGCAAAAATTGCATCAGGCCAAATTCCGGAGCACCTGATTGAAGTTCCCGGGAATCCGTACCCTTACCAGTTCTACAATGCCAAAAGCAAGAAAAACAGCAGCATAGACATCCGCAAAGTTAAACCGGAAACCGACCCCCAGAGATGCAACAACTGCGGCATCTGCGCCATGCTGTGCCCTATGGGAGCCATAAATCCTGCAAATTGTGCGGAGGTGCCGGGAATTTGCATAAAGTGCGGTGCATGTGTAAAGAAATGCAAGACCAAAGCAAAGTTTTTTTCAGACCCCACTTACCTTGAACACAAGGAGATTCTGGAGAAGAACTTCACTGAGCCGCGCAAGGAACCGGAAATCTTCTGGTAACATTTCCTCTTCCCGACAGATTATTATGGTATCATCTGTTTGCGGGACTCAAGCGCATTTTCAGTCTCATCCGGCAATGAGGGGAAAAAATCAATTCCTGTGATCCCCTCAATTTCATCAATTGTTGCAAGGTATGATTCCAGTGGGCGCTTTACAGGCGGCTTGCCACTTATTTTGGATTTCCTCTGAGGGGGATTTACAAACAGGAACCCGGCCGCATGGTAACCGCCATTCCCCTGTGCCAGGACAATCTTGTAAAATTTGTCGGGAATAACAATTTCATTTTCCCCCAGTTTTCCGTGCCTGTTGTCTTCTATGATGGGGCCACACACAATGTATATCTTTCCATACTCCACTGCCCACCTGCGGCACTGCTCCTCCAGTTCCTTCCAGTCTCCAGTATTGAGTTGGGTGTTCTGAGGACAGATATTTGTAAAATAATACGTTTCATCCATTGCCTCCCCGTTCCATTTGAAATCTCCCGCAGGTGCCATATGGCCACGGTCCCAGCCGGAATGCTTGTAGTCTCCCTTGTCACCCTGAGGTCCCATAATTTGGGGATCCTGCCTGAAACGGTCCTTCCTTGGCAACTCCCCTTGAGCCTCTTCTGAGGTGAGTTCCCATGCCACCCAGTTGGGAAGGCGGGTAAGGGAATTGTATGAAAGTGAAAAGCCAAGATATTCCACTCTTTGGGAATTCACAGAACCGGTCATTTGCGGTATCTCAAGTTGGTGAATACTTTCCGGGATCCGTGCATTTGATGAGCCCTCCTGTCCATAAGATATGTCAAGTTCATCTGCTATATAAAACACCACAGCAATAACTGCAGCAACAAAAGCAAGTATTCTTTTCAGTTTCTTTTTCATTTCTTTTTCAGTTTCTTCATCTGCCATCTTTTCTGCAAATTTACGAAAAATCCCTCCATCGGGGCAATTGGAGAGCGAATACCTTAAATTAGTGATTACAACCGGTCACCTAATTGGCTATATTTGCGCGTCAAATTAGAAGTGTTGTACAAGCATGCAGTCCGGTAACGTAAGAATATTGTCAGATCTGGCCCCCCAACAGGAGGGTATAATAACCAAGGTAAAGGGCTACGGAGCATTCCGCAAGCGCATTACCGAGATGGGATTTGTTCCCGGAATTGCAGTTAGGGTAATAAAGAAGGCCCCGTTGGGAGACCCCATGGAGATTGAGATAATGGGGTACCGCATTTCGCTGAGGAAGAATGAGGGGAATCTCATTGAGATAGTCTCAAAAGAGGAGTACCACAATTATGATCACCCTTTTGAGGGGGGGACAATTCCAACAGATGAAGCCTTTATGCAGAGGGTACACAATGAGATAAATACCATAAATGTGGCATTGGTGGGAAACCCCAACTGCGGAAAGACAACCCTCTTCAACACAGCCGCCAACCGGAATGAGAAAACAGGCAACTACAGTGGTGTTACCGTAGACCTTAAAACAGCACAATTCTTCCACAACGGCTATACAATTAACATCACAGACCTCCCCGGCACCTATTCCATGAGTGAATATACCCCGGAGGAACTTTATGTAAGGAGGCATCTTCTGGATACTCTTCCCGACGTGGTTGTGAATGTTATTGATGCATCCAATCTGGAGCGCAACCTCTACCTCACCACCCAACTCATTGACATGAACATAAAGGTTGTGGTTGCCCTGAACATGTACGACGAACTGGAACTCAAGGGTGACAAGTTTGACTATGAACTTCTGGGCAAAATGATAGGTATCCCGTTTGTCCCTGTTGTTGCCACCAGAGGGGAAGGGTTGCAGGAGTTGCTTGAGAGGATAATTGCAATGTACTCAGATTCCGACTCGGATTACAGGCATTTCCACCTTAACTATGGTACAACCATAAACAACTCTCTGAGGGAGGTAAAGCAACTTATAAAGAAGAACGAGGAACTCAAGGACAAGATACACCCCCAATATGCCGCAATAAAACTGCTGGAGGGGGATTCTGTTTTCATTAAGAGGATTGAGGCCATAGAGGGGACACAGGAGATTCTGGAGTGCGCTGCAAAGCAGGTAAAGAAGATTGAAAAGGAGTACAACGACAACTCCGCCTCAATTATTACAGACGCCAAATACGCCTTCATACACGGTGCCCTGGAGGAGACATACACCCCTGCCGCCAACAATGTGCAGGGACGGAAATACAGGTTGGACAATATCCTTACCCACAAGTGGTTCGGACTTCCGCTGTTCTTCTTCTTCATGTATCTGACATTCCAGTTGACCTTTACCGTTGGACAGGCCCCTACAGACTGGATAGATGCCGGTGTGGCATGGCTTTGTGAAACTGTCGGGAAGATACTCCCTGCAGGAATGGCAAGGGACCTTATTGTAGATGGGGCAATTGCGGGTGTGGGGAGTGTAATTGTATTCTTTCCTCAGATAATGATTCTGTTCCTGTTCCTCTCATTTATGGAGGATACCGGATATATGGCCCGGGTTGCATTCCTTATGGATAAAATCATGCACAAGATTGGGCTGCACGGAAAGTCTGTAATCCCAATTATTATGGGATTCGGCTGCAACGTGCCGGCAATTATGGCTACCCGTACCCTTGAGAACAGGCGCGACAGGCTCATTACCATAATGATGATACCGTTTATGTCGTGCAGTACAAAGTATCCCATATACATGTTGTTTGTAACTGCATTGTTCACGAAATGGCAGGGGGCAATCCTCTTCTCCATCTATTTTATAGGTATGCTCATGGCCGTATTTACGGCATTTATGCTAAGGAAATTCTTCAACAGCAAGGATGATGTTCCGTTTGTAATGGAACTCCCTCCTTACAGGATGCCAACCATAAGGAACTCCCTCAACCACATGTGGGGCCGCAGCCAGCAGTATCTGCGCAAAATGGGTACAACAATCCTGGCCGGCTCAATTTTTATATGGGCACTGGGGTATTTCCCTCACAAGACAGAGTTCTCAAAAGATTACGATGCTCTCATAACTCAGGTGGAACAGAGCGGGGCACCTGCAGGGGAAATTGAAGCGCAGGTACTCTCTTTGCAGGCAGAGCAGAAATATGAGCAGATTGAGCAGTCATACATCTCCCAGATAGGACAATTTGTGGAACCTGTATTCAAACCTCTGGATTATGACTGGAAGATTGGAGTGAGCCTCTTTACCGGTATAGCGGCAAAAGAACTTATCCTCAGTTCTATGGGGGTCCTCTACCAGTCTCCCGACGATTCTGAAGTAACCCTGCAGAACAAACTTGTGGAACAGAAATATGAGAAGGGTCCAAAAATTGGACAAAGGATTTTCACTCCGACCGTGGGATACTCCATGATGCTCTTCATTCTCATATACATACCTTGTATTGCTGCAATTGCTGGAATCAAAAAGGAGGCGGGAGGCAAATGGGCCCTTTTCATGACCCTGTACAGTTGCACCATGGCCTGGCTGGCTGCATTCATAGTAAAAATCATTGGAAGTCTCCTCTGATAATTGTGGGGGAAAATAAATATACCTCTTGCATATAAATGGGTATAAATAAGCAAAGTAGCATATTTTGAGAATAATATTGTATCTTTGCGGACCACTAAACCTATATGTATGAAAGAACAATTGGAAGGCCTCAATGCCCTTAGCATAAATTTTGGCGAAGGGGGGATGGCCATTGTGAATGTAATCCTTGCTTTTGTAATGTTCGGAGTTGCCCTTGGAATAAAACTCCAGACATTCAAGGATGTAATCAGAAACCCAAAATCTGTAATTGTTGGAATACTGCTGCAATGGGTAGGGCTTCCCGCTGTAACTTTTACCGCCGCACTTATCCTCTCTCCCTTTATAACCCCTATGGTTGCATTGGGTATGATTCTGGTAGCATCCTGCCCGGGAGGAAACATCTCCAACTTCATATCATCACTCTCAAGGGGAAATATTGAACTCTCCGTTTCCCTTACCGCAATAACCACAGCATTCGCCCCCCTGGTTACCCCATTCAACTTCTTCCTGTGGGGCTCGCTCTACAGCCAGATAATTGCCATAAGGAGCAATATCCCTACGCTGGTGATACCGTTCTTCCCTATGCTTGAGCAGATACTTCTGCTTTTGGGAGTTCCTATCTTTTTGGGTATCCTGTGTGCAAAATATTATCCTGGACTTACAAAAAAGATTACCAAGCCTACACAATATATCTCAATACTGCTCTTCATTGGAATGGTGATTGTATCGTTTTCACAGAATTTCCAATTGTTCATTGAAAACCTGCACTACATCTGTATTATAGTATTGATACATAATGGATTCGCTCTGGCTACCGGCTATTTTGGAGGCAAACTGGCAAAACTTCCTGTAAAGGATTACAGGACTTTGACCATTGAGGTTGGAATCCAGAACTCCGGGCTGGGACTCATCCTGCTGTTCAATCCGGCAATTTTTCCCCCTGCAATCTGGCACGGCCATTACGGTGGAATGCTCATCATTACAGCATGGTGGGGTATATGGCATATAATATCGGGACTCACAGTTGCTTACATGTTCCGCAGAAAACCCATTGAAGGATAATTATGAAAAAAAGAAAAATACAGGACCGTGACAGGCTCTACAGTTTCCTGCGCCATTATGTGGATTTTCTCCTCAAACTCTCGTACAGGAAAATCAAATACAACGGTCTTGAAAATGTTCCCACAGACGGTGCGGTAATTTATGCTCCAAACCACACCAATGCCCTTATGGATGCCCTTGTCATACTTGCAATGGACAAGAAACCCAAGGTATTTGTTGCCCGCGCAGATATTTTCAAGCAGCCTACACTGGCTAAGATCTTCACATTCCTTAAAATTATGCCCATAATGCGCATGCGTGACGGTATAAATGAGGTTAAGAAGAACAACGAGACCATAGAAAAGGCAGTGGATGTACTCAAGGACAAGGTACCTTTCTGTATCTTCCCCGAAGGGCAGCACCAGGCAAAACACTCTGCCCAGCCCCTTTCTAAGGGTATTTTCCGCATAGCATTCCAGGCTCAGGAACTTATGCCGGATACCCCCTTGTACATTGTACCGGTAGGAATGCAGTACGGAAACTTTTTCCGATTCCGCTCCACTGTAAACGTAAAGGTTGGGAAACCTATAAATGTAGGGAAGTTCATTGCTGAGAACTGTGAACTTACCCCACAGGAGCAGATGAACAGGATGAAGGATCTTCTTGCAGAAAGGATGAAATCCCTTATCATGTACATCCCTAATGACGGGGACTACGAGGCTACATACGAGATTTGCGCAGCAGCAATGAGGCCACAGAGGAAGAGACTGCTGCAGAACGCACCTGCAGGCTCCATTCCACGCCGTCTTGCCCATTTTGAGGCAAATGCCATTACAACTGCAGCAATAGCAAGATTCAAGGAGGAAAAGCCTCAGCAGGCCGCAGAACTCATGGAACTTGGAAGGCAGGCATACAGGATGCGCACATCGCAGAAGATAAGCCTCTCTTCACTCACCAGCAGGTTCCCATATATTGTAAGGGTACTCAGATTTATCCTGTTCTGGATACTTCTCCCTTACTGCATTCCGGCAGCAATACTTACACTCCCCATTTTCCTTCTCAGCAGTATAGGGTTCAAATTGCTCAAGGACCATGCATTCCGCAACTCTGTGCGCTATCTTATAAACCTGCTCATATGGCCTTTACTGGTAATAATTTACTCAGCAGTTGCTTTTGCCCTGCTCCCTTGGGAGTGGGCACTGACATTTACCGCCATTGTACTCCCGGCCCCCATTGCGGCACAGGAGATGTGGAGGCTCTTCAGGCTTGAACTTTCAGACATAAAATTGCTCCTCAACGGCAAATTGAGGAAAACATACAGCAAAATACAGGAAATAGTACTTAATCTAAAATAGCCCTATAATGAAACTGAAATTTTTCATTACTCTGCTTCTTGCAGCCGTTATGGTTCCATCTGTGATCTATGCACAGGACGGAACACAAGATAAAAAGGAAATTGTAAAGAAAGGGTACAACTTTGGCCCTCTCCCTGCAGTTGCATTTGATGCAGACAAGGGATTCCAGTTGGGAGCCCTTCTGAACATATATGATTTCGGTGACGGAACCGTTTACCCAAATACCCGTCAGCAATGGTATTTTGAAGCATCTTTCTTCACAAAAGGATCCCAGTTGTTTGTAGTTTCATACGACAGCAAATTCCTTATCCCCGGAATCCGTTTTTCAACAGCACTTGCCGTAACCAACGACAACGCAATGGATTTCTACGGATTCAACGGATACCAGTCATTCTATGACCACGAAAAAGTTAAGGCCGGAAAAGATGGAGATTCCTTCATCTACACCCCAAAATACCGCACAAAACGCCTTGCAGCCCTCTTTAAGGCAGACTTCATAGGTAACTTGTGGGACAACAGACTCTTCTGGGAGGCAGGATACCATCTGAGCCACTTCAAACAGGATGCAATAAACCGCAACAAGATAAACAAGAACAAAGATGAAGATGAGGTTTTTCCGGATAACGAACCTACCATCTTTGAACTTTACCGCCAATGGGGAATTATTCCCGACGATGTTGCAGACGGTGGCACCAACAGCACACTCCGTCTTGGACTGCTGTACGACACCCGCGACAAGGAGGCAGCCCCATCAAGGGGAGTATGGGCTGAAGCCCATGTAACCCTTGCCCCAAAATGGCTGGGCACCTCAAACCCGTACTACAAATACTCGGCAACACTGCGCCACTATGTACCTGTAATTGAGAATGACAAACTCACATTTGCATACAGGCTCAACTACCAGGGCACATTCGGTGACGATGCTCCATACTACGTGCTTCCGTATATAACCACAATGGGGCAGTCATACGACCGCGACGGCATGGGAGGCTTCCGTACAATCCGCGGAATAATGCGTAACCGCGTACAGGGTCTTGACATGGCATCATACAACGCAGAATTCAGATGGAGGTTTGCAACCTTTACCATGGGTAACCAGAACATTGCCCTTGGCCTCAACTGCTTCAGCGACGGAACAATGGTAACCAAAGAGTACGACATGTCGTTCGGCCGCACAGCCAACGAGTTCCCAACTATAGAGGAGTTCAACAAGGCCATGAGCAGTTACAACTCATACAGGGCAATGGGCCTTGCAGAGGACAAGCCGCACATTACCCTGGGAGCAGGATTCAGGTTCATAATGAACCAGAACTTCATTGTATGCCTTGAATATGGCAAACCTGTAGGCAAATACAGCAAACAGGACGGAAACGGAGCATTCTACATTAATACAGGATATTTGTTCTAAGAGATGGAAAAGGAAGTGGAGACAGAATTACATAAAGAAAAATTGTGGAACAGCAACTACCTTAAAGTGTGGTGTGCCAATTTCATGATTTTCTTCTCCTTCATGCTCCTCACCCCTCTCCTCCCGCTCTATTTGAGCGAGACATTCGGTGCAGACAAGCAGATGATAGGGATAGTGCTGTCTGGATACACCCTAACTGCACTTATTATAAGACCGTTCAGCGGGTATCTGGTAGACAGTTTCCCCCGCAGGGTGGTCCTTCTTGTTAGTTACGCCATCTTCTGTGCCCTTTTTCTGGGATATATTGCTGCTGGGTCGCTGGTACTGTTTGCAATAGTAAGGACACTCCACGGAGCACCGTTTGGGGCCTCAACAGTCTCAAACAGCACGGTAGCCATAGATGTCCTCCACCCTACCCGCAGGGCAGAAGGGATTGGATATTACGGCCTGAGCAACAACATTGCCACCGCCATTGGACCCACAGTAGCCCTTATGATATACGGTACCTGCCAGAGTTATGACATCCTCTTCTGGATGGCATTCATTGTATCTGCAATAGGACTGGGAATAAACTGGACCCTGGACCTCAAGAAAAGGGAGACAGTAAAAGTATCCAGAAAGATATCATTGGACAGATTCATTCTTCTCAAAGGGTGGAGTCAGGGAATCTGCATGATCTGTTACGCATTCTCATACGGAGTACTTGCAACCTACATTGCCATATACGGCAAAAACGAATTGGGAATCACCGGTGGAACCGGCATGTTCTTCATGCTCCTCTCCATAGGACTTATCCTATCCCGCCTGGTGGGGAACCGCACCCTCAGGGAGGGAAAGATTGTAGAAAACGCCTCCATAGGGGTAGCAATAGCTGTTATAGGATACCTGGTATTTGCCGCCCTCCACAACCACTGGGGCTATTACGGTGCAGCACTCATAATTGGCCTGGGCAACGGCCACATGTTCCCCGCATTCCAGACAATGTTCCTCAACCTGGCCTCAAACGATCAGAGGGGAACAGCCAACTCAACCCTGCTGGTAAGTTGGGACATTGGAGTGGGGTTGGGCATCCTTGCCGGCGGCTCCGTTGCAGAGCACCTGGGCTACTACGCCGCATTCTGGACAGCCTTTGCAGTAAACCTCCTTGGCGTAATCCTCTTCCTCGCCTACTCCCGACAGCATTTCATCAGGAACAGGGTGAGATAAACTCTATATATTCCCGCCAAATATGATTTTTGCACAATTTTAAGTAAATTGCGTAAAATTTATATTTACACATCACATTATGAAAAGCATATTTTACACATTCTTTTTGCTTGCAATGGCAGCAATAATCTCTTCTTGCGGAAATAACAAACCTTCAGCACCGGTATTCGTAACAGACGAATATGGCGTTGTGGAAAAAATCAATCCACAGAACAAAGAGGTCTATCTGGTATTTACAGGACACTACAGCCATGCCGACTCCGGCAGATTTGAGAACTTTGACGGCGTTGTTCCGGTACTCAACACACTGGAGAAAAAAGGGGTAAAGGGTTCATTCTTCCCTACAGGGGTATGCTTTGACGTTGAAAAATACCAGGAGCCTGTACGCAGGATAATAAACGGGGGACACTACCTCTCATCACACTCATATGCCCACCTGCTGCTGTGCGACGAAAACGACCGCAGCATCTCCCTTGTAAGCGAAGACTCCCTGAGGGCAGACTTTGCAATAATGGAGAACAGACTTGAGGGCTACGGTCTCACCAAAGACCAGTACTGCTGGCTCATCCCTCCATACGAAGTTTACGACCAGAAGGCTGTAGATGTAATGAAAGATATGGGATACAGACTGGTAAACCCTACCAGCGGATTCATAACAGGCATGGACTGGACAAGTCCGGGAGCCGACAACTACCACTCAACAGAAATGATTCTGGAGCAGTTGTGGGAATATGAAAAACAGAACACCTTCAACGGCGTTATCCTCCTTATCCACGCAATGAATTATCCCGACAGAACCGACGCAGACCGCCCTTACACCTACCTCGGTGAAATAATAGACAGACTCAAGGAAAAAGGCTACACCTTTAAAACCATGTTTGATGTAATTGAGGCGGAAAAGGGCAAGTAATTTTCGGGTGGTTAGCAAAAGAAAAGAGGCTTAAGAAGATGATAATAATCTCTTAAGCCTCTTTTTCAGCGGAGAGAGAGGCTCCATCAATCAGTTATCCTACTTTCTTTCCGCAATTACCGCAGAATGCCATTCCTGCCTTTAACGGTGTGCCGATGCGTATGGCTGTGGAACAGCCGTTACCGTTCCAGGCGTTACACGGCTCTCATTGAAAAGTATCTTGAAACTGCTTGAAAGCCCGC
>SUYL01000056.1 GCA_015060445.1 Bacteroidales bacterium
GAAAGACAGTATGGTGCCCGTAGGTGGCATTTGTCCACAGATGGGGGCGTTTTTGTGGGCGCAGAGGAGAATAGTTGCCGCCTGTCCACACAGGGGGTGCTTTTTGTGGAAGTTTGGTGCGGGAGATGACTTTTGTCCACACAGAGGGTGCCTGGTGTGGATGTATGGTGCCCGCAGGTGGCATTTGTCCACGGATGGGGGCGTTTTGTGGACGCGGAGGAGATTCCCGGAGAAACATTCCCGGAGAAACATTCCCGGAGAAACTGGGAGATGTGTCCAAAATGTGCACAAAAAAAAGGCTCCAGAACGTATTCTGAAGCTTTTTCCGTGACCCGCCAGGGGATCGAACCCTGGACCCCAACATTAAGAGTGTCGTGCTCTACCAGCTGAGCTAGCGAGTCGGTTTTTGTGATCCAGAAGGGATTCGAACCCCTGACCCACAGATTAGAAATCTGTTGCTCTATCCAACTGAGCTACTGGACCAATCCCGCCTGGCTTGTTGCCTTTAGCGGGTGCAAAGATAGGAATTTTTTTCATTCCAAAAAATTTTTTTTGATAAATCTTGCTAACTTTACGTTTGAATCTGCATTTTTTATGTGAGGTGAATCTGTTTTTTATGGGAAAGTGGCTCTACATATTATTATTTGTGTTTTCTCTTTTCTGCAATTCCGCTTTGTGGGGGGCAGAGATTGAGGCAGGTTCCGCTTTGCGGGGGGCAGAGGTTGAGGCAGATTCCGCTTTGCTGGGGGCAGAGATTGAGGCAGATTCCGTTATGCGCCACCTTAGGCAGAGTGCATTGGATATCAGTGGTGTTACCCCCGACTATACTGCCAATTTCTATATTAGTGGCAATATGGATATCCTCAAAAGGGGCAATTTTATTAAAAGCATACCGTACCTTAACCTCATTGATGACGGGTCGAACCATTATTATGCTGAGTTCATAGGGGGGCTTACCTTTACGAATCCCAATATCTACAACCAGACATTATACTCAATTACCCACAACAAGAAACGTTTTTTTGAGGAGCATATGGAACTGGTAGTAGCCCCAAATGTTAAGTTGAATCCTTATTCACAATATATTTACGGGTATATCTATTCCCCATTGGCATATAAGTCGGGAAAATATTATGATTTTAATGTAGATTCTACCTGGGTGGAAAACGGAAGCACTTTCCATAAGATCTCCTTTGTCCCAACCCTGCAGAGTTACAAATTCATAACAGGTCACATGGTAGTCTCTTCCCGAAACTGGAGTGTGAGGGAAATGCATTTCAATGGCAGAATGGAGTTCATAGAGTATGAAGCATCCTTCTATATGGGCAATGAGTCTGCTCCCGACGAGTTTCTCCCAAGAAAGATATCCATGACTACAGATGTGAATATTCTTGGAACGGCTCTAAGGGGCGATTACTCTTCTGTCATAAATTATGAAAAGATTGCCCCAAGGCGCATTACCACAGGTGTATCAGACGGGAGGGAGGAACTGGACCTTACACTTCTCTACAACCATGAGGTAGATACCCTCTCTTCTCTTGCCAGGCAAATTGTAAGTTTCAGGGATTCTCTCTCCAGGGAGGAATCGGGCAATTCACAGACAAAAGAAGAAGTTGTCGGGAAGAAGAGAGATAGAGGGAGTAGTAGGGGGGCTTTCGGGAAGTTTATGGTAAGGAACCATTCTCTGGATTTGAGGGAGGTGGGGGAGTTGCGGTTTTCTCCCATTGTAAGTCCTATACTGTTTCACTATTCAACAAGCCATGGCCTTTCCTATACTCAGAAACTCAGGTATATGAAGAGTCTCAGCAACGACAAATATTTTGCTCTGCAGCCGAGGATTGGCTACAACTTCAAGTACAATGAGTTCTATTGGGGGATGCAGGGAGAAATCAATTATGCTCCGCGCCGTTTGGGGAAAGTTTTTATGGATGTAGGTAATGACAACAAACTCTTTGCACGCTCCAAGGAGGCCCAGACCGACAGTATTTCCGAGACCATGAACGGATTCAGGTCTTCATACGCCATGGTAGGACACAAGGTGGAGATAGCCAACGGCTTTACTATAAGTACAAATGTTGCATTGAGGCAATATATAGAGATACACAACTCCACCAACAGATATACCGCCTTTGTACCCGAGGTGGAACTGCAATACACCCCGCACCAGTACTATTATATGGATGGGGACAGGAAAACATACCTTTACTCCCGATATCCTACCTTTACACTCAACTTCGCACATGCATTTAAAGGGGTTATGAGCAGCACAACCCGTTACAACAGACTGGAGTTTGACATGCAGCAGAAAGTTGCTGTGGGGCCTATGCACACCCTCCATTACAGGGTGGGTTTCGGGCTCTTCTATGATTATGAACACCTCTATTTTGCACAGTTCAACAACTTGAAGAGGAATATTCTTCCCGAAGGGTGGGAAGATGATATAGGAGGCTCCTTCCACCTCCTCAATACAGTGCAGTACAATGAGATAGACAAATACCTGAGGGCCAATGTGAAATATGACGCCCCGCTGTTGCTTGTGCCCACACTCCTGAGGAATGTAAAATATATAACCAAGGAGAGACTCTATTGCAACATGCTGCTGGTAGATGTTATGGATCCCTATGTTGAGTTGGGCTATGGAATTGGTACAAATATCTTCAATGTAGGGCTATTCTGGGGAGGAGAGGTTACAAAATGGGATAAGGTGGGGATAAAATTCACATTTGAGATATTCAACTGATCCCAAAAAGAAAATATTGTTTAAATTTGTTAATACAACATAATTGCAAAATATGAAAACAGCATTAAAAATTCTTCTTGTTGTGGCCATGCTGGCCCCTGCAGCCGTCTCTGCACAAAGCGTAGCAGAAGGGAACATGTCAAAACAGACAGTAGAAAAATACAGCAGAATTTCCAAGGAACTTCTTGCCAACCAGGACAAGAGTGTCCCAGAACTTATGATCATTGCTGCCAAACAGATGCTTGGAACAGACTACGTGGCAGGATCTCTGGAGCAGATACCGGAGAAACTTAAAGTATCCCTTGTTGAGACAGACTGCATCCTCTTTGTAGAGAGTTGCCTTGCAATGGCCCTCAATGCAAAGAGAGGTTTGGATAATCCCGACAGCCTCTGTGCTACCGTGCAGAAACTCCGCTACCGCAACGGGAAAGTTGACGGTTATTCCAGCAGATTGCACTATACCAGTGAATGGATAAGGCAGGGTGCTGCAAGGGGGATATTTAGAGAAATTACGGATGTGCTGAGTGGAGACAATTTGTCGGGACAAAGATTCTCATTCATGAGTACCCACACAGGTTCATACAAACAGTTGAAGGAGAATCCTGCAGAGATTGCCCGGATTGTGGAGATGGAGAAGAATTTGAACAAGTTTACAGATTACTTTGTAATTCCAAAAGCAGATGTGAGGAAGATGGAGCACCTGCTCAAGGATGGGGATATCCTGGGCTTCAACAGTACTGTGGAGGGGTTGGATATAGCCCACGTTGCCCTGGTATATCACAAGGAGAACGGTGAGGTTGGATTTATTCACGCCTCACAGGCAGACGGCAAAGTGGTTATAGATGAAAAGAGCATACACGACTACGTAAATGCCCGCAAAAGCAACGACGGAATAAGAATAGTAAGGGTAAACAGATAATTATGGAAAAATCTAAGGTTTATTACACAAATTTGCGTTGCAAGCCGGGGGTAAATCTTCTTAAGAAACTCCGCAACATGATTAAGGCTGCAGGAATTGAGAAAATTAATTTTGAAGGACAATACACAGCAGTAAAACTCCACTTTGGAGAGCCTGGAAATATGGCCTACATCAGACCAAACTATGTGGCAACAGTAGTGGATCTGCTCAATTCACTTGGAGCAAAGACCTACCTCACAGATGCCAACACACTGTACAAAGGGAAGAGGGACAATGCAGTGGATCACTTGCACAGTGCAATGGTAAACGGATTCAACCCAATTGCAGTTAATGCCAATGTAATTATAGCAGATGGCGTAAAGGGTACCAACTATTCTGCAATTCCAATTGAGGGGGCAAAATATTGCCCTGCACCAAAAATAGGGCAGGCCGTTGCAGATGCAGACATAATTATCTCAATAAGCCATTTCAAAGGGCATGAGCAGGCAGGTTTTGGCGGAGCATTGAAGAACCTTGGTATGGGATGTGCTTCAATTGCCGGCAAATTGGAACTGCACTCATCATCACAGCCAAAAGTAAATGTGGAGAACTGCATAGGTTGCAAGGTGTGCGAGAAGAACTGCAACCATGGGGCAATTGCCGTAGGGGCAGACCGCAAGGCGGTAATAGACTACACCAAATGTGTAGGCTGCGGCCAGTGTGTGGCATTGTGCCAATATGCGGCTGCAGTCCTTGCAGAGTGGGACACATCTGAAGTGCTCAATTGCAAGATTGCAGAATATACCAAGGCGGTGCTTCAGGGTAAGCCCAACTTCCATATAAGTTTGATTATGAATGTATCACCGGAATGTGACTGCTGGGGCCACAACGACGTAGCCCTTGTGCCTGACCTTGGCATGATGGCATCATTCGACCCTGTAGCCCTTGACCAGGCCTGTGCCGACCTCGTAAACAAAGCCCCTGTAATCAACGGCTGGAAAGAGACTCCAGAGAACGAGGACTCTGTCTCAGGTTGCGGCTGCGGAAACGGAGACGGAGACGGAAACGGAGACGGAAACGGCGCCGGCAACAGCGCCAGTTGCGGCTGCGCAGGCCATGCATCTGCCCACGGGGAAGAACTCTTCAAGCACATTCATCCCGATACCGACTGGGAATCCGGCCTCCAGTACGCACAGGAAATAGGCCTCGGCACCAGAGAATACGAGTTGGTGGAGGTGTAACTTTCATCCGGACACCAATCACCAATAAAATGCACCCATCTGCGTGGACAGGTGGGCGCTTTTTTTCTCTGCGCAGAAAATTGCAAACACCCTCCACAAGTCCCTCCAGCACCACTATTTTCCTGTTTTTGGCAATTTTGCTTTTCTTAAGAAAAATACATAGGATAAATTTACCCTATCACTTCATTAAATCATCTGAATTCCATAGGTTTGCCTGTGTTAACCGATAAACTAGTGTAATATGGAAAAAGTGAAGAGAGAAAGATGGGCC